>CANKTH010000003.1 GCA_947486185.1 Deltaproteobacteria bacterium
CTACACACCGCTCGCCAGACGTGGGCCCAGCGGATCGCGCGGTACGCCGCCCCGGAGGGCACAAGAGCGACCCTCACGACGGCGACCCGTCGGCCGACCATCGAAATACTGGCGTTTCACTAAGATAGTATGGATGCGGATTTTGTGGGAAAGCCGAGTCTCGAAGGTCGACCGTCGATCAGGACGCTCCCGTGTCGCGCTCCTCGCCGCCAGATCTCTGCGATGCGCGGCGAGTCAGTTTCGCGCGACCTGGAGACCCGGCACCACCGTCGCAGCGTCCACCCAGCCCGGGCCCGTCGGCGCAGGCTCAGCCGCCCAGACACCCAGCGCCAACATCAGGATCATGGCGGTAAACCCCAACTCTGCGCCACACCGCGGTATACCTCTTCGGGGAGCTGCACCAGGAGCGGCAGCGCCGCCGGCTCGAGCCAGCCGATGAGCCCGAGGAGCGCGTCGGCGTCCGTCGCCGTGCAGCCGACGGTCGGCTTGTCCGTCGCCCGCCAGACGTGCAGGAAGATGCACGACCCCGCGCCAGCTACCGGCTTGGGGTTGTGGCGCACGAGCACCAGCCACTCATACAAGCTGTCGTTTCGCACCATCTTCTCCGCCGACTTCCAGCCCGGCGGCACCTCGGGGCCCACGATCCGGTTGTAGAAGGGTGAAGCCGGATCATCGACACACACCCGTCCCGTGGAGCTCTGATAGGGCCACCGCGACCCGCCCGGGGCCGCGCTCAGGTAGCCCATCGCCTCTCCCAACTCAAACACACCGGCCGGCGCCCGACCGTCCCCTTCCTGCTTCACCGGACCCTCGAGGCCCTCAGGGTGGAGACCCAGGCCCCAACCCAGACCCGAGCGGCCGAGCACCACCGGGATCGGCTCGCCATCCGCCACAAAAACGCCGTCGCGCCGTCGATGACGGGTGAGCGTAGCCGGCGCCGCCGCCCAGTCGGCGCTCCGCACCACCACGAGCTGGCTGCTCTCCGGGGGAATCCGAAAACTCTGGTTCGAGGCGGCGCTGAGATCGGCGCAGCCCGCCAGCACCACTAGGCTGGGCCCCAACAAGCGGGGGATGGGCCTCAAGGACATAGCGCGGCGCCCTCCGTAGACACTCGGTGTACCACGACGCTGGTGGGCTCACCGGGGTCATTCTGGGGCGTAGGGATCTCGTCTTCGGTGTAGATGTAGCGGAGCTCGATCGACACCGGCTCGGCGCGGCCGCCCCCCAGCTCGCCGACCGCCACCCGCCAGACTCGGCTCTCCAACGGCAGGATCGCGGTGTCGAGCCGCACCCGCTTACCCGCGTCCGGGGCCGGCTCGAAGGCTCTCCCGATGAACGCCTCCCACAGTCGGGCGGGCTCGCTCGCGCGCCACACCCGCAGGATCAGGTGACGGTGCAGGTCGCCGCTCGGCAGCTTGTGTCCGGCGCCGGAGTTGGTGACCGTCACCCGCAGCTGCCGGCGATCCTCCCAGCACCGCTCCAGGGTCGCGGCGTGCTGGAGCGCGCCCAGCGCGTGTGCCCCCGGCAGCGAATGGCCGAACTTGCCATGGCAGGACCAGCAGGCCTGCTCCAGACCGGCGTAGGGGCCCGCCCGGAACTCGGCGACCGTATCCTGCATCGGATGGTCGGTATAACGTTTGACTTCGCCATTCGCCTCGACCACCGGGAAGTTGAACTGGTGGCAGCCGGCGCAGAGTCGCTCTGAGTCGTAATCCCCCATCACCCGCGTATGATGCGGACTGTCGTCGCCTCGCGCCGCGGCCAGGATCTCCCCTTCTCGGAGGTGACACACCGCGCAGCTCACCCCTTCGGCCGCGACCGTATCGACGCTCGCCACCCCGGCGGGCGCGAGCGGCGCGTGACAGTGGACACACCAATCGAGCGGGCGCGGCTTGAACTCCCGTTGGAAGATCCCGTTGGTCCACGCAGCGGCGTGACGGCTCCCGCGCCACTCCGCGACGATCCCGGCGTGACAGCCCTCGCACGCGGCCACCCCCCGCTCCTCTGGCGGGGTGGCGCCGAGGGACACCGGAGCGAGACCTTGTGAAAAGAGCGCCTCTACCCCAAGTTCTGCCGCGACGGGGCGACAGGCCCCACTCAGCAGCAGCGCGGCGCACCCCACCGAGCGCGCCCAGCGGCCCACGACCCCGGGCCCGCCTCCGCTGGGGCTCGCACCGCGGCGCGTCGCCATCGCGGCCGTCACGGTCCGGCCACCTCGCTCATCCGCACGGTGTCGGTCCACGCGCCGACCCGGCGGCCCTGCGACAACACGGCCCCGGCCCCGGCGCCTCGCCAACCGAAGCTGGTTGCCGAACGTTCACGCAAGAAAAGATCCAGGTAGCCCGCCTCATCATAAGACAGGAGCTCGGCGAGCACCGCGCGTTCGCGGCCCTCCCGCGAGTCGATCATGCCGCAGCTCACCGTGAGCAGCGCCGCGGCACGCGCCGGCTGGCCCGGCACCGCGGGCGCCATCTGCGCCCACGCGAAGGTGTGGGTGGTGTCACTGGAGCACTGCGACGGCCGCCCCGCCATCGCGTCGGCGAGGGATGGATTGTCCTTCACGTCGAAAACACCCACGGTCTCCGCCCGCAAAAACCCAACCTTACCGAACTGCGGAAGCTCCAGGTACCCGCCGACCTGCCCCGTGCTCGTGTCGCCCCAGAGCGGCGGCCCTTCGTAACAGGTCCACAAACGGGCGGGCTGCAGGTTGTCCAACACAGGGAGCGGCCGACTGTCTGTCGTCACCACCTGTACCGGCACAAAGTCCGCGAAGGTCGACGTCAAGGCGGCGCGCGCCCGCGCGATCGATCCGTCGGGGCGTGGCAGGCCCGGCTCGCCTGGGAAGGCCGCCAGAGCTTCGAGCGAGGCCGACATATAGATCCAGTCGTTGCCATCGGACCTGAGCTCATCGGGGACTGGTGTGGCGCCCGTCGCCTTGAGCGTATACCGAGGCAGGACCGGCATGAACGCCCCGGTGCTGGCCTTGAACACCGCGGCGGCTGCGACCCGGTCCTTCTTCCAGCTCAGCACCCTCTCGTATCGGGCCTTCTCCGCGGCAGGATTGTCGGGGGTGACGGAGGTGGCGTAGAACTCGACGTCGGAGACCGCGAGATCCGTGTACTTGCTGCCCGCGTACACGGACACGACCTTGAGCTCCACGGCCTCGAGGCGTCCGCGGGGTTGGGTGATCCGCAGCTCCTGCCAGCCTGCCTGATCCTCCAAGGTAAACGCCTGGGTCATCCCCGAGGGCAACAGCTTGACCTCGATCTGTTGGGGACGAGCATTCGCCTTGTACAAGTTCGTCGACTTCTGGTAGCCGTTCTGCACGCGGAGACGGAGCGCCTCAGTGCCCTCGAGCCGGCTCAGGTAGAAGCGAATCCACTCGCCTTCGCCCGAGTCGCCGGCCCCTTCCACCCAGGCGGTCATGGGGTCCCCGTCCGCCGCGTAGAGGGGGAGGTAGTTCTCCTGGAACTTGTTCCAGTCGTTCCACAAGAAGCTGGAGCTGTCGGCGCGGTCGGCATAGAGGCGACGCTCAAAAGCGGCGTTGGCGCGTACCGCGGCGGGTAAGAGGAGCAGGACGAGCAGCAACGGTCGCATCATGTGCGCTGTCTATCGGACACGAGGCCACATGACCGGCCTTTTTGGGCCTCGGCGCACGCAAGCTATGGTGGCATCGACCAACGTACGCTATCCTGCGGGCCCGGAGACGCCGATGCGCTGCCCGACCTGGAGCCTGCTCGCCCTTCTACTCGGTTGTACCTCTAAAGAGCCGGGCACCGGGCCGGGCGGCGACGACACGGCGGCCCCTACCGAGCCCACCGAGCCCCTGCCCGAGCCCGCGGCGCTGGCCGAAGTGAGCGGCGGCGACTGCCCCGATCTTAGCTCGCCCGGCGAGTTTGAGATCAACGCCAACGGGAGAGACCGGTCGGGGCTCATCTATTTCCCGGAGGAGGCCGAGGGGCCGATGCCGATGATCTTCGCCTGGCACCCGCTGGGCGCCTCGGCGAGCTTGATGAAACGGTACCTCGATCTTGAAGATCTCGCAGAGGAGCTCGGCGTCATCGCCGTGATCCCCGAGGCGGACCCGTCGGCGCTCTTTGAGTGGGGGTTCATGGGCGGGGCCGACAACGACCTCGTGCTCTACGACGATCTCCGTAGCTGTATCGCCGAGCAACACGACGCCGACTTGAGCCGGGTCAGCTCCACCGGCTTCTCCGCGGGCGCCTTGTGGACCACCCTGCTGGCGATTGAGCGCGGCGACACCTTGTCCTCCGTCCTGGTGTTTTCGGGCGGCACCGATCCGGTGATCACCTACAGCACCCCCGGCGGCACCTTCGCGGCCCTTCTCCTCCATGGGGGGGAGACGGACAGCTACGACGCAGTGGTGATGGTCATCGATTTTCAGGCGGCGACCTTGGCCTTTGCCGAGTCCCTCCACGCGGACGGCCACTTCGTCGGCATTGGCAACCACGACCTCGGCCACACCCTGCCGCGGGACGCGGCGGAGATCGCCGCGGCGTGGCTCCCGGTCCATCAATACGGTGCACCTTCCCCTTTTGCCGAAGGGGGCATCGAGGAGGTCGCCGATTGGCTGGAGGCCTACAAGCCCGAATGAAACGGCGGGCAGTGCGGGCCGCGGCTGGATAATGCAACGCCGGAGGCCTGATGCCGGCACCGTTCTGGAAGAAAGTCGCGAGCGCGTTCGTGGTGCTGCCCCCCGAGGCTCCGCCGCCTGAAGAGATCCCCGATGTGTCCGCCGACCTCGACGCGCTGCTCGCGAGCATTCCCGAGCCTGAATCGGCCGCTCCGGCCCCGCCGCCGGTGTCCGCCCCCGCCAGAGCGGCGCCCGCGTCCGCGCCGACCGCTTCGGCGGCGCCCTCGAACAGCGTCAACCTCGTGTTTGGACGTTCGATCGATGAGATCATCCTCGCCGCCGGGGTCGTCGACAGCCCCTCATCCTCCCAGCGCATCTTGAAGATGTTGTCGGGGCTGGCGGCCTTTCCGCGGCCGCAGCAGCTCGCGATGTTACGAGCGCTCGACGCGGCGGACGACACCTGGACCGAGGAGCGGGTAGTCACGGACGCGCGCGCCCGCCAGGCGGCGTTACGCGCCCATCTTCAGGCGATCGAGCAGTCGCGGGTCACTCGCCTCGGTCAGTTGGAGCAATCCACCCGGGACGCCCAGGCCCAACGCCAACAGCTGCTGGCCGACATCGACAAACAGATCGCCGAGCTCACCGCGCTCCGGGACCAGGCGCTCGCCGACGCGGCCCGGACCCTGTCCGAGCTCGAGGGTCAAAAGCAGGCCTGTGAGGTCGAGGCCGACACCGCCCGGCTGCGCGTGTCGGGCTCGGTCAACGATCTGTCCGACCTCGTGAGCTTCCTGACCGCCAGCGGCCCACTCCCGACATGAGCGACGCCCGGTGAGCGACAAGCCCCCGCCCTTTCGCCGCGTAGCCTTTTCACATTGGCTCAATCTTGCTTTTTTGACGGGCGGGGTGCTGGCGGGCGTGTTCCATGATCCGACGTGGTTCGCGGTGACCGCGGCGGTAGAATCCGGTTTTTTGTGGGTGGTCCCCGATATCGGGCCCTTCCGGCTCGCGGTCGAGCGCGCCCACCGGGACGACCAGAAGGAGGATGAACGTGCCTTCTACCTGGATCATCTCTGGGGTCTGAAAGACACTCAGGATGACCGGGGCTTCTTCCGGCGCCTGCTCGTGGCGGCGCCCGAGGCCCACCTGGACGACCGGATAGTAGACCGAAACACCGCGGCCTACGCAGACTATGTTGAGATGCGCGGCATCGTGACCCGGCTCGGCGAGCTGGTCGGTATGCCGGCGGTGCGCCTGACCCAGACCGAGGTCGATCGGCTCGAAGAGCTCATCACCGGCTACCTGCGCGTGCTCGCGGCCTGTCGCCCCTTACGGCAGGCGATCAGCGCGATCGACGAACGTGCGCTCAAGCGCGAGCTCGACCAGGTGACCCGTGCTTTGGAGCTGGCGACTCCGGAGATCCGCCCGGCGCTGATCGAACGCGAAGCGCTCACGCGCGCCCAACTGGAGCGGCTGCCTCAGCTGATCGCGACGCTCCAGCTTTTCGAGAGCCGAGCTCGCTCGATCGTGCATCAGTTTCACCACATTCAAACCCAGGTCATCGCCAACCCCGCGATGGACGTACACAGCATGGTCTCCGAGATTGTCGAGCGGCAGGCGCTGGCCACCGACCCGCTCGGCGCCCTGGCCGCGGATCAGGCGGTGCAGGACTTCATGGCCAAGGTAAACGCGCCCAAACGTGCCGCGGCGCGGAAGCCCCAGGCTCAATAGGACCGGAGAATCGTCGGTGAGTCGCGGCCCAGGCGCTCTGTCACCCTGATTTTCGCGAGCCTTCGTGATAGCGCTCTCGCACCTCCAGGTAGTGCCGTGAAGCTCACCCCCCTCTCGAAGATCCTGATCACCCTCTCGGTGGTCACGCTGATCGTGTTGATCGGCAGCCAGTTCAAGGACACGCTTGCGCCCCCGAGCCAGAACAAGGTGAGCACCAACGTGCCTCCCAAAGCCGACCTGCCCGGCGTAGGAGACGCGCTGCCCGCCGCGACGGAGAAGCCTCCCGGCTGCGCCAATCTCCCCGAGGTACGCTTCTACCATTGGGCGTGGAACGCTCAGTCCGGCCTGATGCTGGCCACCGGGGGCAAACAGGCGGTCGCCGACAGCGCCATGTGTAAGAACGGCGTCAACCTCAAGCTCATCCGTGAAGACAACGTCGACACCATGCAGAGCCTGATGTTGACCTTCGCCGAGAAGAGCAAGGCGGGCGAAGGGAACCCCGCAGAAGGGGCTCACTTTGTCGCGATCATGGGCGACGGCTCCGCCTCCTTCCTCAAGGGCCTCAACGACCGGCTCGCGAAGCTCGGGCCCGACTACCTCGCGATCGTCGTGGGCTCCGCCGGGTACTCGCGCGGTGAGGACAAGTTCATGGGTCCGCCGGAATGGAAGGCCGATCCCCAGAAATCCCGCGGCGGCCTGGTCGCCGGCTACCTCCGGGACGGCGACTGGAACATCGCGCTCAAGTGGCTCGGGGACAACCAGATCCCCAACAACCCCGACGACACCACGTGGGACCCCGACGCGCTCAACTGGGTCAACGCCAGCGACTACATCGACGCCGGCCAGAAATACGTCAGCAACTTCTGCACCGACCTGAAGAACACCAAGACCGGCGCGATGGAGAACCACTGTGTCAACGGCGTCGTCACCTGGACCCCGGGGGACGTGACGGTGGCTGAGGGCCGTGGCGGCCTGGTGTCGATCGTATCGACCAAAGAGTACCGGTCACAGATGCCCAACGTGATCATCGGCAACAAGAAATGGATGGCCGCCAACCCCGAGATCGTCAAGGGCATGCTCAGGGCGATCTTCGAAGGCGGAGACCGGATCAAGAAGGACGACGCGGCGTTGAGAGAGGCGGCGGCGATCTCGGCGCTCGTCTACAACGAAAAGGACGCGGCTTACTGGTACAAGTACTTCAGGGTGGTCGAGGAGAAGGACAAACAGGGCCTCGTCGTCGAGCTCGGCGGCTCGTCGGTCAACAACCTCGCGGACAACCTGGAGCTTTTTGGCCTCGCCTCCGGCTCGGTCAACGCCTTCGCCGCCACCTACACCGTCTTCGCCAACATCGTGAAGTCCCAGTACCCCGATTTGATGCCCGACTACTGGCCGGTCGCCCAGATCCTCGACACCAGCTACCTGCAAGCGCTCGCGAAAGAGGGAGCGCCGACCACCGTCGCCGATATGGCCAGCTTTGAGCCCGAGGCCAAGGTGGAGCAGGTGGTCAGCCGGCGCACCTGGGACATCCAGTTTGACAGCGGCAAAGCTACCTTCACCCCCGCCGCCACCGCGACGCTCAACCAGTTGAAAGACGACCTCGTCATCGCGTCGGGCACCCTGGTCGAGCTGCACGGCCACACCGACAACCAGGGCAGCGCCGACAAGAATCAGCAGCTCTCCGAAGACCGGGCGTTCGCGGTCAAGCAATGGCTGACTGCGCAGTCGAGCACCAACTTCCCGGCCAACCGTATCAAGGTCTTCGCCCACGGCGCCTCCGAGCCGATCGAGTCCAACAGCTCGCCGGCCGGCCGCGCCACGAACCGCCGCGTCGAGGTGGTGATGGGCACCAGCAAATGAAGCTTGGGGCGATATTCCTTCCCAATCGGCGTATCGACGCGATCACCGCGGCGGGGCTGGTGGGCTTCTGGGCCGGCCTCGCGCTCCTCGCTTGGATCTTGTCGCCCTTCGAGACGCTGCCCGGCCCCGGTGAGGTGTTGGCCGCCCTCGGCACCTTGTGGTGGGAACAGGGCCTGGGTCCCGAGCTATTTACGACCCTGACGCTGATCGCCGAGAGTCTGCTCATCACGACGATCCTGTCGTTGGGCCTCTCCTATCTCTCGGTGATCCCCTTCTTCCGGCCCCTGATCGGCGCCGTGTCGAAGCTCCGTTTTCTCGGTCTGACCGGGCTCGTGGTGCCCTTCACGCTGCTGGCCGGTGGCGGGCACACGCTCAAGGTGGTGCTGCTCACCTTTGGCATGACCACCTTCTTCGTCACGGCGATGAGCCAGGTGGTCCTCGACCTGCCGCGGGAGAACTTCGATCATCTCCGGGTGCTCGGCGCGAGCGACGCCCGGATCGTCTGGGAGGTGGTGATCCGCGGCACGCTCGACAAGGCGCTCGACGTGCTCCGGCAGAACCTCGCGATCGGCTGGGCGATGATCACCATGGCCGAGGGCATCTCCCGCGCGGAGGGCGGCCTGGGCGCGATGATCCTCAACCAGAACAAACATTTCCACCTCGCGGAGGTGTACGCCATCCTCCTATTGATCCTGGCGGTGGGCCTTGTCTTGGACTACCTGGCTGGTCTCCTGTCACGCCTCCTCTGTCCGTGGGCCGAGCTCGAACGGGTGCGGCGTTGAGCGCGTCCGCCGGCGAGGTGTTGGTCGATGTACAGGACGTGAGCCTGAGCCTCGGCGACACCCACATCCTCGACAAGATCCGCTTCCAAATCCTCAATCGGCGGCGGGCGGGGGAGACCACAGGCCAGATCGTAGGGCTCCTCGGGCCCTCGGGGGTCGGAAAGACCCGACTTTTCCGCATCATGGCCGGACTCGACCAGCCGGACCACGGGAGCGTGACCGGACGGGCCAGCAAGCCGCTCCAGCCGGGTGAAGTGGGCGTCGTATTTCAGCACTATCCGCTGCTCCGGCACCATACGGTGCGCGGCAACCTGCAGGTGGCCGCCCGAATCCAGGGCCTCGCCCCGAACGTGGCCGAAAAGCGCATCGACGAGCTTCTCCAGCGCTTCAACCTCACGCATCGCGGCGCGTTCTTCCCCGCCCAGATCTCTGGCGGCCAGCGCCAGCGGGTGGCTATCGCCCAACAGATCGTCAAGCCGCGGGAGCTGCTCCTGTTGGACGAGCCCTTCTCCGGTCTCGATCCCCTCGCGGTGGAGGCGGTCGTCAAGCTGCTCCAGGAGGTCGCGCACGCCGACGACCTCAACACCCTGGTGGTGGTGACCCACGACATCTCGGCCGCGCTCCTGGTCAGCGACACGCTGGTGCTGCTGGGTCGGAAGGCGGGACCGGACGGAGCGCCCGCGGGGGCAGCGTCGGTGCGTCGGGTGTTCGATCTGGTCGCCCAAGGCCTGGCCTACCGGCCGGGGGTGGAGCTGACACCGGAGTTTGCGGCGATGGAGCTTCAGATCAAGGAAGAGTTCCGGACCCTTTGACCGGGGCGCCTACTCCACGCGGAGATCCGCGAACGACCCTGCCCACACCCCCACCAGCTCGTTGAACGTCGGCGGGCCCGAGCGCGGGATGCTCACCGTGAGCGGCTTTGGACCTTGAAAAACCACGGCGCTCGCCTCTACGTCGGTGTTGTAGATCGCGCGGACCGCGACCGGCGTGGTCGCCGAACCCGCGGTGTAGTAGACCGAGGCCATCCCGCAGCTATCGGTCTTGACCTTGGCGGGCAGCGCCCCGTCTCCGTACACCAGCGAGAGATCCAGATCGAGATCCGCGACGGGGTAGCCAAAATGATCCACGCCAATCGCGGTGAATCGCACCACCGACAGGCCGTCAGGCAGCACGTGCTCACGGTTGGCGACCAACAACATCCGGTCGAGGTTGTTGCCCGATGCGGGGGTACACACCCGGCCCTCGATCTCCACCGGGCCGGTGCTGAAGGGGGTGAAGGGCGCCTGGTAGGTGCCGTTTTTCAGATCCTTCGTGACGCCTTCCTGCGCGCCGTTGGCCTGCCAGCTCAAGGTCCGGCCCGGCAACAACGCGCCACCCGGGCCCGTGACCGTCGCCAACACCGACAGCGTCGGGCCGATCGGCAGTTTGGGCGGGGTCGCGGCCAGCGAGAGGGCGGAGGGCCGCGCCGGGCCCACCGACACGCTGAGGGTCGTGGTCGGGCCGCTGCCCAGGCTGGCGGTGAGGGTGTCGGTCACCGCAGTCAAACCCAGCGGGGGGCTGTAGTTGACCACGTAGATACCGTTCCCGATATGCTGCGTAGACGCGACTTTTCCGAGCGCGGCGGAGACCACGGGCGTCGCGGTGGGGTCCGGCAGGAGATCGGGGGTGCGCACGATCAGGTGGAGCGAGTGACTCACGGTCGGATCGCCCGGAAGTACCGAAGAAGGCGCAAAAGCCATTCGTAACGGCTCGGGCAGCTTCAGATCGAGGCTGCTCTCGCTGGTCGTTCCATCGGCCCCCAGCGCGAGCACCGTCGCGGCGCGGACGCCGGGCGGGATCTGGATGGGCACCTTCGCCCGCCCCTTGCTGTCCACCGGCGCTGGCCCGAACTCCCGGCTTCCGACGCGTAACAATACGCGGCTCCCTTTGGGCCCGGTCACCACCGGGGTCGCCGTTGCAGTGAGGCCGAGCTGGGTGTGCGCGTACACTACGGTCGGATCCCGGCGGTCCGCCGCAGTCAGGATCACCTCCCGCGGAACGTTATCGGCGGGCGGGGTGTAGAGCGCGTTGAACTTACCGTTCCCGAGATTCGTGAGGTTGGTGACCGTCCCGGAGGAGGCCGCGACGAGAAGGTCGAGGCCGGAGAGGTCTTTGCCGGCGACAGAAAGCTGGATGGAGGCTGACTTATCGACGCCGAGCACGATCGCGGCCGGGCTCGTGCTGAGCGTGAGCTGGCGGGCCGGGTTGACGTGGACCTGGATCGGAAAGCTGTTTCGAACATTACTTTTCCCGATCTTTCCGCTCAGCTCGACGCTGAGGATCTCGGAGCGCTCCTGGTCGGCCGGCGTATACTTGACCCGGTAGAGCCCCCCGCCGAGCGGCTCGGGTAGCTCGGTGGTGCTGCCAAAACGGCTGTGCGCCCGGAGCTTCACCTCGGCCGCGGGCTCCCCTGAGGCGTCGAGAGCGAGAAAGTAGAGATCAGCCACCGTGACCCCGTCCCCGACGATCCCGGTAGGCGGCAGCAACGCCACGATCGGCGCGGGCGGCGCCGCATCGGCACGTACGGCCACCCCCCACGTGAGCCCGACCAGCGCCAACCCCAAGACCGCGCCCCAACCTGACTTCAACCCCATGGGTCCTCCGAAGGCGCGCACGTAGCGAATCCGCGCTTCAACCGCAGCTCAAATCGAGCGACCACGCGTTCACCGTTCCGGTGTCGCGCGCGGCGGCATCGACGATACGGACCGTCCAGCTTCCGTTTCCAACCGTCGCGCCTGGTACCGGGAAGCTCCGTGTCAACCGCTGCGACGCACCGTCCCAGTCGGTGCTGCCCGTGTAGAGGTTGAGCGTCACCCCACCCGGGCCCGCGAGCGTGATGCTCAGGTCGCCGAGGTAGGTGTGGTTGACGTCCAGCGCCCCGGAGACCTCGACCACGTCGGCACAACCGGCGACGGTGGCGGTGAACAACGAGGTGTCGAGGTCCAGGATCGGGCCGGTGGTGCCGTTGACGTGAACGTCCCGGAGCTCCGCGTCCTCCCCGTCACAGTCCTGGTCGATGCCGTCGGCGAGGATCTCGTCCGCTCCGGGGTAGATCTCATCGTCCCGGTCGTCACAGTCGCGGTCTTCGGGCACGCCGTCCCCGTCCCGGTCGATCTCCTCGTCGGACTCCTCCGTCTCGTCGGTCTCCTCGTCGTCGGCGTCATCATCGGTGGCGTCGACGGTGGTGAGCCCGTAGCCTCCGCTGCAGCCGAGTCCCAACCACCAGAGCCACATCCCCGCCTCCGCGACGCCACATTAGCCGACGATCGGGCGCAGCGCCCCGCCGCGGGCACATCGCCCCAAACAGCGCCACGCGCATCGCCGACCGCCGTGGTTCGTAGACCGGCACCGCGGACAGTTTCTGTCCGCGTACCCGCCTAGCGGACAGAAACTGTCCGCGGCCGTCCTTCCACCGTGCGGGGCCCCGGTTAGCCGACGCGAGTGAAGGTGGTGTCGGGTGCTGAGGGTCTTGAACGTACGACAGCTTGCGGTGATCGAGCAGCTTGAGGTGGAGTTCGGGCCCGGGCTCAACGTGGTGACGGGGGAGACCGGCGCCGGAAAGTCGATCCTGATCAACGCGCTCAAGCTCGTGCTCGGGGAGCGGGGTCGGCCCGACCTGGTGCGCGCGGGCGCCGATCGTGCCGAGGTTGAAGCGCTTTTTCACCTGAGCGACCCGAGCCGTTTTGCCGACTTCGGC
Organism: Deltaproteobacteria bacterium; assembly: GCA_947486185.1. Classification (GTDB taxonomy): domain Bacteria; phylum Myxococcota_A; class UBA796; order UBA796; family SXON01; genus CANKTH01. The sequence continues at coordinate 12,698 of CANKTH010000003.1, forward strand.
GTCGCGGACGGGGAGCTCGTGGTCCGGCGCACCATCGAGGCGGGTGGCCGGAGCCGGGCGAGCCTCAACGGTCGGCTGGCGACAGCGGCCCAGCTGGGGGAGCTCGCCTCGGGGCTGGTGGACATCTGCTCGCAGCACGAGCACCACAGCCTCGTCAGCCCCGGCGGCCATCTCGGCTACCTCGATGCGTTTGCCGGCCTCGGCGCGACAGGGCTTCGCGGCGAGATGGCCGCGGCGTGGAAGGAGCTCCAGCGCCTGTTCGAGCTCGAGACCCAGCTCAAAGAGCAGCTCCGCACCCGCGCCGAGCGCGAGGATCTGCTACGTTTCCAGCTCGCCGAGCTCGAAAAGCTCCGTCCCGAAGCGGGTGAAGACGAGAGGCTGGCCGAGGAGCTGCCCCGACTCCGGTTTGCCTCCCGGCTTCAGGCGGGCACGCGCGAGGCGGAGGAGCGGCTCTACGCCGGCGACGGCGCGGTGAGCGAAGCCCTGGGCCAGGTGCTCCGCGCGCTGACCGAGCTCCAGGCGCTCGACCCCCAGCTCGCCCCCGTGGTCTCTCAACTTGAAGTCGCGCTCTCCGAGATCGAAGAAGCCGCGCGGACACTCGGTCGCTACGCCGACCGGGTGGAGACCCGCCCGGAGCGGCTGGGAGAGCTGGAGGAGCGCCTTCACCTGCTTCGCCGTCTGATCCGGAAACACGGGAGCCTGGACGCCGCTCTCGCCTTCATGGAGTCGGCGCGTACCGAGCTGTCGGAGCTGGAGGGCGTGAGCGCACGGCTTGGCGCGGTGGAGCACCAGCGGGAGCTCGCCTTGAAAAAAGCGGCCGCGGTCGCCGCGGTCCTATCAGCCCGGCGGCGGGCCGAAGCCGAGAAGCTGGGCGCGGCGATCACCGCGGAGCTGGCTTCCTTGGGCATGGGCGACGCGCGGGTGGTGGTGGGCGTCGAGCAGCCCGAAGGGCGAGCCGGAGAGCTCAGCGCCGCCGGAGCGCGCCTGGGCATCGAAGGGGTGGATCGTGTGGAATTCCTGATCGCCACCAATCGGGGCGAGGAGCCGCGGCCGCTGAGGAAGGTCGCGAGCGGTGGCGAACTCTCGCGGGCCCTGCTCGCGCTCAAGCGGGTGCTGGCCGGCCTGGGGCCCCAGGGCACCTACGTGTTCGACGAGGTGGACAGCGGGGTAGGCGGGGCGGTGGCCGAGGTGATCGGCAAGAAGCTCTACGAGGTCTCGCGCCAGCATCAGGTCATCTGCATCAGCCACCTCCCGCAGATCGCGGCGTACGCCGACCAACACTTCCTGGTGCGAAAGGAGGCGCACGGTGGGCGCAGCCGCTCAGTGATCCAGCGCCTCAGCCTCGAAGAACGTCGGGAAGAGCTGGCAAGAATGCTCGGCGGCATCCGCGTGAGCAATGCCGCCCGCGCCGCCGCCGACGAGCTCCTGAACCACGCGCGGTGAACCCAGAAAAACCCATGCCGATCCCTGATCCATCCGCTGACCCGGTGATCGCCTACTACGAGGAGCTGGCGCCCCGTTACGACGCCGATCGTTTTGGCAACAGCTACGGCCGCGTGATCCACGACCAGGAGCGGCGCCTCTTGTCGCGCTGGCTCCATGGGCTGGACCCAACCTTCATCCTGGATCTCGCGTGCGGGACCGGCCGGATGCTGATGCTGGCCGGGCAGGGCGCCGATCCCAGCCCGGGAATGCTGGAGGCGGCCCGACGGCAGTTCCCGGACCGGAAGCTCCATCTGGCCGACGCGCGCGCCCTGCCCCTGCCCGAGAAGAGCTTGGACGCCGTTTTTTGCCTTCACCTCTTCATGCACCTCGGCGTGGACGAAGCCGCGGCGATCGGGCGTGAGGTGCGCCGGGTGCTCCGTCCCGGCGGTCGATTCGTTCTGGACGTCCCCTCGGCGCTCCGCCGCCGACTCCGTCCGCGTCCACCGGTCGCGCCCGCGTGGCATGGGGCCAGCGCCTATACGCGAGGACAGGTCCTCGGCCTGTTTCCCGAGTTCGAGCTTCGGGATCGCGTGGGCCTTCTCGGGGTGCCCCTACAACGTCTCCCGCCGCGGACTCGCCCGTGGGCGGCCCCGCTCGACCGGGGCTTCGGGAGGATTTTCCCTGATCTTTCGGCCTACACCTTCTACCATCTCGAGCGGCGTCCGTGAGCCTTCGCCGCCACCTCCCGGCGACGCTCCGGACGGAGCTCCAGGCCCTGCGGCGGCAGCTCCGGGATCGCCGCTCGGGCCTCCGACAGCGCTTCGTCAACGTTTCGGGACCCACCGGGGCCTGGCCGGAGCGCCTCGTCGTGGAGCAGGCGATACGACCGAGCGCGTTAGTCTCGGCCAAGCTACATAATCTTCGCCGAGCCGCCGCGGTGCTCAACGACCGGTTGATCCCACCTGGCGCGCTGCTCTCGCTCGGCCACCTGATCGGGCCGCCGACGGCGAGGCGAGGCTATCAGGCGGGACGGATGTTGGCCGAAGGCAAGGTGGTGGCAGAGGAGGGGGGCGGTTTGTGCCAGCTCTCAGGCGTAATCTACCTTCTTGGTCTACAAGCCGGGCTCCGGGTGGAGGAGCGCCACCCTCACAGCCTTGACCTCTACACCGAGACCACCCGCTTCTGCGAGCTCGGCTCAGACGCCACCCTCGTGTGGGCGTACAAGGACCTGCGTCTCGAGAATACGCACGCGCATCCAGTCGCATTTCGGTTTCAGATCGCCGAAGACCGGCTCCGCGGCGCGCTCTGCGCGCCCGAGTCGGTCGTTCCGCATGAGGTCGTGTTTGTACGCGAAGATCTCGCCGATGGCTCGCGCCGAGTTCGGACAGTGGTGGACGGCGTGGAGCGGCACGAGGATCGTTATGTTCCTCTCGACCCCGAAGGCGGCGGATGACCCCAACGCTCCGGCCCCACCTCACCCTCGACCGCGGTGGCACCTTCACCGATCTGGTCCGGCCTGAGCCCGACGGGTGCTTGTCCCTACAAAAGATCCGCTCCGATCGCGCGGTGATCGGCGATCTGGTAGACGGTCCCGTGGTGCTGGGCACGACGGTCGTCACCAACGCGATCCTTGAACACAACGGCGTTCCTACCCTCTTGATCGTGAGCCGAGGCTTCGGCGACCTCCCCTACATCGGGGACCAGTCCCGGCCCGAGCTCTTCGACCCGGACGCCGCCTGGCCGGCGCCGCTGTGCTCCCGGGTGGTCGAGGTAGGAGGCCGCATCCTGGCCGACGGCACCGAGCTCGAGGCCCTGCCCGCCTCGGACCTCGCCCGGATCGCCGCCTGGGACTGGAGCGGCGTCGAGGCCGTCGCGGTGGTGCTGATCAACAGCCCGCAAAACGCAGCGCACGAGCGGCAGATCGCGAGCGTGTTGCCAACGTTCCTCCATGTGGCCCTGGGCTCGGAGCTCTCGGTCGAAGCCGGGCTGCTCGCGCGTATCGAGACCACCCTGGTGGACGCTGCTATGACCCCACGGCTCCGGGCCGCGCTGGAGCGCGACCGGGTTCCTCCCGGCAGTCTGGCGCTCCGCTCGGACGCCAGCCTGTGCCCGACCCAAGCGCTCCGCGCCCCGGACGCGGTGCTCTCCGGGCCCGCGGGCGGCGTGCTCGCCGTCGCCGAGGTCGCGCGCCGCCACGGTCTGAAGCGGGTGATCGGGCTCGACATCGGGGGCACCTCCACCGATGTATGTCGGGTGGACCTGGATCAACCCGAGCTGGCCAGGGTGGGGGAGCTGCGGGTGGCGGGGCTCCGGGTGCAGCGGCCAGCGTTGGCGGTAGAGACCATCGCCGCGGGTGGCGGATCCCTGTTGATCGACGAGGGTTATCGCCTGCTCGTGGGCCCGCGCTCCGCCGGCGCCTTCCCCGGTCCGGCCTGCTACGGGAACGGGGGGCCCCTCACCCTCACCGACGCCGCGTTGGTGGCGGGACGTATCGATCCTTCCCGCTTTGATCCTCCGCTCTCTACCCCCGACCTCCCGGCGCCCGCGAGCCTCACCACCGTCCAGGGCCGCGCGGAAGCCTGGCTGTCGGTCGCGGCCGAGACCATGGCCGCGGCGATTCGGCGTATCGCCACCGCCCGCGGAGTCGAGCTCGGGGACCACAGCCTCGTCGCGTTTGGCGGGGCCGCGGGCCAACATGCGGTGGCGGTCGCGACGCGCGTAGGCCTCCGGCGCGTGATCGTGCCCGCGTTCGCGTCGGGGCTCTCGGCATGGGGAATGCGTTTTGCCCGCCGAGAAGAACAACAACGCCTCAGCCTCTGGCTGTCGCTCACGCCAGCGACCGGCGCGGGTGAAGCTTCGGATCCGGACAGGAGCGCCTTGACCCGGGCGTGGGAGCTCCTGACAGCGGCGCTCGACGAAGGCGCGGGCCGGGCGCTCGGGGACGGCGCTGAGCGTCATCACGCTGCCGAGCTCCGTTATGTCGGCACCGACCACACGCTCCGGGTCCTGACTACGCCCGCCGCGAGCTCCGCCGACCTCATCGGGGCGTTTGAAGAGGAACATCGTCGGTGTTTCGGATTCATCCGCGGGCTCGCGGTCGAGCTCGTGCACCTGGAGCTGCGGCTCCGAGCGCCGGCCCTCTCGCGCTCCGAGCCGGTGTCGGCCCCCTGGACCGTAGACGGCGCCCCATTGCCTGGACCCGGCGTAAAAGGCCCGCTCCGAGTGGATCTACCGAGCACCTCGGTGTGGGTACCCGAAGGCTGGACGGCGCGGCGCCGGGGAGACGATCTGGAGCTCCTCCCGGATGAACCCTCCGATGCCCGCTCGGCAGCACCGGACGACGCCCAAGCCGCGCACCCGGGTCCGGCGGGCCCGGAGGCCGACCCGTCGAATCCCGAGCACGGAGGCGCCTTGGGCGCGGGTCACGCGAGCCGGCATCCCCCGGTGCCCGATCCGGAGGGCATCGCGCTCTGGGGCGCGCGCTTTGTATGTGTCGCGGAGGCTGCCGGGGAGGTCCTGCGCCGGCTCGCGCGGTCGGTCAACATCCGGGAACGCCTGGACTTCTCGATGGCGCTCTTCGACCCGCAAGGCCGGCTGGTGGCCAACGCCCCGCACGTGCCCGTACATCTCGGCGCGATGGGCGAGACGGTCCGAGATCTGTTGCCCTGGGTGCCGGTCCACCACCCGGCCCTCGCCCCCTCCGCCTGGCTGACCAACGACCCGGGCGCCGGCGGCTCCCACCTGCCCGATCTCACGGTGATCACGCCCGTCTACTGTTACGGACGCCGCTTTTTCGTCGCCAGCCGGGCGCACCACGTCGACGTTGGGGGGCTCACCCCGGGCTCGATGCCGCCCCACAGCCGCAAGCTCGCCGACGAAGGCCTCCGTTTCCGCCGTTTTCCGCTGCTCGTGGATGGGGTGCCCCAGCCCCTCGACGACGCCCTCTCCGAATCCCGGGCGCCTGAGACGGTGAAGGCCGATCTATACGCTCAGATCGCCGCAAATCAACATGCCGCGCGGGAGCTGGCGGCGCTCGGGCCGCTCACCGAACGCTGGATGTCCCGGCTCAGCGAGGCCGCGGCGCACGCGGTGGATCGGGTGATTCAAGACCTACAACCTCGCACCGCAACCGATTTTATCGACGGGGTGCCGCTCTGCCTCCGTCTCTCCGTGCGCCCGGCTGAGGCTACCGGCGCAAGACCTTTGTTGGAAGTAGATTTTTCGGGTACCGGTGGGCCGCACCCCGGCAATCTCAACTGCCCGCCCGGCGTGGTTCGCGCCGCGGTGCTCTACAGCCTGAGGGTACTCGCAGCGCAGGCGATCCCGCTCAACGAAGGTGCGTTGGACGCAGTCAAGCTGGTGATACCGCCGGGCTCGATCCTCTCGCCCCCGCCCGACGCCGCGGTGGTCGGGGGCAACGTGGAGACGTCTCAGCGGCTGGTGGACCTCTTCTTCGCCGCTGCCGGGGCACGCGCTGCGTCGGCCGGCACGATGAGCAACCTCACGCTGGGTGGCGAGGGCTGGGCCTTCTACGAGACCCTCGGAGGTGGTACGGGGGCGAGCCCGAACGGACCCGGATTATCCGCCAGGCAGCTGCATATGACCAACACCCGCGCCACTGACGTCGAGGTGCTCGAGCGGCGACTCCCGTTGCGGGTCACGCAGTTTCGGATTCGGCCCCATAGCGGCGGCGAAGGGCATCATCGTGGCGGGGACGGTCTCGTTCGCGAGATCGTGCTCTGCGTTCCCGGGCAGGCGGCGCTGCTCACAACCTGGCGGGCCGCGCCTGGGCTCCGCGGCGGCGGCCCTGGCCGACCGGGCTCCGCGTGGCTGATCGGCACCGGGCCCGAACCCACCCGGCAACCTCGGATCTATCGTCAGATAAACAGCCGCTTTTTTCGACACGGACCCGCGCCGGCGCGCCGATGGTGGGGGGACGCGGTGCGCCTGCCGGTCGGGGCGCGGGTGCGGATCAAGACCCCGGGAGGCGGCGGTTGGGGGCCGACCCCTGCCGGTCAGGCTAAGACCCAACGGTGAGCGCTCCGCTGGATCTCCTGCCGCTGACCCGGTGCCTGGGCCGCCCGATGCCGCCCCGTACGGCCGTGGAGCTCGCGGACGCCGTCGCCGCCGCGGTGCTGGAGGCCCCGGGGGAACGCCACGAGGGGCTCAGCCCCGCCGTGATCTCGCTTGGGACCGACGGCCGGGCGCGCCTCGGCGTGAGCTCCGCGGTCCACATAGACTACCGGCCGCCACCCGGGATGTACGCCGAGACCTGGGTGATCGGCGCGCTCCTCTATGAAGCGCTCGCGGGCGCGGCGATGGGCCATCTGCCCGAGCGCGAGATTCTCCACGATGGCGCAGTCGAACGTGCGCTCTCGACGCTCGCATTGTCGACACCGCTCCACACCACGGTCCGTGACCTCCTTCGTTTCCGCGGCGCCGCGCGCCTGAGCTTACGCGCGGCGCGCGCCTCTTTTCAGAGCCTCGCGCCCGTCCTGCCGGGGCCCCCACTCACCTCCTGGGTCACCGAGCGGGTCTTGTCCCTCCGCGACGGCGAGCCGCCGGTCCAGGCCCCCCCGACGACCGCCCAACCCCCCGTGTTCGGGCCTCCTTCAGCCGCCAGCGCCGCGGGCCAGACGCCCGAGGGCCCCGTCAGCACGAGCGCGGGCCGCAGGATGACTACGCCGGTGTCGGAACACGCCGGCGACTCCCAAACATCGTCCCAACAAGCCCCGCGGGCCCGTCCGTCCTCGGTTGGAGGCAGCACGGGCGGCCCGCGCGCGGTCCGGGGCGCCCTCGTCCTCGCGGTCCTGGGCCTCGGCGGCCTGATGTTCGTCGTATTGTTTGGCGGCGCCGCGGCTGTAGGCTTGTGGTGGTGGCTGCGATGAACGATGTTGCCCGCTGGAAGTTGCTGAAATCGATCGCGTGTTGACGGCGCCCCGCCGATTACCGGATGCTCGCGTCCATGTTGGCTTTCCTGGGCGGCGCAAATAAAGAACCTGCTCGAGCAGGTCACAGCAGCAACGTGGAAAACTCCGGAAGAACGGGATGGGTTGCTCAAGCAGCTCAAGGAGAGCGGCCCCCGACCGGTTGAGGTCATCCCGCTCCTCTTCCACTCCGACAGCGCCGCCCGGGCGATCTCCGCCGAGCTCTTCCTGGCGCGCGCCGACGAGAAGTCGCTGATCGCGCTCCTCGACGCGCTCGGGGACAAGCCGCCGCACGTCCGGACGGGCCTGATGCGGCTGGTCAACCGGCTCCCCGACGAGCTGTTGATCAAGGCGCTCGACGGATTGTTGGCCGACAAGTCCTCTGTCAAGCAGCGGCTTGGCTGGGAGTACGCGCTCGGGCTGGCCGGCGCGGTGCGCTTCCGCTACCTCGAGAGGGCGATTCGCGACGCGCCCCCGGTGATCCGGGCTTCGGCGCTCCAAAAGCTCCTTCAGGAGCGTGATCCGGCGACCCTGGTCGACCTGCTCCTCGGCTGCGCCCGAGACCCGGACTCCCGCCTCTCTTCGGTCGCTCAGGAGGCGCTGGTCAAGGTCACAGACCCGCGGGTCGCCGAGCTCATGTTCGACCGCTTCGTCAGCGGCGACGCGACGAGCCAACAGCGCGCGTCCGCCTGGCTGCAAGAACGCGCCCGCGAAGATCCCCTTACGATGCGGAATAAGATGCTCGACCTCCTCGGGAGCGGCGAAGACAGCATCCGCCGGCAGGCGATGGAGATCCTCTTCACCACCGGCACCGCCGATGAGCTCCTCGTCGAGGTCCTGACCTTCTGCCGCGATCTTGTAGGCTGGCTCCGCACCCGTATCCTCGAGACGCTCCGCACCTTCGGCGACCAGGTCCTGCGCCCAGGGGTCGCGCTCCTCAACCACCCCGAAGAGGAGATCCGCACCGCCGCCCTGGTCTTGTGTGAACACTTCAACGACCCGCGCCTCGTCGATCCCGTCGGCAAGCTGCTTCAGGATCCCGATTGGTGGCTGCGGATCTCGGCCTGCGACACGCTCGGCCGCCTGGGCGATGAGCGGGCGGTCCCCTACCTCATCAAGGCGTTGGAGGACGCTGAGACCCGCTGGGCCGCGATCGACGCCCTGTCCCACATCGCCTCCCCCGCGGCGCTCAAGCCGTTGGCGAGCCTCCTGCGGGACCCGCGCGTCGAGGTCCGGCTCGAGGTGGTCAAGGCGTTCTCCAAGTTCGATGATCCGCGGCTGCTCCCCCTGTTGCAGGCGGTGAAAGAGAAGGATCCCTCCTCCGAGGTTCGCACCCGCGCCGCCGAGGTCGCCCGCGACCTCGCCCAAAAACTCCACCAGACGACCGACGGCGTCGACCGTGGCACCTCGTCGGTCAACTTCCGAGCCCTGACCCGGCCCCTCGACCAGCTCCTCGCACGGATCCGTGAGCTCGGCGCGTCCGACGTCCATCTCTCGGTCGATGAGCCCCCCTTCGTCCGGATGCGGGGTCAGATCGCCCGCCTCGAAGGGACCGAGCCGACCACGGCCGAGCAGACACGGGCCTGGATCCTCGAGATCCTCGAAGAGCGCCAGAAGAAGGTGCTGCTGGAGACCGGGGAGCTCGACTTCTGCCACGCGATCCCGGAGGTCGGGCGCTACCGGTCCAACGCCTTCGTGCAGCGGAAGGGGATGTGCGCCTCCTTCCGGGTGATCCCCAACGTGCCCCCCACCTTCGCGGATCTGCGTCTGCCCGGCCGTCTCACCGAGCTCCTGGATTACCACCAGGGAATCATCGTGATCTCCGGCCCGGCAGGCAGCGGTAAGAGCACCACGCTCGCCGCCATCGTCAATCTGATCAACGAGACCAAGGCCGACCACGTCATCACGATGGAAGACCCGATCGAATTCGTTCACCCGGTCAAGTCGGCCCTCATCAACCAGCGTGAGGTGGGTCGGCACACCGCCTCTTTTGCGCGTGCGCTCCGCGCCGCCCTGCGTGAGGATCCCGACGTGATCGTGGTCGGCGAGATGCGTGACGTCGAGACCGTGCGCCTCGCGCTCACCGCCGCGGAGACCGGCCACCTCGTCGTCGCGACGATGCACACCACCGGAGCCGTAGCCACCATCGAACGGCTGATCAAGAGCTTTCCCCCGGACGAACAGGCGCAGGTCCGTATGGGTCTCTCCGAGTCGCTCAAGTACGTGGTGAGCCAGTCGCTCGTGCCCCGTAAAGACGGTCAGGGCCGAGCCGGGGTGTACGAGGTGCTCAAGGGCACCTTCAGTATCGGGAATATGATACGTGACAACAAGACTTTTCAGATACCCAGCATGATGCAGCTCGGACGACGCGTCGGCATGCAGACCCGCGATCAGGCCCTGATGGACCTGGTGGACGCCGGCATCGTCGCCGCGGAAATGGCCTGGTTACGGGCGGATAAGCCCGAGACCTTCGAGGGGCTCTGTGACCCCACCTTCTTGCGTGACAAATCGGGGGCCGGCACATGAGCACGGGCAATCGAATCGACCGTTTCCTCAAGCTCATGGTCGACAAAGGCGCCTCAGACCTACATCTTTCTGTTGGTCGTCCGCCGATCTTCCGTCTATCGGGCAGGATGGACCCGGTGCGGTACCGGGTGCTGGACGATCGGGATTTTGAGGCGCTGGTTCGCCCGATCTCGCCTCCACACCTGTGGACCTCGTACGCCGCCGAAGGCGACACCGACTTCGCCTACGAGCTACCCGGGATTTCACGGTTCCGGGTCAACGTCTACAAACAACATCGGGGGATGGGCGCGGTGTTCCGCGTCATACCGACCAAACTCATGACGGTGGAGCAGCTCGGCCTCCCGCCCGCGGTGCGTAAGCTGGTCAACCTGCAAGGTGGCCTGGTCCTGGTGACCGGACCGACCGGCTCAGGCAAATCCACCACCTTGTCGGCGATCATCAACGAGATGAACGCTACGCGCCCGATGCACTTCATCACGATCGAAGACCCCATCGAGTTCGTGCACCCCAACAAGATGTCGTTGGTGTCCCAGCGGGAGATCGGGCCTCACTCCAAGTCCTTCTCCGCCGCCTTACGCGCCGCGATCCGCGAGGATCCCGACGCCGTGCTCGTCGGCGAGATGCGTGACCTCGAGACCATCGAGATGGCGCTCAACGCCGCCGAGACCGGCCTCCTCGTCTTCGGCACCTTGCACACCAACTCCGCGTCAAAGACCATCGATCGGGTGATCAACGTGTTCCCGTCCGAACGCCAGGAGAGCGTGAGAGGTATCCTCGCGGGCGTGCTCAAGGGCGTGCTTGCGCAGCAGCTCCTTCGGCGAAAAGCGGGGGGACGATGCGCCGCTTTGGAGATCCTGTTTGGCACCCCGGCGATGGCGTCGCTCATCCGGGAGGGCAAGACCCACCAGATCGGCGGCGTGATCCAGCAGGGCAAGAACCAGGGGATGATCGGGATGGACGACAGCTTACGTTTGTTGGTCGAGCGTGACCTGATCGAACCGCACGCGGCCCTTGAAAAAGCCCTTAGTAAAGATGAAATGCGCAAGTGGCTCTCGGAGCGCGGCGCTACGCTCCCCGATGACGCCGACGCCTGACAGCGGCTCAGGCCTGACCGTAGCTCAGGCCTGACCGTAGCTCGGTCCCGACCGCGGCTCAGTCCCGACCGGCGCCCAACGGCACACCGGCGCTACGAGGCTCCATCCGGTCCAACAGCACCGCCACCTGCATGTCGGCGAGCACGTTGACCCCCGAGCGCACGCGCGCGAGCACCCAGTCTACCGGCACAATCAACGGGATCACTACGGCGATCATCGCCTCGGGCACCCCCACCGCCGTGAGCACCAGCGGCAGGATCACGAGCCCGGCCTCCGGCACGCCGGCGATGCCCACCCCTGCGAGGATCGACGCGGTGACGATGGTGACCTGGAAGGAAAAAGTGAGGTCGTAACCGAGGGCCTGGCACAAGAACATCGTCGCCATAGCCTCGTACAGCATGATGCCGTCGTTGTTGAAGTTCGTGCCGACACAGGCCGAGAGCCGCGCCGGGCCGTCCCTCACCCCGAGCCGGTTCAGGCAACGTAAGGTCACCGGCATCGTCGCCAACGAAGAATTACAGGACAACGCCGTGATAATCGCGTCGAGGCCCCCGCGCAGGAGCCGGAGCGGACGGATGCCGCCAAGCAGCCAGGCAGAGAGCGGATACCAGACCAGCGAGTGAATGAGGAGCCCGGCGAGGATCACGCCGAAGAAGGACCAGAGCACCGAGAAAACACCGATCCCCGCCTTGCCCACCACATCCGCGATGATGAGGAGCACCGCCAGCGGCATCCACCCCGCGACCCGCATCAGGATCGCGGCCGCCACGCGGGTCAACGCGGAGATCGCCGACTCCAACGGAGCAAAATCCGCGAATTCGGCGCGCACCTGCCGGAGCGCCAGCCCCGTGAGCACCGCCAGCAGCACCACAGAGATGACCAGGTTCCCAGAGAACGGACTGACCACATTCTCTGGAATGAACGCCGCAAAGTTCTTCAACGGGCTCAGGCTCACCCCCGCGGGTGGGCCGCTGGTTGCCGCCACCGCCACCAACCCGAGCTCATCGAGCCGGCCCGCCCAGCTATCCCCCGAACGAAGCGTGTTGAGCAGGGCCAACCCCACGATCATCGCCACCGACACGTTGAGCAGACACACCGCCGCGAGCCGGAGCCCCGCGCGCGCCTCGATCTCGGTCTTCAAGAAGGCATCGATGATCGCAAAGAAAATCAGGGGGGTGGCCAGCGCCTTCAAGAGCCGGATGACCAGCATTCCCAGGGGCCCGAGATCCGCGTTGGAGAGTCCAAAAAACCACGGTTCATGCCGAAAGACCACCCCGAGTAGCACCCCGGCGAGCACCCCGAGCACCACCCGGACGTAGAGCGGTACAGCCTGCACCCGCGCCCAGAGCTCAACCGGCCCCGCGCCGCCGCTCACGGTGCCCCTCTCATCGTGCCCCCCGCGCCGACAGCACCGCGGGAAGGGTACGTAAGAGGAGCTTGAAGTCGAGAAACAGGCTCCACTGGTCGATGTACATCAGGTCGAGCTTCATCCACGTGTCAAAGTCGATGTTGCTCCGGCCCGAGACCTGCCAGATACAGGTGATGCCCGGCCGCATCGACAGCCGCCGCATCTGCCACCGCTCGTACCGCGCGACCTCGGAAGGGATCGGGGGCCGTGGCCCGACGAGGCTCATATCTCCGGTCAGCACGTTCCAGAACTGGGGGAACTCGTCGAGGCTGGTCTTCCGGATCCAGCGTCCCACCCGCGTGATCCGCGGATCTCGCGCGGCCTTGAAGGTCGGCCCGCCCGTCTCGTTGAGAGCAGCCACCTCGGCGGTACGTTTGTCGGCGTCCACCGACATCGAGCGGAACTTGTGCATCCAGAAGGGACGGCCATAAAGTCCGCCTCGCACCTGACTGTAGAAGACCGGTCCACCATCGTCCAGCTTGATGAGGAGCGCGACCAGCCCCATCACCGGCGCCGACACGATCAGCGCCAGCGCCGCGCCCACCACGTCCACCAGCCGCTTGAACAGGAGCGCGTCGGCGTCGGCCGGCGTGGTCGAGAAGGACAACACCGTCCAATCTTCGAATGACTGGACCTGAGCATCGGAGATCGAGAGGTTGAGGAAGTTGGCGTCCATCGAGAAGGTCACGCCGACCTCCTCACACGTGTTGGCCACAAATCGGAGCTGGTTGGTGTCCCACGCGCGGCCCGTCATGAACACCTGACCGATGTTGTGCCGGTGCAGGACCTCTGGGAGGCCCGAGAGTTTCCCCAGCACCGGCACGCCGCCCAACTGCGAAGGATTCTCGCCGTCTGGCACCACAGCCCCGATAATTCTAAGCCCCCAATCTGGGTTTCGCGCGAGACGATCCACCAGACCCTCGGCCTCGATCGCGCCGCCGACCACGAGGATGTTGACCGTGCCCCGGCCGTACCCGAAAGCGGCGCGCTGGGCGAGCAGCCGCGCCCACCAGAGCGCAAAGGTGACGTTTATCGCATAAAGACCCACCACGGAGCGCGACACCGAAGCGCTCGGGTGGAGCACGAAGACCGACGCGAGGAGGAGGCCCACCGCGAGCAACCCGGCGCGCGCGAGGCGCAACAGCAGCACATCGCTGCGAATCCGACGCTTGAGCTCATAGGTGCCGGAAAAATGCATCGCGCCGACCCAGGCCGGCACCACGAGCCGCGTCAAGAAAGCCTGGTTACCGAGGTTGACCTCCTGTAAGACGTTGGCGCTGGTAAACAGGTCGAAGGTCCAGAGCTCTCCCAAGCGCTCGCGGAGCCAGACCGTCGCGGGGAACACCGCCAGCACCACGACCAAGTCGAGGAGCCGGAGCGTCCATCGAAACGTGGCCTCCCTCAGTCTTACCATCGGCGTCCCCTAACCACGTACACCCGACACGCCGTGGTGCGGCGCTCACAGTTCCCAGCACCCGAAGAATATTCAGGTTCAGACGGAGTTCAGCGCCTGGTCGCGTCGAGCGCGGCGGCCTCTGCGCGCACCCCGGCCGCTTCGGTCGTGCGGCCGAGCCGATCGAGGACGTCGGCCTTGAGCTCGAGGAGATGGCTACGGTAGACGGTGTTGGCGGAGCTCCGCCGGAGACCCTGTTCAACCAGCGCCAACGCCGCGTTGTTGTCACCCCGACCGGCCTCCAGACGGGCGGCGCGCCACGCCGCGTCCTGGGCCACGGCGCTCCGGCTGTCACCCAAAAGACCCTGGTACGCCGCCACGGCCTCATCCACCCGGCCGGCGCGCTCCGCCTCCTGGGCGACGGTATAGACCGCGGTGACGTCCGCGTAACGGGTATACCAACTGGAAGAATAGTCGGCCGGCGCGCCACTGCTGCTCGCCTTCGCCGGCGGGGGCGCCGACGCGGTGCTGGTCGGGGTGGGCGCGCTCATCACGGGGGCGGCGGCTGGGGCAGCTGCCGCTTGCGCCTCCCGCGCGCTCTTTTTCTGTTTGTTGCTGGTTCCCGTTGCCTCGGCGATCACCGAAGAGCCGTCTTCCAGGGTCTCCTCATCGGAGGCACGGGCCCCGTAACGGTCCGCCTTCTGTGCGGACTCCTTCCCTTCACTGCGGCTTGTTGAGCTGCTCTTTGAGCTGCTCGTGGTGCTGGAGCGGCTCGCCGCTTGCGGGGGCGCCCCAGCGGCGCCCAGCGCCGCGTCATCCGCCTCCCCTACGTCCGCGCTGCGCGGTCCAGCGGGCGGCGGCGGCGCGGCCAGTGCTCCCGCGCTCGCACCGCGTGGGGCCGATGTCTCGTCGGCGCCGGGGGACTCCTCGGCTTTCGGGCTCGCGGTCGCGGCGGGCTTTTCGGAAGGCGCCACCACGATCTCGGCGGCTAGCGGGCGCGCTTCACTCACCGTCGTCACCGGCGGCACCGGCGCGAGCGGCTCCAGCGCCGACGGTTGTCCCGCGGATATTCCGACATCCGCCGGGGCCTTCGCCGGGGCATCGCCGCCGACGGGCTCGGCCCGGGAGTCCCCAACGGGGGCGGCGACCGTGCCGGTCACAGGATCCTCCAGCTCCGGGATCGTCGCGGGTGGGGCCGAAGTCGGGCTGGCGGTCACGAGCTCGGGAAGACCCTGCTGCGTGGACATCGAGAGCGGCAACACGAGCGCCATCGCCAGACCCGCCGCGAGGGCCGCGCCCACCACCGGACGACGCCACCAGGGCACCGGACCGGCGCGTCCAGGCCGCTCTGGCACCGAAGCCGCCTCGTGCCCCACCGCGGCCACCCGCGCGCCCCCGCGGGGCCGAGGGGAACCTCCGCCGACGACCGGTGGCCCTTCCGGATCCATCGTGCCGAAGGGCCCGGTGGTCACCTCGGCGAACACCTCCTCGAGCCCTACCCGCGCCTTGGGGGCGAGATCCGGACGCAGAGAATAGACCGCGCCGCGCACCGCTGGGTCCAACCCTTCAGGCACGTCACTCCCCGGCTTGTCCAGCCATTCGGCGAGCAGCGCTGCGTCTTTCTCTTCGTTCACGGCAGATCCTTCAAACTCTCAGGGGTCCTCAACACTCTCGAGCGGATAACTCTTGCGGAAGGCCAGGCAGGCCCGGTGCAGGATGACGTCGAAGTTGCCTAGCGTCACACCGAGGTGAGCGGCGCAGTCTTCACGGCTACGATCTTCCAGGAGCCTCATTCGGAGGGCCTCGGCATAACGGGGGTTGATCTTGGCGAGCGTCGCTTGGATGTCCGTCCGGGTCTGATCCCGGTCCAGATTCTCCGCGTCGGGGCTCTCTTCGAACACCGGCTCGGCTTTGACCGCGTCTTCCAGCTTCCGTGCCCGCCGGTGGGCCCGGAAGACATCGATGGTCCGGTTGATCGCGATTCGGCGAATCCAGAAGTAGATGCTCTTGTTCGACTCCGGCCGATAGGAGCGGATCCGCTCCAGTACCAGCCGGAAGGTGTCTCGCAGCACGTCCTCCGCCTGCTCCCGCTGGGGGAGCCGCGGCAGAATCACCTCGCGGAAAAGGCAGTCCCCATACCAGTGGTAAAGGGTGCCAGCGGCCGCACGATCACCCGCCTGGAGACGTTCGACTACCGAACGTTCCTCCAAAAGCGGTGCAAGCTCGGCCTCTTCGGTCAGGGTGCCTCCTTGTTCACCCACGCCGACAACGTAGGATGCGGCACGGGCTTACACCCCGGGCTCCGCCGCGGCCGTCGAGAGGGAGTGTCGCGCGAGGCAGTATCGGGTGTTGGCACCCTCATCTCAATGAACCTCACCATCCTGCACCCGGATCTGGCGGAGGTCCAGCCCCGCCGGAAGATACCGGGTGTCGGTGGTGGTCAAGAAGACCTGTGCACCCAGGGTTCCCAACAACGTGACCAGCTTCTGGCTCCGCTCGGGGTCGAGCTCGCTGCCCAGGTCATCGAGCAGGAACATCGGCGTCTCCCCGCCACGACGTGCCGCTTCGAGCTCGGCGAGCTTCCACGCGAGCACCATCGAGCGCACCTGGCCCTGCGACGCGAACTGGCGCGCCGGCCGCCCCGCGAGCCCGAAGTCGAGATCGTCCCGGTGTGGGCCGATCAGCGGGCGACCAAGCTCCCATTCGCGCTCCCGGGCGTCATCCAGCCGCGCCGTGAACCGCGCCGCGAGCCCTTCGGCGGGACCCAGAAAAGAACGATACCGCACCGTCACCGGCTCGTCCGCGCCGGCCTCCTTATAGAAACGATGGAACAACGAGGACATATCGGCCGCCACCCGCTCCCGGGCCGCCACCACCTTGACCCCGACCTCGACGAGACGGCTGTCCACCACGTCGAGGTGGTGCGCCGCGCTGCGCCCCGAACGTAATAGCGCCGATTTCTGCTGGAGCAACCTACGTAGCTCCTGCACCGGGCCGAGATATGCGGGCTCGACCGTCAGCACCGCCCGATCGAGCAACGCCCGCCGCAACGCCGGTTCGCCCCGGAGCAGCAGGGTGTCCGACGGTACAAAGTGGGTCGCCCTCAACGACGCGATCCAGCTCGGTGGGTCGGCGCCCTTGCCGTCGCGCTGGAGCTTCCTCACACCATCCTCAAAGGACCAACGCCAGGTCCTCAGCATCTCGCCGGACGCGCCTACCCCCTCGACGATGCCCCCCGTCCGACCCCAGGCCACCATCTCCGCGGGCCGGGTGGTCCGAAAGCTCCGTAAGGTACCCAGCACACCCACCGCTTCCAGCAGGTTGGTCTTGCCCTGACCATTGGGCCCGACAAAGGCCACGATCGGTGCGTCCACCTCCACCACCGCGGGGCGAAGGTTCCGAAAGCCCTGGGTCCCGATGCGCTGGAGCCTCAGTCGAGCCTCACCGGCATCACCACGAACAGTGCGTCGGCCACGTCGGGATCACGCAGGATGCACGGGGACAAGGTGTCACCCATCTCGATCGCCACCTTCGAGCCCGAGAGCACCGAGAGCACCTCCTGGACAAAACGCGCGTTCAAGCCCACAGAGAGGGGCTCGCCCGAAAAGTCCGCCGGCAACTCCTCCCGCGCATCACCCGCGTCGAGCTTCCGCGCGGTCAGTACGAGCTCATCGGCACCGAACGCGAAGCGGACGGAGTGGCTCCCGTCGGTGGCGAAGATGTTCGCCCGCTTGAGACCCTCGAGAAAGGTCTCCCGGTCGAGCACGGCGCGCCGCTTGAAGGAGGTGGGCAGGACGGCGCGATAGTCAGGGAACTGGGCCTCCATCAGGCGCATCTGCACCAAGAAGGAGGGGCAGCGAACCACCGCCGAACGCTCGCCAAAACCGACGGTGACGTCGGTCTCCAGGCCGTCGAGGAAGCGACGGAGTTCGGCCAGGGGCTTCCTTGGCATGAGCATCTTCGACCGGATCCCGAGATCTCCCGAAAAGGGTCGTTGTGACCACGAGAGACGATTCCCGTCGGTGCCGACCATCCGGAGCTTGGGCGGATCCTCCGCGACCGCTTCGAGGTGCGCTCCGCCGAGGCCATAACGGTTGTCGTCCGGCGCCACCGAGAACAGCGTTTGATCGATGAGCGCGCGCAGATCGGCGGCGGCGATCGTCAGGCTGCGGTCCGCGTCGAAGCTCGGGAGGGGGGGGAAATCCGCGGCGGGGAAGCCGTTGAGCTTGTAGGAGGAGCGGCCACAACGTACGTCGATCCGCTGGTTCTGGGCCAGCTTGACCGAGACCACCTCGTTGGGCAACACCCGCGCGACCTGGAAGAAGTTGACCGCGTCAACCGCCACCTCTCCCGGGGTGGCGACGTTCGCGGCGAAATCACCGACGAAGGTCATCGCCTTGTCGCTCGCGGTGACCCGCACCCCGTCGGCGCCCGCTTGGAGGAGCACGGAGGCCAGAATAGGCGTGGTACTCCGCTTTTCGACGATGCCTTGAGCGTGAGTGAGGGCACGCTTCAGGTCATCGCGGTGGATCAGGAACTCCATGGACGCTCTCGTTTCAGGATCAGGGGCTTAACCGTAGGTAGAGATCCCTGATGATGATGATGGGGGTGCACCCCAATTGTGGAAAACTCAAATTCGGTAGGTTTCTGATGGCTCATGCCCGGGGACAACCCTGGGCAGAGCGTTGGACAACTGGGAGGTTGTCCAGAGGGCCACCCACAGCCGGCGGACTTGTCCACCACCGAAGGCGGTTGTGCCTAACACGCTCCCCAACGCTCCCCAGATTATCCACAGGCTTGTCCATAAGGATCGGCGTGGGGCTCAGGCCCGACACGCACGCTCGAGGAGATCGAGCTCAGCGCGGGCGTTGGGGTTGGTGTGGACCTGCTCTTCCATCTTCTTGCAGGCGTACTGCACGGTGGAGTTGTCCCGCCCGAACTCGCGACCGATTTCGGGGAAGGACAAGCCCGTGATGCGCCGGGTGAGGTACATCGCGACCTGGCGCGGGTAGGCGATGTTGGCGGGGCGGCGATTCCCGCGGATGTCGCTCGGGCGTATGTGAAAATGTTCAGCGACACGGCTGATGATCAGCTCAGGGCCGGGCGGTGGGGCGGCTGGCGGGATCAGGTCGACGAGCCGCTCCTGGACGAACGGCAGCGTGAGCGGACGGCCATAGAATGCCTTGAGCGCCGATAAACGGTTGAGCACGCCCTCCAGCTCCCGTACCGAG
This sequence comes from Deltaproteobacteria bacterium, assembly GCA_947486185.1. Lineage (GTDB taxonomy): Bacteria > Myxococcota_A > UBA796 > UBA796 > SXON01 > CANKTH01. The sequence continues at coordinate 31,702 of CANKTH010000003.1, forward strand.
GTGCGCACCTGCTGGGCGACCGCCCACTGTACGTCGGAGGGCAGGTCGAGGCGTAAGGCTTCGGCTTTTGTAGCGAGGATCGCCATCATCGTCTCGACGTCGGGCGGCTGCACATCGACCAGGAGTCCGCCTTCGAAACGGCTCCGGAGCCGGGGCTCCAGCTTCCCGATGCTCGCGGGCGGCTCATCGGCGGTGAGCACGATCGCCTTTCCTTCGGCGCGCATGATCTCGAAGAGGTAAAAGAGCTCCTCCTCAGTACGATCTCGCCCGGCGAGGAACTGCACGTCGTCGAGGAGGAGCACGTCCACTTCGGTGCGGAAGCGCTCCCGAAATTCGGCGATCGACCGGGTCTGAAGCGCGCGCACCATCGCGTCGAAAAAGTGCTGAGCCGGGTAATAGACAACGTTGAACTTGTGCGAGACACAGTTGCCGATCGCGTGCATCAGGTGGGTCTTGCCGAGCCCAGTGCCGCCGTAGATGAACAGCGGGTTGTGGGCGAGGCCAGGTGCGTCGGTGACGCCGAGCGCGGCGGCGTGGGCGAACTCGTTGCACTTTCCGACGACGAAGTTGTCGAAGGTCATGCTCCGATCGAGGCCGCTGTGTGCACGACGCGCTGGCGCTGGCGCGGGCTCCTGTACGCTCGCAGCCCCGTCCCACGTGAGCTCGAGCTCTACCGCCGGCCCGAGCACCTCCCGCCACGCCGCGAGGATGTCCCGATAGAGATTATCGTGGATCCAATCGTGATAATACTTGCTCTCCGCGCGTAGACGCACGGTACGGTGACCCACCTGATCGGCGCGCAGCGCGGACCGGATCCAGATCTCCATGTTCTGATCGCCGATACGGCGCTCCAACGCCACGAGGAACTCCGTCCACGCGTTCTCGCGCCCGCCACCGCCTTCCACCGCGTCCCCCGGCGTCGGGCTTCTCGCCAGCCCACGCGACCGCTACCTACCCCGGCCGGGGGCCCGGCTCAAGCGTCGGATCGCAGCTTCGTGGCATTTGGTTTTTTTGACTTGCTACGCCTGATCATCTGAACCACCGGACCACCCAGACCCCGGCTGTATACCTGGTGTGTCAACCGTGTCGGACACCGGACACCAAGTTGCAGAAGCGGTTAGCCGGCGCCATGCTGATCCGGCTTGAGCACGCGGAAGGCGTGGTCCTCGGGGGAAAAGGTGCGGCCCTGCAGCGGCTGTCGCGCCGTGGCATGCGGGTCCCGCCCACCTGGGTCATCGCGCCCGCCGAGTTTGATCGCTGGTTGAACCTGCATGTTCCGGCGGGTCGTCCGGAGCGGTCTCCGGGCGAGGAGCTCGCGCTCGCCGCCTGTCTCGCCGCCGCCCCGCCGCCCGACTGGGCGACATCGCTGACGCTCCCGCCGAACTTCCCGCCGAACCTGGCGGTGCGTTCGAGCGCGCTCGACGAAGACGGGCGTCACAATTCGGCTGCGGGCCAGTACGACACGCTCCTCAACGTCACGCCGGACGGCCTCGGCGAAGCGGTGAAGATGTGCTGGATGAGCGCCTTTTCGGAGCGTGCGATCGCCTATCGGCGGGGCGCCGCATTCCCCGGGATGGCGGTGCTCGTCCAGCAGATGATCGACGCGCGCGCCGCCGGGGTCTTGTTCACCATCAACCCTATCAATGGTAGCTGGCGCGAGATGACCGTAGAGGCGGTCTGGGGACTGGGCGAGGGCCTTGTCGGCGGCCAGCTCGTGCCCGATCGGTACACCGTGATCCGGCCTCGTCGTCTGCCACGGCCCCTGCAACGGGCGACCCGGCTCGTTCCCCTGCGGATCGCGCGCGCGACCGTCAGTCGGCAAGCGGAGCGGGTGGCGCCGGCGCGAGAGGGGGGTGTAGGGCGGCGCGAGGTCGACACCCCGGAGGCGCAGAAGCTGGGTAACGAGCAGATCATCGAGCTTTGCCGACTCGGACTCCGGGCCGAGGCGCTCCAGGGGGAGCCGCAAGACGTCGAGTGGGTGCAGGATCGCGGCGGCGGGCTCTGGCTGGTACAGGCGCGGGCGGTGACCTCGCGGCGCGCGTTGCCACGCGGTGAAAAAACCCTTTGGACAAGACGTTTTGTCGGAGAGCGTTGGCCGGAGGGTGTGAGCCATCTGGGGTGGGGCCTGCTCGGGCCGATCCTCGAGCACTTCATCGCCTACCCGCAGACGGAGCTGCGTTACCTTGGCGGGGATCCTCCATTTCGCCGAGTCGGGGGCCATCCGTACATCAACGCGACGGTGTTTCGTCACCTCGCGTTCAAGCTCCCGGGCCGGCCGCCCCCTCAGTTCATGATGGAGTTTTTCCCCGCGGATGAACAAGCCGCCTGGCTTCGACGTTTTGCGGCGCCGCCCGACTTCCGGGTCTACGGGTCGATCTTTCAGGAGACCTTCAGCGAGCGTCGTTGGGAGCGTTTTCGGTGGAACCCCTTCACCAACCACCGCGCCTGGCGCGGATTCCTCGACACCCTGGACCTGAGGATCGCCGCGTTGAACACGGCACCTGAGGCTACGCTCCTCGACGTCGCCACGACGCTCATCCGCGACTACGTGAAGATCCACGTGACGTCATTGTTGTTCGCCAACCTGTGGTATCAGGTGGTGAGCCCCCTTCTGCCCGAGGGCCGACATGAGGACCTGCTCCGCGCCCCTGAGGGTACAGTCACCGGTTGGGTGAACCGGGAGCTGTGGCGGCTCGGAAGGAGCGCCTCGCCCAGCGCCCTGGACACCTTCCTGGCCGCACATGGGCATCGTTCGATGGCGAGCTGGGAGATCTTCTCGCCCCGGTGGGGGAGCGATCGGGCGGGGGTCACCCGGCTGGCGAAGTTGATCGCGGAGGGCCCCGATCCCGGCCCGGCGCTGGAAGAAGCTACCCGGCAGAGCGAAGCGGCGGTCGCGGCGATCCGCGACCCGGTCGTGCGGAGCCTGGTGAGGCTGACGCGGAATTATCTGAAGTTACGGGAGGAACAACGTTATCATTTTGACCGCATCCTCGCTCCGGTGCAGGCGCGGCTGGAGGCCCGAGCCGCTGCGTGGCTGCCCGATCCGCGAGACGTACGTTTCCTCCTCCCGGATGAGCTCGACGGCGGCCTTGGGGTGGCGGAGCTTCGACGAACGGTGATCACACGCGCCGCCGAGCCTGTTGATCTGCATCCACCGGACTTTCTTCACGGTGACGAGGCGGTTCCGGCGCCCCGAGACCAGGGGGGGCGGCTGCAGGGCCTGGGTATCAGCGCCGGGGTCGTACGTGGTCGGACGCGGGTGCTCCGGACCCTGGCCGACGCCGACCAGCTTCGACGCGGCGAAATCCTCGTTGCCCGGGCGACGGATCCGTCGTGGACGCCGCTGTTCTCGCGGGCGGGAGGGCTCATCCTTGAGCTTGGAAGTATGTTATCCCATGGCGCCGTGGTGGCGCGCGAGTACCGGATCCCGGGTGTGGTCAACCTGGAGGGGGTCACCGAGCTCCTCGCCGACGGCACCGACGTGACCCTGGATGGTGGTGCAGGGGTTGTTTGGGTACATCGTTGAGTTTTGCCGATGATCGTGGCCAGGTGCCCGTCTCCGGAGTCCCACGCCTGATCTGTAGCCGTGGCGCGCCACATCCTCCTCGCGTCGGTGCAGGCGCGTGTGGTTGGATTGCGGCCCCGTGTGGGGCTACGGTCCCGGCATGACCGTCGATCTCCAGAACAACCCGCAGGTGGTGATGCGGGATCCCGCAGGGCGCGAGTTCCACCTGAGCCACGGCGATCTGATCGGCCGCCTGGCGAGCGCGGCGCTGCCGCTCGACGATGGACGGGTGAGCGAAGCGCACGCGATGATCAGCTTGCGAGAGGGTCAGCTTCAAATACTGGCGCTTCGTGGCGGACTGCTCGTGGAGGGGGATCGCGTGACCCACCGGCCGCTGAGCCCGGGCCTGGTCCTCACCCTGGCGCCCGGGGTGGACCTCACCGTGGTCGAGGTGTGGGTGCCCCACTCGGTGCTGGGTGTCGAAGGGGATCGCGGGGCGGTCCAGGCGTTGCCTCGGCAGATATTGCCCGGAGTGGCTTCCTTGTTTGCGGATCCGCACCTCAGGCTGGTTCGGGGCTGGCGGGACGGCGCTCCCGCCTACGTGTGGAACGACGGCGAACGGTTCAAGCTGCGTACCGCGTCGGGGGTGGTGGAGCTCCGGGCCGGTGACGGCTTCGAGGTCGCTGGCCAACGCGTGAAGGTCGTAGAGATACCTATGGTGGAGGCTGGAGAGTCTGCGACCCGGCAGCGGCTTGACGCCCCGCTCCGGATCGTCGCGCACTACGACAGCGTACAGGTGCATCGGGACGGGCGCACGGCGCTCGTCCTCGGCGGCCGGCCCGCGCGGCTCATCGGCGAGCTCGTCGGCTGTGACTGCCCGGTGGGCTGGGAGGCGCTCGCGGGGGCGCTCTGGCCAGAAATAACGGATGATGCTGCGTTACTCCGCTCACGCCTCGACGTGGTGCTCTCGCGCATCCGCCAGAAGCTGCGAGCGGCCGGCATCCGAAGCAACCTCGTGAGCACGGACGGCGCGGGCACTGTGGCGCTCGTGCTGGATCGGCACGACGTCGTGGAGGATCGTTCTTGAACCCGTCGGCCGAGCGCGGGGTCATCGTGTCGGTCCTCCCGGGTGAGTAGCCGGGACGACGCGGACCTGAGCGGCGCGCCTCTGGACGACAGCCCGACGCCGATTCGTCCCGGCCCGCGCTACGACCTGGGGGGTGTGCTCGGCCGGGGCGGCATGGGCGTGGTCGAGGTGGCGCACGACACCGTGCTCGGCCGAGACGTGGCTCGGAAAACGGTGCTTCCAGGAGAGTCCTTCGCGGCCCGGCTCGAGCGGGAGGCTCGCCTCGCCGCCCGACTGGAGCACCCCGGAATCGTCCCCGTGTACGATGGGGGAAAAGACAGTGAAGGTCGCCCGTTTTATACGATGCGGCTCTTGCGCGGCCAGAGCCTCGCCGACGCGCTGCGGGCCGGCGGTGGGCCGGCGCGGCGCTCATCGTTGGTCCGCCATGTGCTCGATGCGGCCGCGGCGATCGCCTATGCGCACCGGCGCGGCATCATCCATCGCGACCTGAAACCCTCCAACATCATGGTGGGGGACCTGGGCGAGACGGTGGTGACCGACTGGGGGCTCGCCTGCACCCTCGACGAGGCGGCCAGGCCGGGACCTCGGGTGGGCACGCCGGCGTATTGCAGCCCGGAGCAGGCCGCCGGCGAGGCGCTGGACGTCCGGACCGACGTCTACGGCCTCGGTGCGATGCTCGATGAGGTTTTATCGGCGTATGAGGAAGAGGATACGCCGGAGGCCCTCCGCGCGGTGGCGGCGCGCGCGCGAGCGCCCCGTCGGGAAGATCGTTACCCCAACGCCGACACTTTTGCGGCCGACCTCCTCGCCTGGTTCGAGGGGCGACAGGTGCTCGCGCACAGCTACAGCACCTTCGAGCTGGTGGGGCTCCTCGCGCGGCGGTGGCGGGCGCCGCTGGCGGTGGGGCTGATTGCGACCCTGCTTCTCGGAGTCGTGATCACGATAGGCGTGTTTTGAACAGCAGAAGAGCGGGACCGAGCACTCATCGCGGAGGCAGAGGCCCGGGCGGCGGTCGAGGAGGCCGAGCACAACCTCGCGGCGTCGCTGGTCGGGCAGGCGCTGGCGGCGGCCGCGGCGGGACTGGGGGTGAGCGCGGAGACCTACGCGCGCGAGGCGCTGGCCCTGGTGCCTTCGCCGGAGGCCCGCGGGGTGCTCGCCCGGTTCGGGGGGCGTCCGCGCCCGACGGTGACGCAGAGCGTGTCGCGGGCGTGTGAGCGTGTCGCGGTCTCCAACGATGGCCGCGAGCAGCTCTGCCTGGTCGGCGACCGGATGACTGCGTGGCGCGAGGGGCGCGAGGTGGCCGGGATTCACGCGGAGGTCGCGGATGTCGCGATCAACGACGGCCGGGTGGTCTACGCCGGGCGTGCTGGCGGAATCTGGAATTGGGACCTCGTGTCACCGCCGGCGGAGCTCGGGCTGCCGCTGGTCCGGGTGGCGCGGCTGCTCCCGAGCGGCCGGAGCCGGTTCACGGTTCAGACCACCAGCGCGGGTGTCCACGTCGATCCTTCGAAATCCGAACCCGCGTTGAGGCTTCCCTGCAGTGACGATCCCCGGAAGGGGGTCGTGCACCCCCGCAAGAACGGGGGCTGGTGGGAGGTGTGCGCGAGCGGCAGGGCCACACTGATCCTGCCCGATCTGCCTCCCATCGCTTATCCGAGGATCGCGGCCGAGCTCGGTGTACCGGTGATGGCCGTGGTGGCCGCCGACGACCAGGAGCGGCTCGTGGTGGGGACCGCAACTGGGCACCTGGTGGTCTATCACGAAGGGCAGATTCTCCGCGAGTTTGACGCCTCTCCCCTTCAACCTTCGCGGATCACGCTGCGTGGGGACCGCCTCGCGGCGCGCCGCTCGGACGGCGCTCTCCTGGTGTGGGACGTCGAGAGCGGCGCTCAGTTGGCGAACCTGTCCGCTCCGAACGCGGAGATCGCCTGGACCGAAGTGGGTGAACTGGTGGTGGTGGACGGCACGGGCCTGCAGAAGTGGGACCTGCCGATGCCGCGAGATCCTCACCTGATGGCGGTGGGCGCGGGCGTCACCGGGGTCGCCGTCAACCCCCGCGCCAGCCTCGTCGCGGCGGCGATGGGCGACGGTGGCGTACGGATCATCGATCCGCGAGATGGTACGGTTAAAGGAAGTTACATGGCCGCATCCGGGGTGTTGAAGGACCTCGCTTTCAGCCCGGACGGGGCGCGGTTGGCGGCGATCAGCGCGAGCGAAGACGGGATCTGGATGCTGGACGTGGGGCGCGGGGCGGAGCTCGCGCCAGTACCCCTCGACAAGGGGCGCCGGCTGGTGTGGCTCGACGGTGTCATGATCGCCGCGAGTTACGCTTTCCCAACCAAAGGTTTTAGCCCGACTGGGCTCCGAGAGGTGTGGCCGCAGCAGTTCACGGACCTCGAAGGGGACGGCCGACGGGCAGCGGCGCTGGACAACCACGACGAGATCGTGCTGTTTGACGCCCAGGGCGGGGCGTCCTCCCTCGGTCACCGCCCGGCAGCGTTCGCGGTGGCGCCGGTGGACGACCACGTGCTCGTGATGGAACCTCGGCATTGGTACGAGCTGTTTGCGGACGGGAGTCAGTCGTCACCCGTGCGCTTCGACGTGGACGGTGTGGAGCTCCTCGCCTCACCCGATGGGCGAGCGGTGGTCGTCGGGCACATCGACGGGACGATCACCCTCTGGCGGCGCGATGGCAGGGTTGTGGGGCGGCTGATCGGGCACTCGGGTCGGGTCGCTTCGCTCGTGTATTCAGTGGATCAACGATGGCTTTATAGCGGGAGCTGGGACGGTACGGTGCGGGCGTGGTCGATGGAGGCGCTCCTCGAGTCGGGCGAAAGCAGCGACCCGGGTCCGGCAGCGGGCGTGACAGGTATCTGACAGATTCGTGTGGCGGACACGGGGGGTACATCCTGAGTGTCGGTAGCCAGTCACGGCGCCGAGACCACCACCGAGGAGTTGTTCATGCTCACCGCCCTTCTTGTCGCTTCCGCCTTCGCCAATCCCGATCTGACCGCGTCAATCAGCGGGCCCGCCTCGACCTATGTCTACGCCACCGGCCGGTACACGGTCACGGTCGCCAACAGCGGGCGTACAACCGCGTCGAGCTCGACGGTCGTGGTGCAGCTGCCCCTGACCAATACGAGCCCTCAGGTCTACGTGATGGGTACGCTTGGCGCAAAGAGCGCGACCTGTAGCCAGGTGGGCAACACCCTGTCGTGCACCCTCGGCAGCATCCGCCGTGGACGTTCGACCTCGGTGTGGTTCGACCTCGCCCTACCGGAGTCGGCCGAGCCCCTCGTGTTGACCGCGACCGCGGCTACGACCACCGCCGAGCCCACCACCTCGAACAACAGCGCGTCCCACACGGCGTCGTTGCTCAACTACGCGGTATCTTTCTCCGCGCCGGTCACCGCTACCAACCGCCACTGCACCGGCACCGACCTGTCCTCGTTCTTCGAGTGTGAGTGTTTCCCCAGCTCCATCACCGAGCACGACTCCACCTTCAACGCCGATGGTACCGTGAGCTTCGGGCCGGACATCGACCCGGGCTACGGCGGCACCTGGTCGGCGCCGACCGCCGACAGCCTCGTGGTCACCTACACCTACTACGGCGGAATCGAGGCGGAGTTCGAAGGTTACGGCGTGAGCAGCTCCTGCTGGGAAGGCCTCACCTTCTTCCCCGGCTCGGCCTACATGTCGGTCTACGAAGTCTGTCTTCAGTAGCCGTTCGTCGAGAGGCGGTCTTGGGTAGGCTCCCTTCGATAGGCAGTCGGGCTCGGCTCGACAGGCCGGGGCATCGGTGGTAAGTCGCGCCGATGCCGGGCAGAGGGTCAAGGAATCAAGCGGAAAATCCGCTCGTTGAGCCCTCTCGGCGACTGATCCGCGCGGGCGTATCCGGATCCGAGCGTCCGGTCTCGGTCGGCCAGGTGGCGCGGGTGTGGTGGCGCCTCGTGGCGCTCCGCCTGGCGCGGCCCGATCTCGCCCTTCAGCCTGGGCTTGACGGGCTGGACGCCGGCGTGTTGGGACCGCCGGGCCTCGGCGTGGCTGAGCGGCGCGGCTTAGGGGATTCCTGGTTTCTGGAGGCCGATCGTATCCTCTCTGGCCTTGGCCCGTTGAGTCCCCCCTCGGTCGGAGACGCCTACGCCACGCTGCTTGGAGACCACGACGCGGCCGGAGACGGCGTTCAGCAACCGGGAGGAAGCCGCCGTCGCCGTCAAGGCAGCTTCTACACACCCGGCTGGCTCGCCGCCTATGTCGCGGCGGAGGCGGGGCTTACTTGGGGCTCCCGGGTGCTCGATCCCGCCTGTGGCGCCGGGCACCTGCTGCTCGCCGCCGGTTCGCAGCTCCTCGGGGCGGGCGTTTCGGGGGCAGCGTCGGCGCTTCACGGCGTCGATCCGGATCCGGGCGCGGTGGAGCTCTGCCGGCTGTTGCTGTGGTTGGGCGGGCTGACGGTGCCCGAAGGCCAGATCGTGGTCGGCGACGGCCTGCGGGTCGCCGATGACGGCCCGCTCTTTGACGCGGTCATCGCCAATCCCCCGTTCCTCTCCCAGCTCGGCCGCGCCACCATGGCGGACGCGGGCCGAAGAGCCGAGTTGGCCAAGGCTTTTCCTGGTCTCGTGGACGCCTACACCGATCACTCGGGGCTCTTCCTCGCCGCGGGCGCAGGGCGGCTCCGCCCCGGAGGCCGACTGGTGTTTGTGCTGCCGCAGTCCATCCTCGCGGCCGCACACGCGCAGGCGCTTCGGGCAGTCATCGCCAATAACCTGTCTTTTTCGGGCCTGTGGCTCACGGGCGAGCGCGTCTTTGATGGGGCCGACGTTCAGGTGCTGGTGCTGACGTTGGTGAAAGATGGGCCACGAAAGGTGATGATGCGCCGAAGCTTCGGGACCGCCTTTCGCGAACTGCCGGCGCTGGACCTGGACATGGACACGCTCGGCGGGTCCTGGGCTCCGCTGGTCAGCGATGCGCTGGGGGTGCCGGCGCTGCCGGCTTTTTCAGGCGGTACGCTCGGCGAGCTCATCACCGCGACCGCCGACTTTCGGGATGAATATTATGGTCTTTCTCCCTACACCCGGGACCAGATGGTGGCGGACGAACGGCGATGTCCCCGCCTCATCCTCACCCGGCACCTCGAGCCGGGCCACGCGGCGTGGGGCGAGGTGCCCGTACGCTTCTTGAAGGAAAAACGGCAGTATCCGCGCGTGGATCTCGATGCGATCCCGATCGATGGCCCCGAGGCCTGGCTTCATCGGTGGGCGACACGACGGCTCCGGCCGAAGCTGCTGCTCGCTACCCAGACGCGGGTGTTGGAGGCGGCGGTGGACGCCGAGGGGGCCTGGCTGTCGACCACCCCCGTGCTCAATGTTTTTCCCAAAGAGGAGACCATGCTCTGGCATGTCGCGGCGGTCCTCCTCGCGCCGGTCGCCAGCGCTTGGGCGCTTCGCCACTACGGCGGCGCCGCGCTGGACCTCGACGCGATCAAGCTCTCGGCCCGGCAGGTGGCCGAGGTGCCCCTTCCGCGGCCGTGTCTCGCGTGGGATGAGGCCGCTGCGCTCCTGGCGGAGGGTCTGCCTGGTACGTCGCCGGTCGCGCGTGACGCGGTCCTGAGCGCGGCCGCGCGGCGGATGGGAGAAGCGTACGGCGCGGACCCGCGGGTCCTCGACTGGTGGCGGGCGAGGCGGCTGCCGAAGGCGGGCCGGCGCGCCTGAGCGGGTGGCAACGGATTCCCGGCCCCGTTGCGCCATTCTGGATCGGCGCCGGTCCAGAACGGCGCATCGGCGGTGCCAGCGGACGAGCGCGGCCGGGTTGACGGCGCCGCGCACGGTTAAGCAGCCGCGATGGACGCTCCTCCGGGCCCGCCCCCCGAACAGCCCAAGAACCCCCTCCACGGGGTGACGCTTCAGGCTTTGTTGACTGAGCTCCACGCCAGTTACGGGTGGGAGGAGCTCGGCCGGCAGATCCCGGTGAGCTGTTTTCTCAACGAGCCGAGCGTCGCCTCGAGCCTGAAGTTTTTTCGACGTACCCCGTGGGCGAGGGAGAAGCTCGAGAGCTTCTACCTGTGGCATCTCCGGGAACAGCGGCGCATTCGCCGCGCCACCCGCGCCGGTCCGGTCCCTCAAGGCAACGAGTAAGCCCACGGGAGGGAGAGCGGCGCGGGCACCTCCACCGTCTCGCCGACCGCGGGCGGTGTCCAGGGGACCGACCCGAGGCCGTCCGCCTCGCGCCACACCAGCCGGTCGTCCTCCAGATCCCAGGGTAGATCCACCACCCATACGCGCGGGGCGCCGTCGGGCCACACGGACGTCACGGTGACCGTCGCCAATCGCGTTCGGGCCACATCGCCAACGTGAAAGGGCGAAATCCGACAGAGCCGCTCGCCGGGCAGCAGGAAGGACCCCAAGGGGGCCTCGACCGACAGACGGTGATCGTCGAGGCGCGTGATCCGGAGCGGGGTAGCGAGCGGGCCGAGCATCAGCACGGAGGCGGGGTGGGGGCGACCCTGAAAACGGCGGATCATCCCCGTGTAGGCCACGGCGATCTCAAACCCCTGGAGCAGGATCAGGTGTTGCTCCTGGCCGGGTGGCGGGTCGGGCACGAGCTCGGCCACCTCGTTGGTCCCCCACAGCAAGCCGCGTAAAGCGACGCTCTGCACCAGGAGCAGCGCCGCCGCGCCCACGAGGTGCCAGTGCCCGAGCCAACGGACCAGGCGTCCGGGTGAAGGCGCGCACCACAACAAACCGAGCAGGCCGGCGACGCCCAGCTGAGCGGCGCCTACCAGGCGGGACATCGGAAACGCGGACAGCGGCGGCAGGAGGGGCAGAATCGCCAGCCCGAGCGCCGTATGCACCCTGGGGTCCGCCGACCCCCGTACCAGCCGGACCACCAGGCCGGCACATACGAGCAGGAGCCCGACGCCGATACCCCGGCTCAAGGCTGGCGTCAGGGTCATCCAACCGTCGACCGGCAGGTTGAACCATGCGGCTGCGGAGAGCGCTCCCAGCCGTTCAGGGAGGAGCATCAAATAACGCCCGGTCTCTCGTACCGGATCGACGTAGAGGGCTGAGCCCTGGATGCCGAAACCGAGCCCCTTCCACGCGGCGGCCCAGGCCGCGGCGACGAGGAGCGCCGGGGCCCAACGGCGGAGCCGCTCGCCCGGAGGCCGCGTGACGCTGAACTCCAGGACCAGGAGCAACAATAATCCGGCGGTGCCGGCTTCGGCCGAACACAGGGCCGCCGCGACCCACACGCCGGTCCAGAGCGCCGCCCGGGGCACACCCGCGACGGCCCGGAGATGGCTGGTCGCGGCCAGGATCGAGAAGAAGAGCGCGAGCAGGCCATTTCGATTGGCGAGCCAACCTACCGGCATCGCGTGGCTGTCGTTGACGGCGAAGAGGAGCGTCGCGAGCGCAGCGGCGCGTCCTTCGCCGAGCCACAGCTGGAAGAAGCGCCCCGCGGCGAGCACCGTCAGAAAAAACCAGGTGATACTATGAAGATGGTGAAGCCAGAGCTGCTCGCCCCAGAGGCGCCAGTCGATCCACTGGGTCACCACGGTCAGCGGCCGGAAGAACACCCCGCTGACCTCGGCCCCCACCCACCACGGCAACACCCCCTCGTCCCGCAGCTTCTGAAATTCCGCCCGATCAGATGGGAAAAACTCGAAGGCCCCCAGTAGGGTTCCGTACTGGCTGTGGGGACGTACTGGGGCGTTGGGATCGAGGTGAAGGCGATGGAGCCAATCATCGGCGCCCATCCCGGCAAAGAGGCTCGGCGCCACGAGGAGGCAGGCGCATAACGCGATGAGTACGCGGTGATGCGGGTGGGCGAGCAGGCGAGAGAGCGTCGGCGTGCCGGGTTGTGGCGTTTCTATCGGCGCCAGTCAGGGCAGGCCAGTGGCGCCTCGGACACGGGCTCCGCGCGAGACGTTCAGGTCCCTGCGGTACAGGCGGCGAGGGCCCGGGCTACCACCTCGTGCCCTTCCGCGCTGAAATGAGCGTCATACCGCAGATAAGGCTCGATCCCGGCGGACACCGCCTCCCGCAGGGCCGGCGTCAGATCGCAGGTGGCCACGCCGAGGCGCCGGAGCAGGCCCCCCACCGCTCGTCCCGGCGCGTCGGGGTCCGGATCCTTCACCCCGAAAGCGTCAAAGGTGCGGGCACCGGCGGTCTCCGAGACCACGTAGGCCGGCGGAACGAGCGCCACCCACAGCCGGTCGCCCCGCCGCGCCGCGGTGTCCCGCAGGTGGGTCAGGGCCTGTTCGGTGGCCGACAGGGCCTCGGCCAACACGGGCGCCCCGGAGCGGCTGAACGGGCGAAGCTCGTCCGCCAGCCTTCGCCAGTCCGGGTCGTGGCCCGCCGCCATCGCTCCGCGTTTCTGGGCGATACGGTAATAGGCGTATAAGGCTGATCGTCCGGCGAGCCAGCCCTCCCAGGTCGCCCCCGCCGGCGCCGCGTCGGTGTGCGTGGGGGGAGCCGCGGTCACGCGCCCCGCGGGCGCGCGTATCGGGCCGCCGCTCCGGTTGTCGGCGAGGTCGTTCCCCAGGAAAAAGGCGAGGAGCACGGCCTCTGCCCCCACGGCGTCATCCAACTGTTCGTAACGGGCGGTCTCCTGCCAGGTGCCGTAGCCGTCCACCCCCGCGTTCAGCGCCTCCACCCCCGCGAGTTCACCGAGCCGAACCGGAAAACTCTCCTCTTCCGTCACCTGGAGCGCCATCGTGAAGCTGTCACCCACCACCAGCCACCGGGGCTTCTCCGCCGGCCCGAGCTCACCACCCCGCAAGCTCAAGCTCGAAAAGCGCACCCTTACCCGGTAATCCAGGCTCACCAGCTCGGTGTCCACCCCCGCGCGGGGCACGTTCCGGAGCTGGGGGTGTGGGGTGAACAGCGGCACCTCCCGCCGCTCGATGGTGTTGTAGTAGAGCTCAACCCCGGGCTCCAAGGTACGGAAGCGCGCCGCCGCCTCGGCCAGCACCACCCCGAGCACCAGGCCGGACCCGAGGAGCAGGAGGCGCTTCAGCCAGCGCATCGTCCGATCCTCCCGTACAGGAAAGGGCTCATAACCAACCCAGGCGGGCCAGCTCGTCCCCGATCCACCCGGCCAGTCGACGATGACCGGGCACGGTGAGGTGACAGTCGTCCAGGAAGTCGTCCGGGTCGCCGCTCTCAAAAAAACGGGTCGCGGCGTCCAGGCTCGCGACCTTGCCCTGCCAGCGCTCGTCTGCGGCGAGCCGTTGGAGAAGCTCGGTATACGGTGCCATCGGCACCGGGTCGGGATGGAGGGCCTCGGTCACCAGCAACACCCGGTTGTCCCGCGCGGTCGCGACGTCCAGGATCGCGCGGAGGTTCACCTCTGCGTCCGAGAGCGGCACCGCGACCATGCCCTCGCCGTCTCGAAGCGACAGGATCATATGCTTGAATCCTACGTAAAGCCGGTATCGGTTGAGCAGCTCACGCGGGCCCGCGAAGAGATCCGGTTGCGCGCCGGTCAGGTACCGGCTGTAGAGCTCTCGATAGGTCACCGGTGCAGTGGACAACAGATCGTTGTGTCCGAGATAGATCACCAATGTATCCGGGTCGAGGTTCTCGATCTGGCTCTCGACATACAGTCGGATGTGGAGGCTGTTCCAGCCACCGACGCCCTGGTTCACCACCTGCCAGGGATGGTCGGTCGCCTGGAGCTGCTCCTCCAACGCTTTCGGCCAGAACCAGCGTAGATCATCCATTTGAAAAGCACCGCCGGTGCTCGACCCCCCCAAGGCCACCAACCGCTGATGCAGCTTGCTGGGTGCGGGCGGGCGTACCGGAAAACTGTTGTCTGGATAGGTTCGATACTCCTTGAGCTCGAGGAGCGCCTGGAACTCCGAGGTCGCCCTGACCCAGCCCGAGGTACGGGTCCACAAGGTGTGGTCGCCGATCCTACGGATACCGTACTCGGCGACGCCCAGCAGCGCCACGGTCAGCATCAAGGACAGGGCGGGCCGATACGGGGTCGGCCGCAGGTTGACCCGGAAGAGCAGCGTGAGGAGCGGCGGAATCCCGCCGAGCAACGCCCATGCGGCAAGGCTCCCGCCGATCGCCCGACCGTAAGCGGCGATGCCGATCCCGAATCCGAGCCCGATGAGCGCTGAGGCGGCGGTGGGCAGGCGCCGCGCCGCGATCGCAAGCCCAAGGATCAACGCGGGGATACCCCCGAAGAGCAGCGGTCCGAAGCTCTCCGGCACGTCGACGAGGCGGAGCGCGTCCAGGTTGCCGCGCAGGGGCTGCTGACCGAGCAGCAAGGTGGGAACAGCAAAAACCAGGAGCGGCGCGAGGCTGGGCAGCAAGAGTCCCAGCGCCGCGCCCGCGGCTGCGGCTGCCCACCCAGACCGACTGTTCTGAGTAAAATCCTCCTCGAAGATGCGGCCCTCGGACTCGAAGCGCGCGTGATGGATCTGGACACGCCGGACGCCGCTCGTGATCGAGAACGCCCCTTCGGCTGCCCAGCGCCCGGCGCAGGCCATCACGGGCTCACCATCGATCTCCACGTCCACCCCGCGGCCGGGCGAGACCTTGAGCCTGAGCGTGAAGTCTGCCGGGGGCGCGGGAGCCGACGTCGGAGAACAGGTCATCTCGTAGCCGACCACCGACTGGCGCGCCGAACGATCCACCAGGATCGAGACGCCGGACTCGCCGCTGTGGTTCATCGGCGCGCCGACGATCCCCTCGTCCCGTTCGCGCACGGGCGCGTCGGCTGCGCGTAGGCGCTGACCCAAGCGCACCCGGAGCTGGCCGCCGTCGGGCACGGTCGCCCGGAGCTGGACGATGCCGTCCGTGAGCCGAAATCGGGGCTCGGCCGCGCGGCGCCCCCAGAGGTCGAGCGCTGCCGGGCTCAGGAGCAGGGGCCCGGCGAGCGCGGCGGTCTCGACGGGAACCACGCGCATTCGGTAGTTCCAACGTTCCGGATCTACCTCCGGGGCTGCACCGATGACCGCTGCCCACACGGCGTGGGCGAACACCGCGCCGGCCGATGCCGATATCAACCGTCGGGGCCAGGACATAGCCGAAGGTAGCACGCCCAGGCGCTCTCCGTGACCCCGGGATAGCCCCCGGTCGCCGCGAGGTAGTCCGCCAGCATCGGCTCCAAGCGCCGCACGCCGGGGAGCCAGGTCGCGGGATCCTCGAGGTCAAGCCCGAGCTCCTCCTTCGCGATCTTCTCCGCCGACTCCGAGCCGGTGCGCGCCAACAGGCGCTCCCACGCTGCCTCACCCTGGGGTCCGAGCGGTCGGAGCTGCGCGTAGACCAAGGACGAGAACAGGTAGCCAAATGTGTAAGGGAAGTTGTAGAAGGCCAGGCCGCCGATAAAGAAGTGTAGCTTGTTACACCAGAACAGGCGATCCACCTCACCCACCGACTCCCCGTACCAGCTCCGCAAGATCGCCTCGGTAGACGCCGAGAGCGCCCCCGGGTCCAGCGGACCGTCACGCCGTTGGCGGTAGAAGCTCTGCTCGATGTCCACCCGAGCGGGCACGTTCACCAGAAAAGCCAGGGCCGTAGTCAGCTCTTCGTCGAGGAGCCGCAAACGTACGGCAGGCTCTTTCGCGCGCGCCATCGCCGCTTCACGGACGATGATCTCGCCGAAGGTCGAGGCGGTCTCGGCCAGCGTCATCGGCAGCCGCTGACGCGCGGGCGGCTCCCGGAACAGCACCTCGGCGTGAAAGGCGTGACCGAGCTCATGCGCGAGGGTCGAGACGCTCTTCATCGAGTCGCCCCAGGTCATGAAGATGCGGCTCTCCTTCCGGAGCGGGAAACCGGTGCAGAATCCGCCGCCCCGTTTACCCGGCCGGTCTTCCGTCTCCACCCAGCGGCCGTCGAAGGCCCGGGCAGCGAAACGTTCCATCGCCGGGGAGAAGGAGCGGAACTGGTCAAGGACGAAGCTCTGCGCGTCGGCGTAGGCGATCTTGCCGTCGCCCTTCCCGATCGGCGCGTGAATGTCACACCAGTCGAGCTTAGGGACGCCGAGAAACCGCGCCTTGGCAGCCAGATAACGATGGAGCATCGGCCCGGCGGCGCGCGCCGCGTCCATCATCGCGTGGAGCGTCGCCTCGGTGATGCGGGCGCCAAAAAGCCACTCGTCCATTGGCTTGATACCACGCCGATCATTCAGCGTCTGGCGCGCGCCGGTGATGTGGGTGAGGATGGTGGCGCAGGTCGGAGCGACGCCCTGCCAGGCCTGAGTCCAGGCGTCAAATCCGCGGCGTCGTACGCCCGCGTCTTCGTCAAAGAACAGGTTGAAGGTCTGGGACGCCGACAGGGTCTCAGGGCCGCGGCCGCGGTCGACCGTGGTGGTCAGGCCGCCGGTCGCGACATCATAGAGCTGCCCCCAGGCGAGCACCCCGTCGCGCGCCAGCTCCGTGGCCAGGGCGTCTTCTCCTTCTGGGAGCCTGAAGCGGCGCTCCGCGCGCTTCTCCTCCAACATCGTGACCATGTGAGCCAGCGCGGGCTCGGCGGTGAGCGCGCGAAAGCTCTCGTCCGACATGAAGGCCAGCCGCGCGCTGGGCACCACCCAGGCCCGCGCCGCCCGCGCGCCCAGGTCCGTCACCAGCGCCTCGGCGCGTTGCGCCTCGACGGAGGTGCTGTCGGCCGACGCGTGACAGCCGGCGAAGGAGCCCAGCTGCTCGAGGGCGGGCGATAGGCCCTCCAGATCCAGAAGCAGTTGGCCAAAGAGCGCCGGCTCGGGCTCGGTCGGGAGGGCGTCGGCGCGGCGGCACAGTTCTGCCACCCGGCTCATCGCCGCGCGCAGGGGGTCGCTGAAGGCCGCGGCCGCCGGGCCGCCCGCGTAGATGCTGTCGAGATCCCAGGTTTGTTCCATCACTCCTCCAGATAGGTATAGCCCTCGAGGCCGCGCTGATACGCTTCCATCAGCGTCTTGGTCTCGTCCATCGTCATACGTCCCTCTTTGAGGGCCTTTTCGCTCGCGCGGCGTACCACCCGAACCAGATCGGCCTTCCGGAACTGGACATAGTTGAGCACGTCCGCCACCGTGTCGCCTTCGATCACATGGTCGATGCTGTAGGAGCCGTCCTCCGCCAGCGACACGTGAACGGCGTTGGTGTCTCCGAAAAGGTTATGAAGGTCGCCGAGAATTTCTTGGTACGCGCCCACGAGGAACACGCCGAGAATGTAGGGTTCGCCCATGAGCGGATGAAGATCCAACACATCCTTCACGTCACGCAGGTCGATGAACCGGTCGATCTTGCCGTCGCTATCGCAGGTGATGTCGGCGATGATACCCTTACGTGAAGGCTTTTCGCGATGCCGGTGGATGGGCATGATAGGGAAGAGCTGGTCGACCGCCCAGGAGTCGGGGGCCGACTGGAAGACGGAGAAATTGCCGAAGTAGAAGTCGGCCATCGCCCGCTCCAGACCCTCCAGCTCGTCGGGCACGTAGTCGAGAGAACGGACCACGTGCAGGATCTTCGAGCAGATCTGCCAGAAAAGGGTCTCGCATCGCGCGCGCTGCTCGAGATCGAGCAGGCTCAGGTTGAAGCGGCTCAACACCTCCTCTTTGGCGGCGAGCGCGTCGTGGTAGGCCTCCTGGAAGTTCTTACGTGTGACGCCGTCCCGGATCTCGCGCAGCTCCTGGATCACGTCCGGATCGTCGTCGTCCACCGCCGGGTCTTCGTTGACCACCTGCTCGCTCACCCCCAACACGTTGAACACGAGGACCGAGTGATGCGCGGCGGTCGCGCGCCCGGACTCGGTGATGATGTGGGGGTGCGGCACGTTGGCCTCGTCGCAGGCCTCGGCGAGGAAAGCGACAATATCGGCGGCGTACTCGTCGACCGTGTAGTTGACCGAGGACTCGAAGTTGGTGCGGCTGCCGTCGTAGTCCACCCCGAGCCCGCCGCCGACGTCGAAGTACTTCATCGGGACGCCCATCTTGTAGAGCGCGCAGAAGATCCGCGTCGCCTCCCGAAGCGCACCTTTTACCGACCGGATCGCGCTGATCTGGGAGCCGATGTGGAAGTGGAGCATCTGGAGGCAGTCCAACATGCCGTGGTCTGTCAAGAACTTCACGCCGTCCACCATCTCGCGCACGGTGAGCCCGAACTTGGCGCGGTCTCCTGCGCTGCCCTCCCAGCGTCCGGAACCTTTGCTCGCCAGCTTGGCCCGCATGCCGATCACGGGCCGCACGCCGGTCCGGGCGCTGATCTCGGCCACGAGCTTGAGCTCGGTGAACTTCTCAATCACGATGATCGGCGTACGGCCGAGCTTCTGGGCGAGGAGCGCGGTCTCGATGAACTCGGAGTCTTTGTAGCCGTTACACACGATCAGCGCTTCGGGATCGTCGTTGAGCGCCAGGACGATGAGGAGCTCGGGCTTGGAGCCCGCTTCGAGGCCCATGTGATAAGGGGCGGCAAAGCGGACGATATCCTCGACGAGGTGCCGCTCCTGGTTGACCTTGATCGGGTAGACGCCGCGATAGCTGCCCTTGTAGCCGTAGCTGTGGATCGCCTTGTGAAAGGCGGTGGCCAGCGTTCGTACGCGAAAAGCGAGGATGTCGGTAAAACGAAGCAGGATCGGCAGCTGGATGCCGCGCGCCTGCAGGTCGTCCACCAGGGTTTTCATGTCAATCGCGTCGTGGCGCGGACCGGCGGGCGTCACCTCGACGTTGCCGGCATCGTTGATTCGGAAGAAATCACGCCCCCAATTCCGGACGTTGTACAGCTCGGCGCTGTCCTGGACGTTCCAACCACGCATGGCACCCCCGAATGCGGCGCCTGTTTACCCGAAGCGGCGGCTTTTCGCTCGTCTCGATGTAGCCCTCACGCGGCGCCCGGCTACACTGCCCGGATGCTCGAACTGCTCCTCCTCACCGGGTGTATCGAGACGGGCGGGGTGGTAGCCTCCAAGTCCGATACGACGACCACGGACTCTACCTACACCCCCTACTATACGCCGTCGACCACCGATACCGACGGGGACCTCGACGATGACGGCTACACCCCGGAAGACGGGGACTGTGACGACGACAACGTGCTCGTGAGTCCGGCTCGAGAAGAGGATCCGGAAGACAACCTGGATAATGACTGCGACGGGCGCACCGATGAGGTGTGGGCCGGTGTCACCGCGGCGATGATGGACACCGAGGGCGTCTCGGATCTGGTCACGCTCGACACCTTGGGGGAGGAGCTGGACAGCGTCCGGGTAGGCGGCGACTGTATGCCCAACTTCCTCGCGGCATATGGTTCGGGCTGGGTCGCGTCGGGCGCGGTGATGATGCCCGGCGCCGGAGTCGACGAGGTGGCCGTCCCGGTGGTGATGCACATCGACGAAGAAGGCGATTGTACGCCCCTCGCGGAGTTTTCTGACCCCGACGAGTACCCCTACGGGGTCTACGGGGTCGCGACGACGCCGGACGGCCGTATCTTCGCCACCACCGTAGGGGCGCTCCACGAGATCGACCTCGCGGGGAGTCTGAGCACCGTCGCGGAGTGGGTGTGCAATCTGGACGATCCCGACGTCCATGAGGCGGCGGTGACCGGCCTCGTCTGGGACCTGAAGACCGGCACCTTGGGGCTTTTTGACTACTTCGGCGGCTTCGCCACCTGGGACGAAACAACGGGGCTCAACCTCTTGCTCAAGGGAGACATCGAGTACCCGGCCATCACCACGTTTACGGGTACGGTGAAGGATGGCGGCGATTTTTTTGCGCCGGGGGTCGACACCGTGACCGGGGATTATGGGCTCTACCGCTTCGATCGCGACGGCGCCGCGTGGGAGCTCGGCCAGACATGGACCGCCTCCGACTGGGCGCCTTCTATGTTGGCGATCAACAGTGACACCGGGGACGGCTACGTCACCGCCAACCGGGGCGCGTACCAGACCGTCTGGCGGCTGAACGTCGCGACGGGAGTCCAGGCCGACTTCTATCAGACCCAGTCCGGCTCGACCCGCAGCTTCGCCGGCATCATCTCGAACTATGACGAGTAGCCCGGCCCCCCCGGACTCTTCGGCCTTGAGGCTGGTCAAGGTCTCGCTCGCGGGGCTTGTGTTGTTTTTCGTGTTGGTCGGCGCCGGGCCGTACGTCGAGGCGCCGCTCGCGGCGATGATCGACCGGATTGAGGCCCGATGGTTCCGCTGAGCTTCGGGGATGCTCTGCTCGGGGTGCTCTTGGTGGTGGCCAACCTCACGGACCTTCGCACCCAGAAGATAAAGAACTGGCTCACTTTTCCGGTAGCGGCCGGTGGGCTCGTCTGGGCGTCGGCCACCCCGCCGTGGCACGACGGCGTCCTCGGTTTTGGGGCGGCCGCGGCGACCGCGATCCCCGGCTGGCGTTTTGGTGGGGCGATCCGCGCCGGAGACGTCAAGATGTTGATCGCAGCGGGCACCATCCTCGGACCGGAGGCCGCGATTCGAGCGGTGTTGTTCACATACGCCCTGGGGATCCCCTACGGGCTGGTGGTGCTCGCGCTCCGAGGTCGGCTCACACGACTCGTCAGCTTCTACCAACAGCGGGGCGCGGGGATGGAGCCGACGGTGGTGGCCTACGCGCCCGTGGTGAGCGCGGGGGTGCTGATCGCGCGGTTCACGGGCTGGATCGACCTCTGGTGAGCCACCCATGAGGTGGGAGCGACTGCGGGCGATCGCGCGGCGCGACGTGCTGACCCGCATCGTCGCCTGGGGTGTCGCGGGCGGTTGGGAGCTCTTCAGAACGTGAACGTGGGCCCGCCGCTGAAGTGCGGCTCCACACCCTCATCCAATACAAACACGAGCCCCGCCTCTGCGCGTACGCCCACCGAGCCCCGCCACAGCGCGACCCCACCCACGGCCATTCCGGCGGGGCCGAAGTCGTCGATCAGGGAGACTCCGCCACGTAGGGCCACAAAAGGCCGAACCATTTCGCGAAAGCTGTAACCCGCCGCGACCCCGGCCAGCGGCATCACCGAGTACCGTTCCCGGGAGCCGAGCACGCCAAAGTCGGCGCCCACCACCGGTCCGCCCAGCGTCGCGCCAGCCCAGCCAGAGAGCCCGTTACCAAAAAGCAGGCTGAAGGCATTATGTGCGCCGCCGTCGCCCTTCTGGGCTCCTTGGTCGGGGTGCGAGCGCTGGCCAACGGTGCCGGCGCCGGGGGGCGGTGAGAGCCAGGCGAGTGGCGTCCAGGCGGCCGTCGCGCCCGGAGCGGGCGCGAGCGCGGTGCTACGAAGGCTGGTGATCCGGTAGGCCCGGCCGGTCACGGTGACACACTGCTCGTCGCCGTTGATCACCACCTCCGCGCGGATGCTGATGAGGTTGTCCGCGTCGGGGAGCTGGGCCAGGGCGTTGTACTTGGCTGCCTGGTAGACGATCGGATCGCCCATCCCGGGCTCGGCGCCGCCCAGCCCGGAGGCGAGCGCGAGCTCGGCGCTCTCCTTTGTCGAGGTTCCACACGCTTTTCCGGTTACGAGGCCGAGGAGCTCGTACTGCACCTCGGTCGGGTAGACTTGATCCGGGAGGATCGGCGGGTCTGCGGGGGTGAGCCAGGCCGGGGGGGGTGCTTTAGGTGCGCAGGCCACCACCCCGGCGAGCCACAGCAGGGGGTTCATCCAACGAAACATTCGCGGCCTACTTCGGCGCGGGCGTGACTGACCCGCCGACGCTGGTTTGCGGCGCGGACGGCGTGACGGGCGCCGCGGGAGCGCTGGCTGGGGGTGGCGCGGTGGTTACCGGTGGCGCACCGACCGGTGGGGGGGCGGGCACCCCGTGGACGTCGACGCCCGCGGCCATACGACGAACCCGGTAGGCTCGGCCTGTGACGGTGACGCATTGGTCGTAGCCGTCGTTCTCCGACATGACCCGGACATACATCAGGTTGTCGGCGCTCGGCATGGTCTCGAGCGCTTTGTACCGGGCGGCTTCGTAGATGCCGGGCAACAGGCCGACCACGCTGCCGCGGCCCGTCAACAGGTAATCCTGGATGTTGCCGCAAGCCTTTCCGGTCACGGCGCCGAGGATCTCGTACTCCACGTTGAGCGGGGGCAGGTCTTGCGGCGTGGGGTCCACCGAGGTCGGGGTACGATAAACCGTGGTCAGGGTAGGCATGCAGCCAACCAGGAGCATGAGGAGGGGGAGCGTCTTCATCACGTACCTCTGCGGTGTCAGGATCGGGAGCGCCGCCCATCGCGGGCCCGGGTGAGCAATATAGGGCGGCATGTCAGAACAGGAGAGGTCACGCGTACGCGCCGGGTCGATCGGCCCGTTGCCAACGCACCTATCGGCGGCACTGCAGTTTATTTCCAGCGTGGACCTTTGACGCGAGTGCTTCACACGCGTGGCGCGCGGCGCCGGCGCCGAGCCAGGAGCAACAGCCCCGCCAGCGGTGCCAGACTCTCCGCGCCCGACTCCGAACAACCACAGCTCTCCCCCGCCACCTTGATCTCCCCGCGGTCCTCTTCTTCTGCTTCGCAGCTCAAGGACTCGTCCACGTTCCCGTCACAGTTGTCGTCTTCACCGTTACAGGTCTCAGACGCGCCCGGGAAAGAAGAGACCGCGTCGTCGTCGCAGTCCGCCGCAGAGATAGCCTCGCCCGCGTCGTCACAGTCCAGGTTGCCGCTCTCGGTGAGGGCTTCGCTGCCGAAACCGTCGCCGTCCGTATCCGCGAAGCACGTCTCATAGCCGTCACAGTCCTGGTCGGTGCCGTCGGCGGTAATCTCTGGCGCTGACGGGGAGACCGTCGCCCGGCCGTCGTCACAGTCGTCGGCGACGGGTGCTACGCCCGGGTCGTCACAGTCGAGGCGGGTGCTCGTCACCGCGGTCGCGCCGCCGTGGCCGTCGCCGTCGGCGTCCTCGAGACACTGCTCCCGTCCGTCACAGTTGCCGTCGAGGCCGTCGGCGGTCACCTCGGCTGCGGCCGGTGACACATCGGGGCGTGTATCGTCACAGTCGCCACCCGCCGGGGACACTCCTGCGTCCAGACACAGGAGGTTCTCCAGGTTCAGGGTGGATTCGCCGCCGTAGCCGTCGCCGTCCTGGTCGAGGTAGCAGGCCTCGGTGCCGTCGCAGTCCTGATCGAGGCCGTCGGCTGCCCCCTCCGCGGCGACCGGTGATACGTCGGAGCGTGTATCGTCACAATCGGTGTTCACCGCCGAGACTCCCGGTGTATCGCAGTCTATGCTCGCGCTCACCCGCTCCGTAGTGCCGCCGTAGCCATCGCCGTCAGCGTCGTCAAAACAATGCTCCAAGCCGTCACAGTCGGCGTCCACCTCGTCGGCAGGCGCCTCGGTCGCGCCGGGTGATACATCGCTCCGTGTATCATCACAGTCTCCGCTCACCCCCGACACACCGGCCTCGTGACAGCCGAGATCGCTGCTCTGTCGCTCGGTGAGGCTACCGTAGCCGTCGGCGTCGGTGTCCTCAAAACAGCGCTCCTGTCCGTCACAGTCGCTGTCCAAGCCGTCGGCGCCGAGCTCGGTCGCGCCGGGCCAACGTGTGGGGTCGGCGTCGTCACAGTCGTCCCCCGCGGCCGACACACCGACGCTGTCGCAGGCGAGCGCGCCGGAGCTCACGAGGGTCGTACTGCCGGCGCCGTCGAGGTCCCCGTCCTGATGACAGAGCTCCAACCCGTCACAGTCTTCGTCGATGCCGTCGGCGGCGAGCTCGCTGAGCCCGGGCGCCACGCGCGCGTCGCCGTCGTCACAGTCGCCGGTGGTCCCGCTCTCGGCGATGCCCGAGCAGTCCAGGGTGGCTGAACCGACCAGCGAGGTGCCGCCGACGCCGTCGTCGTCGCTGTCGGCGTAGCAGGACTCGACGCCGTTACAGTCGGCATCGACCCCATCCGCAGGAAGCTCCTCGGCCGTCGGGTGTATCGCGGGATCGAGGTCATTACAGTCGTCTGAGCTGGGGGCGACCCCGGTGGCGACACAGTCCAGCGCCCGTTCATCCACCGCGGTCCCGCCGGCCCACCCGTCCAGATCGGCGTCCAACCAGCAGGACTCGAGGAGGTCACAGTTCTGGTCCACGCCGTCGGCGGTGAGCTCCACCGCGTCGGGTGAGACGTTGGCGTCCGCGTCATCACAGTCACCCGCCGTCGCGATGAGGCCGGTCGGCGCGGCGCAGGCCTCTTCCAAGCTCGCCGAATCGCCCCAGCTATCGCTGTCGAGGTCGGCGTACCAGGCGCTCAACACCCCATCATCCACCGCGCCGTCACAGTCCTGGTCCAACCCGTCACACACCTCGGCCGCCCCGGGATGGATGCTCGGATCGGCGTCGTCGCAGTCGGGCGTGCTGCCGCCCACATAGGAGCCGTCACCGTCATCGTCGATGCTGCCGTCCGTCCCGTAGAACAGGTAGGCTTTACCCGCTCGCGCGTTGGCTTGCGAGTGGCCTACCGAGACATCCATGAAGCCGTCCCCGTTGATGTCACCGACTCCCGCGACCGCCGCCCCGTACTGCTCGTAGGCGGTCGCGCCGCCCGCGAAGGTGTCGGCGTCCGCCTGGACCAATCCGGCGCTCGACCCGGGGATGACCTGGGCGTTTCCCGCCGAATAGGTAGTGCCACCAGCATAAGGCGAGCCGACGATGACATCATCGAACCCGTCGTTGTTGGTGTCGCCCGCCGCGTCGATGGACCAACCGAACTTGTCCCCGTAACCACCGCCGTAGAGCGTAGCGCTCGCGGTGGTCGGCGGTCCTGAAGCGCCACCATGATAGACGTAGATCGCCCCAGAGTCGTAATAGGGCAGGTCGAGTGACACGGCGGCGACCGCCATGTCGTCGAAGCCGTCGCCGTTGACGTCGCCCAGACCGGAGACGGTACGGCCATAAAACACGTCGTACTGTGGGCCAGTCAGCGAGAGACCGGCCGTGGTTCCGAGCCCAGAGGAGGAGCCGTAGTAGATGTCGGCGCCTCCGTAGTAGCTCGCAGACTCGTAGTCGCTGGTTCCGAAGTCGTCGTAGCCGTCCCCGTTGAGATCGCCCACGTTGTCCGAGTCGTAGCCGATAGCGCGGGAGCCTGTCACCTGTACCCGATCGAGGGTGGAGAGCCCGGCCGAGCTGCCATAATAGACGTCGAACCCGCCGTTGTAGGAGCGATAGAGGCTTGTCGCTACAAGGTCGTCGTAGCCGTCGTCGTCCCAGTCGCCGACTGACAGGGAAAACCCCAACTGTTCTTGGGCCTCGGTGCCGGCGAACACGACGATGGCCGACGATGACAGCCCGGAGGCCGCGCCCATGTAGACATAGACGCTCCCATTGTTGTAGCCGGGTTCGGAGACGACTACATCGTCGTAACCGTCGTTGTTGAAGTCTCCGCTCTCGATGTCGTAGCCGTACTGGTTGTTGGTCGTAGTATAGGTGGGGTAGAGGGTGTTGGCCGGAGTGATCCCGACACCGGAGGCCGATCCAAGGTACACGTAGGCGGCGCCCGCGGTGGACAAGATGTTGGCGGTCACCAGCCAGTCGTCGTAACCGTCGCCGTTGACGTCCCCGCCGGCGATAGCGTGGCCGAGCTCGGCGGCGACGTAGCTCGTCAATGTCGCGGCGGCGCTGGTCACGACGGGGTCCACTTGAATCGGCCAGCGCGCCCCCCTGTCGTCCACCACGAGCCTGAGCCGCTCGCCTTCGCCTTCGATATGCGCTGCGAGTGGCAGTCCGTGGGCGTCGGTCGCTCGGATGCCGGTGTAGGTCCAACGCCCGCCATCCGCGGCCAGCAGATCGGCCCCGCCCCCGTCGGGCCACACGTACACTTCGGCGCCCGGCGCTTCCACCTCCACGATCAGCGGCCCGGCGCCCGCCGGCGCCTGGTCGAGGTTCCAACCCTGTCCGAGCCCCGCGCCCGCCGGGTACCAGAACTCACCGGCGTGGTCGGTGACCGCCGGCAGCTCGGCGACCAGTCGCGGGCTCGAGGGAAGGGCTTTCAGGTGTTTTCTGCCGAAACCGACGGTCTCCAAGCTGAGTTGGCTCACCGGGTCGCGAAACTCCACGGTGTACCCGTCGAGCTGAACCTCGGTTTGGAACTCGGGTAGTCGCGTCTGCCACGAAGCGGAATCGGGGGCGACGCAGGACGAGAGCACAAGGAGGAGCAGGAGACGCATAGGGCAGAGTGAGCCGGTTGGCGGGATGGGTCAAGCGGCGTGATGGCCGGGCCCCGCCTCAGAAGATCTTGATCGGCTCCTGTTTGAGGCCGAGATAGTCTTGGGGGTTGGTGCGGGTGGTCTCCAACCACCGGCGAACCGCCTGCTCCATCTCGTAGGTGGCGCGCGGGTCGGCCGAGCTTCCGTCCCGGGCTTCTTCCGGATCGGAGGCGAGATCGTAGAGCCTACGCCCGCCGTCGGAGAGGTCGAGCACCAGCTTCTTCTTGCCCTGGCGGATCGAGCGCAGGTGTACGAACAGGCGGTAGTCGCTCTCGGCGTACATCGGAAGATCCAGCTTCTCCCCACGTAGGATCGGCATCAGGCTCTGGCCGTCCACCCCGGAAGGCCCGGTGAGCCCCAAGGCGTCGAACAGGGTCGGAAAGAGATCGAAGAGTCGCACGGGGGTCTTGATGTCATTTCGACGGGTAAAGCCTGGAAAACGAATACCCATGACCACGTGGAGCTGATGTTGACAGAGCGTGGGCCCGTGATCGACGTATCCGTGCTCCATGAATTCATCGCCGTGATCCGAGACAATGGCGATGACCGAGCGATCGTAGATCCCCATCGCTTTGAGTTGGGTGAGGAAGGCGCCTACACGTTCGTCGGCCTGTTTGACCTTCAGGTCGTAGACCTTCTTGAGGAAGGCCGCGTCATCCGCGGACACCTTTCCCGAAAGATCGGCGGTGTCACCGGGGTTCTTGATGGACGCCAGCCCCTCTTCTCGGAGCCGGGCCTGCTCCTCGATCGAGCCGTCGAGGTTGCCGTGGTAGTCGGTGATGACGTCCCGCGGGCGGAGCCCGGTGAGGTCGTGCTGGCCGTGGGCGTCGTAGCCGTGAAGGAAGAGGAAGAACCGTTTGGAGCTGTTGGCCTTGAGCCACTCCAATGCGGGCGGCGCGCTGTAGTCAAAGCCGGCGAAAGGTTTGTCGTCGAGCCATGTTTCAAAACCCCGGCCGAAGCCGTACATCGCCTGGACGCCGGCGCCACCGGTGAAACCGGCGGAGGTAAAGCCGGCGCGGACCAGGTGATCGGGGAAGGTCTCGATGCCGGGGGACAGCGTGGTCGGCACCATCTGGTCTTGGGACAGGAGCTTGAGTTTGTTGGTGACCCCGTGGATGGAGGGCCAGCGCGCGGTCCAGATCGACATGTGGGAGGGCAGGGTCCAGGACGCGACGGCGGCGGCATCGTGGAAGACCGCAGCTTCTTCCATGAACGCGTCGAGGTTGGGCGTGAGCCCGTCGGGGTTGCCGCCAAAACCGCTTCGGTCGTACCGGAGGGCGTCCATCGAGATGACGATCAGGTTGAGCTTCTCTTTTTGGTCGCCGAGCTCGTAGGTCGCGCGGGCCTGAGTCGTGTCTTCGAGGAGCGGCGCGATGGCCTCGCTGACGCCGGCCGGACGTGTGTCGGCGGGCGTTTTAAGGAGGAGGAAGGCGACGACCGCGAGATTGGCCGCGACGACGAGGACCGCGATGAGCCGCAGGTTTTTCATACCCGGGCTCTAACCGGTTGCTCACGAGGGGAGGCGCGCGTGCGGGGGGCGGGCGAGTCGCCCAAATACGCGGATCCGGTCCCGGCTGCCCCGTCACCGGGATCGCGTCTTCGGACCCCCCACTTCGCGGTGATCTGGTACGATAGCGTGCCTCGGAGGCACCATGAACCTCTCCCCTCGCGTTTTCTTCGTGTCGCTCTCCGCCTTGCTCCTCGGATGTGAGCCGGGCCCCGGCGGCGGCGGCAAGACCGGACCGACGGCGCTCACCACCGACCCGTCCAAGCTCGATGAAGACGACGACGGCGTGAGCGCCGCGGAGGACTGTGACGACCAGGACGCGTCCATCTACCCCGGCGCCGAGGAGCTCTGCGATAGCCTCGACAACAACTGTGACGGGGCCGCGGACGAGGGGCTCGCGACCGCATGGTACCCCGACGCCGACACCGACGGGTACGGTGACGAAGGCGCGATGATCGAGCAGTGTGAGCCGGTGGACGGCGCCGTCTCGACGGGGGCTGACTGTGACGACGCCGACGCCGGGGTGAACCCCGATGCCGTGGAGCAGTGTGATAGCCTCGACAACGACTGTGATGGCCTCACCGACGACGACGACGACGAGGTCAGCGGTGCCGTCACCTGGTACATCGATGGCGATGGTGACGGCTACGGCCAAGCCGACGGATCGGTCACCGCCTGCGACGCCCCGGCGGGCGGTGTCGCCGAAGCGGGGGACTGCGACGACTCCGCCGCCCAGGTGTACCCCGGCGCCGAAGAGAGCGATTGCGCCGACCCGATCGACTACAATTGTGACGGTTCGGTCGGCTTTAGCGATAACGACGGGGACGGCTGGGCCGCGTGTGAAGACTGTGATGACGGCTCGGTCTACGTGAGCCCGTCGGCGACCGAGACGTGTGATGGGCTCGACAACGACTGTGACGGCTTGGTGGACAGCGATGACGACACCGTACTTGGCGTAAGAAGCTGGTATCTGGACAGCGACGGAGATGGTTACGGGGACTCGGCGGCGGAGATGATCGGATGCGAGGCAGACCCGGGCTACGTCGAGGCGGGCGGCGACTGTGATGACGCGGACGTGGCCTTCAACCCCGGCGTGGTCGAGGCGGACTGCGCGGATCCCAACGACTACAACTGCGACGGTTCAACCGGCTACGACGACGCGGATGGCGACAACGCCCCAGCGTGTGAGGACTGCAACGACAACGACGCTCTGGTGAACGCCGACGCGGTGGAGCTCTGCGACGGGATCGACAACAACTGCGACGGCGAGCTCGATGAGGCCACCGCGGGGGACGCCGGCACCTGGTACCTCGATCAAGACGGGGACGGTTTCGGCGACGCGTCCACCGGCGTGGTCTCCTGTGAAGCGCCTACCGGCCATGTCGGGTCCGAGGCCGACTGTGATGACGCCGACGCCGGGATCTCGCCCGACGCGCTCGAGGTCTGCGACGACCTCGACAACGACTGTGACGACGAGACCGATGAAGACAGCGCGATCGACGCCGCTATCTGGTACGACGACGTCGACGGGGACGGCTTCGGTGATCCCGCTGCCGCGGCCGCCGCCTGTGAGGCCCCCCCCGGCTCGGTAGCGGACATGAGCGACTGTGACGACGTCGACGGCGCGGTCTCCCCCGACGCGGAGGAGCTCTGCGACGGGATCGACAACAACTGCGACGGGGTGAGCGACGAAGACAGCTCGGTAGACGCCGGGATCTGGTACGTCGACGGCGACGGAGACGGTTTTGGGGACCCGGGGACCGCGGCGTACGCGTGTAGCGCGCCCCCCGGCAGCCTCGCTGATCCGAATGACTGCGATGACACCGACGCCGCGGTGAATCCCGACGCGGTTGAGCTCTGCGACGGCATCGACAACAACTGTCAGGATGGGTCCGACGAAGACACAGCGGTTGACGCTTCGGTCTGGTACCAGGACGTCGACGGGGACGGTTTTGGCGACGCCAACGTCATGACCGTGAGCTGTGTGTCGCCCGCCGGCTTCGTGGCGGACAGCAGCGACTGTGATGACGACGTGGGGGCGATCAACCCCGTCGCCACGGAGATCTGTGATGGTATCGACAACGACTGCGACCTCGGAATCGACGACAGCGACGACAGCGTCGATCTCGGCACCGCTACGGACTGGTATGCCGACATCGACGGTGACGGCTTCGGCGACGCCGACGACGCGGTGTTGACCTGTGACGCGCCTCTTGGCTCGGTCGCGGACGATCAGGACTGTGATGACACCGACCGCGCGGTCCACCCTGACGCCCTCGAGATCTGTGACACCATCGACAACGACTGTGACCGCGCCATCGACGACGCGGACGGCAGCACGGACCTCAGCACGGGCACCACCTGGTACGCCGACCGCGATGGCGACAGCTTTGGCGATGCGGATGATGCGGTGCAGACCTGCGCCGCGCCGACAGGCTACCTAGGTGACGCTACCGACTGTGATGACACAGCGCCGGCGGTCCACCCGGATGCGACCGAGGTGTGTGACGGCATCGACAACGACTGCGACGGCCTGATCGACGACGCCGATGACAGCACCGACCTCGGCACGGGTACCGCCTGGTACGGCGACGGCGACGGCGACGGCTTCGGCGACGCCGACGTCAGCGTGCTCCTCTGCCTGTCTCCCGCGGACCACGTCGCGGACAGCACCGATTGTGACGACACAGACGACGGAATCTTCCCCGACGCGGCCGAGAGCTGGTACGACGGCATCGACAGCAACTGCGACGGCGACGACTATCCGGACGCGTGCGACGGCGTACCCGGCACAGGCGTGGTCTCGGGTACGTGCACGACCGGTCTCACGGACCCCGCGGACTGGGAGATCGTGGTCGAGTGGACCAACGACTCCGACAACGGCCACGTCTATGCCGCGGGGCCGACCTATACCGATATCATGGCCGCCCCTGCGGTCGGCCAGCTCACCGACGACAACGGCGATGGGGTCATCAACGAGCTCGACATGCCCGACATCGCCTACACCACCTTCGCGGGCGGGGCCTACTCGAGCGCCGGCTACTTGCGTGTGGTGGCGGGCGACGGCAGCGGCACAGTGCTGAGCGTCTACACCGTGACTTGCGGCGTCACGAACTACTCCGTGATGGGCGCGGGCGGGGTCGCGATCGCCGACCTTGAGAACGACGGGAGCCCCGACATCCTCGTGAACGGGCGGGCCGGCACCACCGGCACCGCGGGCTATATGTTGGCGCTCGAGAACACCGGCGCCTGTAAGTGGGCCTCCGCCACGAGCAACGGCAGCAGCTACACCGCCCCCGCCGTCGCCGACCTCGACGCAGACGGCGACAACGAGGTCATCGCGGGCGCCACCATCTACAACGCCAACGGCACCGTGTACGCGAGCGGTCTCGTCCACAACGGCGGCTTCAACTCCTACGCCGTCGATCTCGACGTCGACGGCGACCTGGAGGTGATCGCCGGCTCTTCGGTCTACAGCCACACCGGCGTGTTGGTGTGGAACGCGTCGCGAGGATCGGGCCGCACCGCAGTCGGTGACTTTGACGGGGACGGGCTTGGCGAGGTGGCGATCAACAACGCGGGCACGCTGACGGTGCTCGACACCAACGGCACCGTGATGTGGGGCGTGAGCATCGGCTCGGCCGGCGCAGGGGCGCCGTGTGTAGGCGACTTCGACGGGGATGGGGACGCGGATGTCGCCGCCGCGGGGGCGAGCACGATCCGGGGGTTCACAGGCGGAGGCGCCACCCTTTGGACCCGTACTATCCGGGACTCCTCGTCGTCGAGCGCCGCCTGCTCCACCTTTGACTTTGACGGGGATGGGGCGCACGAGGTCGTCTACGCCGACGAGTACGACCTGTTCATCTTGGACGGCGCCACCGGGGTTTCGCTCTACACCCACGCGGACCACGCGAGCGGGACCCTCTACGAGTTCCCGGTCATCGCGGACGTCGACAACGACGGCAACGTGGAGATCGTCGACGTGAACAACGACTACGCTTGGACTGGCTGGGACGGCGTCCATGTGTTGGGTGAGGTGAACGATCGCTGGGCCAACGCCCGCAACATGTTCAACAGCTACAACTACTACGTCACGAATGCCGACGACGACGGCTTTGGCGTACCCTCCTCGATCGGCGCGCCGTGGACCGAAGGTTACGACATGTTCCGTGGGCAAGCGTTCGCTTCGGCGCTGGGCACGGACTCGCCCGACCTGGCGGGAGAGATCATCGGCGTGTGCACCGACTGTAGCTCGGAGAGTGTCGAGGTCTACGCCACGATCGCGAACACGGGTTCGTTGTTCGCCCCGGCGGGCCTTGCGCTCTCGCTCTACGCCGACGACGGTGCCGGAGGCCTGACGCTGCTGGAGACCCAGTTGACGCCGGATCGCCTCGAACCGGGCGTACGAAGTGCGCCTTACACCTTCACGGCCGACATCGCGCTCCTGGCGGGCGCGAGCCTCTATCTGCTGGTGGACGCGGAGAGCCTGGTCCACGAGTGTGACGAGTCCGACAACATCTCCAGCTGGGACCTGGAGAGCTGCCCGGGATGAGCACGAGGGTGGATTGCTCCGCCGTTCGGCCCGGGCGAGGCAGACTGGGCTCTGCTATGCTGGGACGATGCTCCGCTTCCCGCTTCCCTTCGTCTTCTTATTCGGCTGCCTGCCGCCGGATGGGCTGAACGACCCTTCGGGAGACGATTTTGGGCCGGCCGGGGCGGACAGCGATACGCTCGACACGGACACCAACGGCGGCACCGAGTCCGGAGAAACGGACTCCGGTGCCGACGACTCCGGTGGCGCCGACTCCGGTGCCGACGACTCTAATCCGGCCGGTGACATCGAGATCGCCGGCACCTGGATCGACGGGTCTGGGGCCACCTACCTCGTCGGCTCGGCGTCGTGGACGATCACGCCCACCACCGGGTCGGCCTCCCGCTTCTCCGTCTCCGACTACGACAACGACCTGGACTACGCGGTCGCCCAGAACGACCCGACCAACCCCGTGGCGGGCGGGGCGTGGAGCCGGTTTGACTGGGCGGAGGCCGCCGGGGTGCTCTACCTGTGTCACGTCAGCTCGGACGCCGCTTCGGAAGCCGACGCCGCGGGCGTCAGCGCGGATCGCGCTGACGTGGCGACGAGCGGCTGCGACGGCGCTGCCTGGACCCGGCTCGACCCCGATCCCTGATCTCAGCCCTTCGATGGCCCACGGAGCGCCCGCTCCACCGCTGCGATTCGGCCGGTCAGCTCGCGTATGCGCTCCGCCATGGTCCGCAACATCGCCCCGCCGATCTTGATACCGACCTCGGGCCTGCGGGCGCAGAGCTCGTCGTAGTTCTGCCTGGATAAAATCAGAAACGTACAGGGCTCCAGCACCGTGACGGTCGCCGAACGCGGCGCCGGTGACACCAGGGCCATTTCCCCGAACGACTCGCCGGCCCCGAGGTCGACGAGCTGCAAGCCGCCCGTCGAGACGCGGACTCGCCCGTCGAGAAGGACCATGAAATCGTCGCCTCGTTTCCCCTTTTTCGCGAGCGTTGCTCCCGCGGGCGCGGTGGATTCGTCGAGATAATGGGCCACCACGGCCAGCTCGCTGTCGGAGAGCTCGCCAAAGAGATAGAGCCCGCGAAGCAGCTTCTGCCGGGTGCACAGCCGATTCCCGGGCACGTCCCCGGCGATGTGGGCGATCACCACGGTGATGTTGTCCGGGCCCCCGTTCTGGTTGGCGGCGGCGACCAGCCGTCGGGCGGCCTCGTTCGGGTCGGGGTGGGCGAGCAGCTCGGCGATCGTCGCCTCGGGCACGACGCCGTGGAGCCCGTCCGAACACAACATCAGCACATCCCCGTCGGCGAGGGCGACGTCGGCGAGGTCGACATCGACGTACTCCGACATACCCACCGCGCGGTACAGCAGGTTTCGGTGCGCGTCGGTCGCTAACTGGGCCTCGGTGATCAATCCGCGTTTGAGGCGCAACATCGCGACGGAGTGGTCTTCGGTGAGCTGGTGGAGTCCGCCCGCGCGCCAGAGCCAGGCACGCGAATCGCCGGCGTGGGCGATCACCGCGTGCGCACCGACCACCGCCGCTGCGACGAGGGTGGTGCCCATGCCGCCGGTATGTTGGACGGCGGCCGTCTCGAAAACCATGCTATTTGCAGCTTGAATCGCACGTTCCAGCGCCTCGCCTACAGTCTTCCGATGATCGGCGGCCGCGGCGCTCCCCGCACGTGCCAGCCGGTCGATCGACTCGGCGTGGGCGGTAAGCGTCTCAATCGCCAGCGCCGCCGCCACTTCCCCCGCTTCGATACCCTCCATTCCGTCACAGACGACGAGGAGGTTCCCTCGGGCCAGCGCGGCGTCTTCGTTGTTGTTCCTCACCTGACCGACGTCGCTGAGCAGGGCGCTCCGGGAGATGCGCATAGGACCCTCGTCGTGCCAGTGTATCCTCGCGGGCGAGACCGCGGCCCGGCGGTGGAGTGCCGGAGGAAAGCGGGCCTGTGACTTCCGCTTCGTAAAGAGCACGATAAGGGACGGCGATGGATTTCCTGGACCACTCCCTCGATGACAGCCATCGTGCGATCCGCGACAGCGCGAGGCGCTTCGCGCGCCAGTCCATCGCACCTCACGTCGAAGAATGGGAAGAAGCTGAGCTTTTCCCGTGCGAACTCTATCAGGCGGCCGCGGCGGCGGGAGTGCTTGCGGTGGGTTTCCCGGAAGAGGTTGGCGGCGGTGGCGGCGGTATGTTGCACATGATGATGATCATCGAGGGCCTCTTGGAGGGCGGCAGCTCGGGGGTGGTGGCGGGGCTCGGCTCCTTGGGCATCGCCTTGCCCGCGATCGTTCAAGCGGGAGACCGCGCGCAGATCGACCAGTTTGTTCGCCCGACCCTCTTAGGGGAGCGTATCGCGGCCCTCGCGGTCACCGAAGCTGGCACGGGCTCGGATGTCGCTGGCATCCGTACGCGCGCCCGGCGCGACGGGGGAGACTACCTGATTGACGGCGACAAGATGTTCATCACCTCGGGGGCGCGCGCCGATTTTGTGACGGTGCTGGCACGTACGGGAGAAGAGCACGGCAAGCACCACAATCTCTCTTTCTTTGTGGTTGAACGGGGTATGCCGGGGTTCAGTGTGTCTCGATCCCTCAGGAAGACCGGCTGGCGCGCGTCGGACACCGCGGCGCTGTCCTTCGAAGGGGTGCGGGTGCCGGCGGCGAACCGGATCGGCGAAGAAGGCGGCGCATTTCTGACCTTGATGCGCAACTTCGCTACTGAGCGGCTGATGCTGGCGGCCTTCGGCCACGCGACCGCCCGGATCGCGCTTGCGGACGCGCGGAGCTGGGCGGAAGAGCGCCACGCCTTCGGGAAAAAGCTTTCGGCGATGCCCGTGATTCGTCACAAGCTCGCCAGCATGGCCACACGCGTCACCGCCGCGACCACCCTGAATTACGCGGTGGCGGGGTGTATCGACGCCGGGGAGAGCTGTGTGTCTGAGGTGGCGATGGCCAAGAATCTCTCGGCCGAAACGGCGGTGTCCGTGTGTTACGACGCGGTGCAGATCCTTGGTGGAATGGGCTATATGCGCGAGACACGGGTGGAGCGGCTCTCGCGGGACGCGCGGCTCCTGCCGATCGGCGGGGGTACCACCGAGATCATGAATGAGATCATCATCAAGATGGGCACCTAGATGCGCGTGACGGAAGTTTTGGGGCTGTTGGTGGTGCGTGGACGCGCGCGGCGCCGGGCGCGAAGCGACCGGGAGGGGGTGCGGCGCAGCCGCAAGGAGGAGCGGAGGCTCCCCCTCCCGGAACGACCTCGGCGCCAGAGGCGCAGGCGCGAAGCGGCCGCCGAAGTCCGCAGGACTTCGGCCGAGGTCATCTAGGTGCGCCCGGCGGGAAGCCCGAGCCCGGCCCTCCTGGTCTTGGGGGCCGCGGGGGTGGTGACGCTGGCGGGGACGGCCGGCCGGCTCCACGCCGGTGGGCCGGCCGGGGTGGGGCACCAGGGAGAGATCTCCTTTGCCGCTGACCATCTCACGCTCGAAGCCGGGGCACTGTTGGAGCTTGGGCGGGGGAGGTCCGTCCTGGTGGAGGCCGAGAGCGCAGACGTCGACCTCATGTTGGGCGACCCCGCCGGGAGGCATGTGGTCGGTCACTTTGGCGCGGTCGCCGGGCTCTATCGGCATGACCTCAGCCTCATGGGCAACGAGCTGCCCACGGCGTGGCAGGGCGGCTCGCACTATCTTGGGCTTGTATGCGGCGATATGTTGGAGATCACCGCGGACCGGCGGCGGCTTCAGGCGGGGCCGCCGGAAGGATGTGTCGCGGACCGCATGTGGATTCGTGCGGGACAACATACGGTACTTCGTGGCGCCGCCGTGGATGGCGTCGCGGTGGTGTTCGCCCGCGAGTCGGTGGTCTGGCCTCACGCGGGGGCGGGGCTGGGGCTCGGGCTGGCGACAGCCCTGGTGTTCGGTCTGGCTGGCGCCATGCCCCTCCTGTTGTCGCCCCTCGCGCTCCTGGGCCCGAGCGTCGGGGTCAAGGCGCTGACGCTCCTGGGGGTCGTCCTGGCGACGACCGGCGCGTCGGCGGCCGTGGATCCCAGTCACGCCCGGTGGCGAAAGCTGTTCGGTGGGGTGTGGGCGCTCGGCGGGGTGGGGCTCGCTCTGGCGGCGGTGCTCGATTTTGCGCGCCCGACCAACATGGGCGCATCGGCGCTCAACACCGAGCGTCCGCTGTTCGTCGCCGTGGACCCGGCGATGGTGAATCGGAAGGTCGAGCAGGCGATCTCAAACTTCAAGGCTCAGAAGTTGCCCGAGCATCACCCACGGGTGGTGGCCCTGGGATCGTCGTCGAGCGGCGGCGGCACGTCGGGGCGCTTCTGGCCACAGATCCTCCAGGAGAAGCTGCCCAACGCCCAGGTGGTGTCCCTGGCGCTCGGGGGCAGCACCTCCTGGCATATGCGCCGGATCCTGGAAACGCTCGATCTTCGTCCCGAGCTCTGCATCCTCTATATGGGTCACAACGACCAGGTGCCGAGCTTCCCGGGCATCGGCATCGCTGGGCTCATGCGCGGAGACAGCCCCGACCCCGATCATTGGGTCCCGCCGGTGACGCTGGCCGAAGCGGCGGATAACGTCAACGCGATGGCATCGCGTTGTGGGGCCTTTGTCGGGGTGTCGGAGTACGCCAAAGGAAGGGAGCCCGCGGTCCTGGCGTATGCCGAGATGTTAGCCTCGGTGCCCGGGATACGCGTGCTGGACGCCGCCTCGATGTTCCGCGGGCTGCCGGCGTCGGCGATGCTCGATGATGTACACCCCTCGCCCGCGGGCCAGGAGCGCCTCGCGCTGTTGATGTTGCCGACCGTCCAGGCGCTGCTCTCCCCATGAGTCCTCCCCCGAACGCGGGTGATGTGTCGCGACTACACAGGTTGATTATCGGTCTTTATCAGTTGTTCGCTCCGGCATGTCTCGCTTTTTTGCTCACCACGACCGTCGTGTGCAGCTTGTACTGGCCGCTACCCTTACACCTCCGTACATCGGCGGCAGAGGGCGTGTTTCACGATGGTCACGTCTGGGCCTTTGACCAGATGGCGCGAATGGCCACCGGCGATCTCGAGCCTTATCTACGAACCTCACAGGCGGGTTTTCCCAAGGTGCCCGAGGCGCGGTTCATCGCCTGGGCGCCCGCGCTCGCCGTCGTCCCCTTCCGCCCGTGGTTCGGCCCACTTGGTTCCTACAACCTGGCGATGTTGGGTAGCCTCGGGGTGGGCGCAGCGGTCGCCGCCTTATGGATCCGTCGGGTCACCGGGGTCTCTGGCCTGGCGGCCGGCGTGTTGGGCAGCCTGTTCGGGCTGTCGCCCTTCGCGCTCGGCTGTCTGGCGTCGGGCCAGACCTGTAAGGCTCAGATCTGGATCTTACCGGCCTCTTTGCTCCTCCTGCTGGAGCTCTTGGAGGGCGCGCGCGCCACCACGCGCCTGCTCGCCGGCCTCGGGTTCGTGGTCGTCGTGGGGCTCGGCGGGGTGACCGAACCAACCCATGTGTTGCTCCTCCCGTTCATGCTGGTCGTGCAGGGGGCGTCGTCGGTGCTCGGGCCGTCGGTGCCGTGGCGTCAGCGGCTCCTCCGGCTCGTCCTCGCGCTCCTGGCTGCGGCTGCAGCGGCGTTGGTCTTGCGCCCGGTCTCCTGGTACTACAACCTGGAGATGGCCTTCTCGATCTTCCGTCCCGCGGACCGACCCGTCGAGGTCGGCACCTTTCTTCGTACCCTCGCCCAGCCCCGATACTTCTGGAGCCCACCGTCGAGCTGGGAGGACCCGCGCGTCGACACCATCCACGTGGCGTGGTTGGGCCGGGTGCTGCTCGTCGCCGGCATCGTCGGCCTGCTCCGACGGGCGCGCGGCCGGGCGCTCGGCCTCGGCCTCGTCGTGATCGGCATGGGCCTGGCGCTCGGCGAGGTGCTGTACGTCAACAACCAGCCGTATACCTATGAGGGCGCGCGACTTCGCCTGCCGGCCTGGTGGCTCGCCCAAGAGGGCTACCCGCTCGCGCGGAGCGCACAGTATTACCGCGCTGTCGTGGTAGCTTCACTCGGATTGCCACTCCTGATCGCCGCGGGACTGTCACGGTTCTCCCGCGGGCTGGGCGCGGTGCTCGCCCTCGTGATCTCCGCCGCGGCGGTGACCGAGGTGGTGTGGGAGACTCGGGAGCTCTGGCCGCGTCCGTCGGCGCCGGTGCCGGGGCTCTCGCTGATGGCGCAGCTCGCGGCCGATCCCGAGCCGGGAGGCGTGTTGGAAGTCCCTGTCGAGGCGGATTTTTTGACCGGCCAGCGCGCGATGCTCTCCGCGGCATTCCATCGACGGCCCACCTCGGCGATGCCGCGGATCGTCCGGATGCAGGACATCGCGTCGGTGCGCGGGCTCGACGAGGTGCTCCGCCTGCTCCCGGGGCTGGGTCGCGACGAGGCGCGCGCGCGGCTCCACCGGATCGGCTTCCGTTACGTGGTGTGGCGGGCAGGTCCCGCCGGAAACAGTGTTTCACCGCAGACCCTGGTGCCGGTGCTGGGGTCCCCCGAGCTGTCTGACGGCATCCGGTACTGGGTGATCGACGATCCGACGCCGGACGGCTGAGCGGGCTTCAGGCGGCTCCGGCCGTCGCGAATCGAGTGGGCACGCTATAGTGCGCCGGTGACGGAAACAGAACTCGAGTCTGCGTTGAGTCGGGCCCTCCTCGCCGAGCGGCAGGAGAGCGCACGCCGTCTGCTCGCGGTGCGTGCCTTGGGAGTACCGGCGTGGGTGCTGGCTTATCTGGGTTACGCCCAGGTCGTGCACTCGGGGATGCTCGACCTCTTGCCCCTCCTGGTGACCTATGGGGCGCTGGGAATCCTGCTCTGGGCCGCTGCTCGTAGGTGGGCGCGGGTGCTCGACCGCTCCTGGCTTGCCTTGGTGGCGCTGGACATCCCGTGTGTGCTTTTTCTTCAGGTACAGACGCTGGAAATCCAGCCCTGGGCTGACGAGGTCACCTACGGCTACACCTTCGCGATGGTGATGCTTCTCATCATGGCGGCCCAGCTCTCCCTTCAGCCCCGAAACGTGGTGCTCGCGGGCGTCCTGGGGACGCTGTCGATGTTGGCCTTCCAGTATGGGCGTGCCTATACGGTGTGGGACGGCACGGCGATCCTGCTCTTTACGAGCTCGACCGCCCTGCTGTTCGGCGCGGCGGCCGGGCTGGGGTTCTATGTGCCTTCCCGGATACGGGCGTTGCTCCGGCGGATCACCTCCGAACAAGCCGCCAGGGCCCGGCTCGGGCGGTACTTTTCACCCGCGGTGGTGGATCGGATCACCGTCGGCGGGCACGTCCCTGGCGCAACCGAGGAGCGCGAGATCACGATCTTGTTCTCGGATATACGAGGATTCACCGCCGTCAGCGAGAGGCTCACCACCGCCGAGGTGGTGGCGTTGCTCAATGAGGTACACGGCGTCATGGTGGATGTGCTGTTCCGCCACGGCGGTACGCTCGACAAGTTCATCGGTGACGGCATGATGGCGTGGTTCGGCGCGCCCCTGGCGATGGAGGACCACGCTACGCGCGCGGTGCGGTGCGCGCTCGAGATGCAGCTGGCGATCGAGCGGATGAACACGCGGCGGATCGACCGGGGGGACGCGCCGGTCAAGCTCGGCATCGGGCTCCACACCGGGCCGGCGATCGTCGGCGACATCGGGGCCGAGCACCGAAAGGAGTACACGGCGGTGGGCGACGCGGTGAACCTCGCGAGTCGGATCGAGGGGCTCACCAAGGATCACAGTCGGCCGATCCTGGCGTCAGCCGCGACGCGGGCGGCGGCGGCGCCGGACATCGTGTGGACCGCGATGCCCGAGGTGGCGGTGCGAGGTAAAGCCAAGATGATCGCTACTTTTGCGCCGAACTGAGCCTCCGCGTTGTTATGCAGGCAACAGCGCGTACACCAGCCCAACCAGCGTGAGCCCGCCCCACAGCACCACCCCCGCCCTCGGCCACCAGGCGGCTTCGGCCTTACGGTCCAGGAAGCTCCCGAGCGCCTCCTGATCCGCCGCCCACAGGGACGCGGGACGCTCCAACGAGAGCGCCCGGACATTATCTGCTTCGCACCAGGGGCATCCGACGAGCGCGTCGGGCGTCTCAGGTAGCGGGCCCGCGCAGGACCGACACCGGAGCGGGGCGCCTGGAGCTTCGGGAGGGCGGGCGGCGAACACCGAGGCCAGCCCGGGTAATGCGGCCCGCCGGCGAAACTGCAGGTTGCTCAAGCTGATCAGCGCCATGGTGGCGGACGCCCCCGCGGGCAGGAGCTCCGCCCCGGCGCAGCCCAGGACCGGTACCAGGTAGGGCGATACCACTGAGGCCAACAGGTAACGGTTGGCGACCGCGGCTTCGGGCTGCTCCAAAGCGGCGTTCAGCGCGCGCGTGAGGGCCAACCGTTCCCCGTCGGCGCGGGTGGCTGCGGCCAGACGGCGCTGTATCGGCTCATGTATCACAATCACAGAGTCGCAACGCCAACAACGTACCTCGGGCCGGAGGGCGACCGGCGCGGGCGCGCCGCAGGAGGGGCAGCGGAGCACCTCGGGTGGTCCCTCGTCCGACACGACCGAGGGGGCACAGGCGCGTTGGATGTTGTGGAGCAAGACCTCAAACGACCGCTGTTCTTCGGGATCGGTCGAGACCGCGAGCACCCGCGCCTCGCCGTTCCGGAGCCGGAGCACGAGCTCCTGCTGGGCGGTCGCGCGTCCGTTCACCGTCACCACGACGTTTCGGTTCTCACGGAGCGCGCTGTGCGGGCCGTCGATCTGCTCCCAGGCGAGCAGCTCCTTCTTGCCCCGAAGCACCCGGAGCCCGCTCGTGGAGAGCTCGACGTCACTCGC
This sequence comes from Deltaproteobacteria bacterium, assembly GCA_947486185.1. GTDB lineage: Bacteria > Myxococcota_A > UBA796 > UBA796 > SXON01 > CANKTH01. The sequence continues at coordinate 73,264 of CANKTH010000003.1, forward strand.
CCGATCGCGCCAGACGAGCCAGTGGAAGAACACCGACGCGCCGAGAAATGCGACGGGTACGAAGGGCATGACCGTGCCTTCGGGTTCGCCCAACAACCCCGCGCGGAGCTGGAGCCCGATCATGGCGCCGCCGCACACCGACGCAAAGGCAAAACCGACGGCGAAGATCCGGTACACGACCGTACTGGCGCCGGTCTGAAGGGCCACACGCAGCGAAGGTGCACCGTTCAAGGTGTATAACCGAGGGCCTTCAGCGCCTCGGCCTGGTCGGCGGGGACCGGCACCGGGGCGACACCGCTGAATTGCCCTGCACGTTCGCGGCCTTCGTTATACCGTGCTTCAAGTATTGTTTTCATTCGGTTTACCTCTCCCATCCGGAGCCCCGAGATGTCTCGCAGCTCGGTCGGGTCCTTCGAGAGGTCAAACAGCTTGGCGTAGCCGTCGCCCAGGATGAGCTTCATCCCGTTGGTGTCGATCGCGGCTCGATAGCCAGCATATTCGGCGTAGGCGGTACGTAACGTCGGCGCCTCGCCGCGCATCGCGCCGGCCTGCGAGAGGCCCTGCCACCGGGGATCGGGCGTCAGTCCGGCGAGATCGACGAGCGTCGGCGCCACGTCGATGAGCTGGGTCCAGTGGCTCAGTCGCACTGCGCCTATGCCGGGAGCCTTGATAATCAAGGGTATACGTATATTTTCTTGATACACGTGCTCGTGGAAGAATCGGCCGTGCTCGTAGAAAGCTTCCCCGTGGTCGCTGGCCACCACCACGATGGTGTTGGGGTCGAGGCCGGAGGCGACGACGAAGCGCATCAGCTCGCCAAACTGGTGGTCCCAGTAGGCCACGGCACCGTCGTAGTAGGAGAGCAGTGCTGCTCGATCAGCCTTGGAAGGGACTTTTCCGCCAGCGACGAAGTCCTGCTGGATCTGTTTGTGGGTGCCGTCGACCGGGCCGGTGTAGTCGCCCCGGTACTGGGTCTGCCAGGGCTCGGGCGGTTTGTAGGAGGAGTGAGGGTCCATATAGTGCAGGTACAGGAAAAACGGTTGTTCAACACCGATCTGTCCCTGAAGCCATGCGGACGCGGCTTTAGTGAGCTGCTCGGCCGATGGCCCCTCGGCCATGTCCCCATCAACCCGGTCGTAACGTTCAAAACCTTGGGCAAAACCTCTTTGTCCATCAATCACCACGGACTTGAGCAGCGCCTGGGTGCGGTATCCCGCCGCAGCGAAGGTCTCGGCGAGGGTGGTGTGACTGTCCGAGAGCGTGTCCGCCTCCAGCCTTTTTCCCTTACGAAACTGCAGGGCGCGGTGGGCTTGGGGGTCTACTGCGGTGAACAAGGAGGCGATCGCGGGTACGGTCCAGCCGGCCTGGGTCACGGTGTTTTCGAAGACCGCCGACCGTTTTGAGAACCGTTCGAGGTTGGGCGTCGAGCTCCTCTCGGTGAAGCCGTAGGGCGACAGGCGATCGGCGCGGAGACTCTCGACCACCACGAGGATCACGTTGGGCGGCGCGGCGAGGGCGAGGTGGAGGAGGGCGAGCAGCATCCGGCCAGCGTAGCCGCAGCGGCGCACGGCGAGAAGCGCTGGGATAGGGGGGCGCTATGAAGCTCAGGCTACTCGACTGGCTCGCGTGTCCCGCTTGTGGCGGGGACAACCTGCTCATCGACATCGTACGAGGGGAAGATCGCCCGGCCTTCTCGGGGCACTGGGAGCCCGACGAGTCAGTGCCCGGCGCCGGTCGGCGAACGCTTACCGAGGTCCGAACCGGCACGTTGCGGTGCCGTCAGTGCCAGAGCAGCTATCCGGTGGTGGACGGTGTGCCCCGCATGTTGCCTCCCGAGACCGACGCGGGGCCGGCCTCGGGGCACCGCTGGACGGAGTTCGGCCGCTCCGTGCCCGAGTTCGAAGAGAACTTCAACGACCTCGCCGCGCCGCTCAAGCCCACAGACTGGGCAGGAAAGCTGGTGCTCGACGCGGGGGCGGGTTTTGGGAGGCATGCCTATTTCGCCGCCCGTTATGGCGCCGAGGTGGTGGCGCTCGACTCCAGCGCGGACGCGGTCGCTTCGGCGTCGCGGAACCTCGGCGATCTGGTACGCGCGCACGTGGTCCAGGGTGACGTGCGGCGCCCGCCTCTGAAGAAGCGCCTGTTTGATATTGTATATTCCTTCGGCGTGCTCCACCATGTCGAAGCTCCCCACAGCACCTGGTTGGCGCTGGACGAGCTGGTGCGCCCGGGAGGTCGTCTCTCGACCTGGACCTACGGCCCGAGGCAGGGGCTGGTGAAGATCGCCAACGGCGCGTTGCGGGGGGCGACCCGGGAGATGAGCTCGGAACAGCTGCACCGCTCCAGCCAGGTGATCGCCGCGGGCTTGAGGATGTTCTCGCACACGCCAACGCGGATACTGGGCGGGTTGCCAGGATTTTCGTCGGTGGTGACCCACCTGCCCGTACACGATCACCACCGCTGGCCCTTTGAGGTCGTGGTGGCCGACGTCTACGATCGGCTCCGGGTGCCGGTGACCGCCACTTTTCCGGGAGAGGAGCTTGAACGCTGGTATGCCGAGGCGGGCTACGCCGACATCTATGTGTCGCGCCGGGTACGGAACACCGAGAGCTTTCGAGCGACCGGGGTCAAACGCTGAGCCTGGGGGCCGGGTCCCGGCGGGGGGGGGCGGGCATGACGCCGCTTCGCGGTCAGGACACGACGCCTGAGACCATCGACGGGCTGCTCCTGGCGTGCCACACGCGGATCCGAAGCTACCTCGCGGGACTTCGGCGGCTGCTCATTCAGCCGGACCTCGGCGATCCTGACGTGGCCCGCGCGGCCGCCCAGGCGTGGCGCTACTTCTCCGAGGCGCTGCCGCTCCACGCGGCAGACGAAGATCACTCGGTGGGCCCTCGGCTCTTGGTGCTCGAGCCTGGGTTTGGCCCCCAGATCGAGGCGCTTCATCAGGAACACGAACGGATCGAAGCGGGTCTTGGTCCGCTGCTCGCCGCGCTCGCCGCGCTGCGGGACGGGCGGCCGATGAGCCACGCTGAGCTTCGTGAAGCGGTCGAGCCCTTCGCCACCCTGCTCCTCCAACACATCGAGGACGAGGAGCGATGGTTGATCCCGGCGACCCACGGCTTTTCAGCGGAGGTCCAGGCGGTGCTGGTGCGTGAGCTACGGCAGCGCCGCAGCGTCGATTGACGGCTGGGGTCCAGCGCCCGGGGCTGGCGGGTCCAGGGCGGCGCCCTGGCGGGTCCCGGGCGGCGCCCGGGCGGGGCGTTGCGGGGCGGAGCCCTGCCCCAAAAAAACCCCGATAAAGGTGTCAGAGAACGACCCTCGGGGCTATGAACACCTCCGCGATCATACAGCGCGCGCTGCCGCCGCCGACACGCTCGATGGTCGGGATCGACACGGGGAGCAACGACCCGAAAGCTTCGAGAAAACGCCGACTCTCGGGTCGAAGGGCGGCGAGGGCCCCGGTGGAGAGCACCACCACGGGGCCGGCCCGTCCGGCGAGGGTCAGCTGATTGGCGGCGAAGGCGGTGTGCTCCTGGGCGTCGAGCCTCAAAACGGGGCGCGCCAGCCGGTCCAGGAGCGCGCGACGGGTCTCGGGCGTGACCACGTGGTCGGACAGCACGGCGAACCGGTCATCGATAGAGAGCAGGATGTTGGTGTGGTAGGGGATGGTGCCGCGATCATCAGCCTCGAAGCTGAAGCTCTCGTAGGCGACGGCCTCAGCGTACCGGCGGAGGCCCGCGGTGGTGGTGCGGGGCGAGCGCGCGGCGTAGGCGACCCGGGCGCGTCGATCGAGGACGACGCTGCCGGTGCCTTCCAGAAAAGCACCGTACAACTCTCCGTCCGAGAGATCGATACAGGTACTGATACAGAAGCGTGTACCGAGCTGCCGGAGGATCTCCGGGCGTCGTTCGGCGCGGCGGTTGGGCGTGGCCATCGCGTGGAGGACCACGGTGCCGTCGTGGTAGGTGGAGAGCCAGTTGTTGGGGAAGACCGCGTCGGGTCGCGGTGGCACGGGATCGTCGTCCACCACGAGCACCTGAACGCCGGCGTGGTCGAGCAGGGTCGCGAGCGTGTCCAGCTCCGCGCGGGCCTGCTCGGCGACGGCGACGGCGGCCTCGCTGGGCCGGTGCTGCAACGGGTTGGAGGCGGCGGTCTCGGTGTTGAAGCCGAAAGCGGCAGGGCGAATGAGGAGGACGGCGGAGGCGGGCATCGGCGTGCGGGGAAGGACGGGGAGTGTAGCGGGACGGAGCGGGTCTGGTGCTTCCGGGTTGGCGGCGGTGACGGTCCCACCGCCCGAATCTCACAACCCGAGCACAAAGGCCGTGATCTCGTCCAGCTCGACCTCGGTGAGCGTCAAGGTACGGTGGGCGCGGATCGCGTCTTCTACCGTGAGCGCCGAGCCGTCGTGAAGCCAGGGCCCGGTGGAGAAAACGCCCAACAAGGTAGGTGTATCGATACCCGTGAGCTCGCCGCCCAGGCGGCCGCCGCTTGCGTCGGTGAGCGTGCCGACGTCGTGGAGGCGGAGCTCGCTGAGGTCCGAGTCGGTGTAGGCCGGGGCCGGATGACAGTCGGCACAACCTGCGGCGAGAAATGCCGCTTCACCGCTCGGGGACGCCGGGTGGGGCGACACAGGGGTCTGGGCGAGGCTCGTCACATAGGCCGCGAGCGCGTCCAGGTCGGCCGAACGACCGGCCTTGGCGCTGCCAAGGGTGTCGCTGGTCTCGGCCCAGTCCGCGTCGGTGAGCAGGCCGGTTCCACCAAACTGGTTCCGGATGTCGTTCTCGAAGTCCTGGACCTCGTCGAAGTTGGCGCTCCAATGGAGATAACCCATGTCGGTACCGCCACGGCCGAGCAGGCTGGTGGTGTTGCGGAGCCCCTCGCCGCGGGAAGTAAAGTCCCAGGTCAAACCGTCATGTTCGCCGTCCGGGTGACAGGAGGCGCAGGCGAGGTAGCCATCTTTGGAGATCCGGACGTCCCCCGAGCGATAAAAGAGCTTCTTACCGAGCAACACGGTCGGGGTGAGGGGCTCCTCGGCGACGCTCGCGGCCGACCACAACAACGTCGGGAGCTCGCCCGGCTCGCCGACCCGCCAGGCCGCTACGGTACGGTCCAGCCAGGCCCAGGTGATGAGGGTGTCGCCGACCCACCGGAGGTCACGCAGCCCTTCACCCGCGCCGGGTAAGCTCCCGGCAAGATCGAGGGTGAAGGCGTCGAGGAGCTGAACCACGCCGGTGCCGGGGTGGGCGACCGCGAGGTAGTTGCCGGTCGGGCTCGGCGCGACCGCGACGGCACGGTCCTGGTTGTCGAAGATCTTCCGGTCGTTCCAATCTTCTTCGTCGGCATCCACGGGAACGCTCAGGAGGGCGGCGCGCGTCGTGGTCTCAAACGTGAGCGGCACGCCCGAGCCGAGCAGGCCGCGTCGGATGTTCGCCTGGATCACCGGGATGTACAGCGTACCGCCGTCGGGAGAGAGCGCAAAAGTCTCGATCAGGTTGGGCAAGCCGCCGCTCAAGGTGTCGGAGTCCGGTCCGGGGTGTACCGGGAGGGAGATGCTGCCGCCGTCGGAGCGGTAGATCACCGCGCCCGCGGCGTCGTTTCGGTAACGGCTCGCCCACACGGTTCCGTCGGGCCCGAGCACCAGCCCCCGCGGCTCGGGTCCAAGTGACGTGCTGCTGCTGCCGAGGCCATCGAAGCTCAGATGGGTGAGGCTGCCGTTACCCCCAAGGCTCACCCACCAGCCACCCTCGTCGCCAATGACACCAAAAGGAGAGCTTCCCACACCGAAATCGACCATGATCCGGCTGCTCAGGTCGGTAGCCGACCAGCTCCAGAGCTGACCGTCCCCACAGGTCACCGCGACCTCGTCGGCCACGCGGGCGACCGCCCGAGGCTCGTCGCACGTCGGGAGATAGGTGCTTGCTCCCTCCACGATCCGCGCGAGGGTGTCGGCCTCCGGGGTCACCACCCAGGCGGTGCCGTCGTCCTCCACCCAGAGTGAGCCCGAGCGGCGCGGCGGCGTGGGTGCGGGGCTACGAAACACCTCGATCCGCACGGTCTCGGAGAGGCGCCGCCCATCAGGGGCAGGCAGTGTCGCGATCGCAAGGTAGTTCCCTGCGTTTTCCCAGGCATGCTCCACGGTGGTGCCCTCGGCCGCTCCGCCATCACCAAACGCCCAGGTCACCGTGCCGCCCGCGGCGCCCGCCTCCAGGGTCAGGGGCTGACCGACCTCGACCGCGAGGTGGGTGGTAGGCAGGGATAACGAGGCAGCGACCGCCTGCGGCGTCTTTTCGGGCGGCGGCTCAGCGCACGCGAGGAGAAGGAAGGTCATCCGCCGTCCGCGGTGGAGAAGCTGAACCGATAGACGTCGGACATCGGGTTGCCGTGCAGGTCCGTGACACCCGCTACCTCAACGGTATATTGGGTGCCCGGGGCGAGCGGGGTTTTGGGGGTGTAGGAGACCAGCGCCTCCTGTGCGCTGGCCCAGCCATCCACCGGCTTGAGGTCTCCGTCGAGGAGTCGGATAGACCCCGGATAAACGCTGGCTGGTTCGACGAATTCGTTGAAGCCGATCCCGACCCGGGCGCCGCTGTACCACCCGCCGCTGCCGTCTTCCGGATTGGTGGACATGACCTCGGGGCCGGTGAGGTCAGGCTCAGCGGCCCAGGGCATGACCACGGTCGCGGCTTCGCCGATCACGCCGTCATCTTCGATCTCATCGACGGACAGGAGCGCCACGTTGCCCCACGGCACAATGGTGTCCAGGTCACCCACCAACATACCTTCCGCCACCTGCTCGAGGGCGGGCAGCGCGCGCGCATCCCAGATCGAGGCGTGATCGGACTCGCCGACGAAGAGAAACCCTTCGTCGTAGAACACATAACCGCCGTTTCCGGCCAGCTCGGTGTCGGCGACGAAGGTGGGCGTGGTCGGGTCGGAGATGTCGTAGATGATCGGGCCGCCCGCGCCTTCTTTCCGGGCAAACAGGGCAAGATCGCCGCTACGATTACCGTGGTAGGTCTCCATAGGCTCGCCGTCACGGTCGGCCGTAGCGAAGGGCGAGCCGGGGAGCAGCACGGGGTTGGTGGGGTCCGAGATGTCAAACAGGGCGGCGTGGGTCTGCTCGGCGGAGCTCACCAGGAGCTCGTTCCCCAAGACAAAGACGCCGCCGGCGCGCAGGTTGAAGGCCAGCTCGGCGACGAGGACGGGGTTGCGGGGGTCGGTGGCGTCGACTACGAAGATGCCGTTGTCGGCGCTCGCTACATACAACCACGGGTATTGCCAGAACACCGAGAGGCTCACCCGGGCGTAGGAGTCGGGGTACCAGGCTTCCGGCAAGAGGAGCAGGCTCACGACTTCGGGTGCCGTGGGATCGGAGATGTCCCAGAACAGCGGCCCGGTGTCGACCGTGCCGTAATCCTTGCCGTTGGTGACCATCCAATCGCCGGCGTGGGGATCCCCTTCCGGCAGGTAGACGGTGCCGATCGCGTGGGTCTCCCGGATGTCCTCGGTGATCCCGTCGCCGACCCGAACGGGCGCGCAGGGATCGGACATGTCGAAGAAAGATACGCCTCCCTGGCCGTGTTCCGGAGACCACGGCAAGATGAGGTGGCCGCGATAGGGCACCTGGAGGTTGTGGTGCAGCACGTCGGCGTCGGTGCCGCGGAGCTCGGCGCAGTTGACCCCGAGCTCGGTCGGGCTGAAGGTCCGCCCCCGGTAAGGCTCCCCGCGGAGCGGCGGGCCGGATTCCCAGAACTCAAAACCAAGGGGCGTTTTTCCGGGATCGTCGGCGCAGGCCAGGAGCAGGGTCCACATCCCAGAGGGCTAACCCACCGGGGTTCGGATGCCCTGGCCGTCGGGCCCGCGGTTTGACCCGCCCGGGCCTGCGATGTAGGCTTGGGGGTCCTTCGCCGAGGTCCCCGTGCTTCTCCTGTTGCTGGCCTGCGCCGATCCGATCGCCGGCACCTGGCTCTTCACCCTGTCGGTCACGCCCGATCCGGAGGCCTGCGCGGACGCGGAGGTGAGCCACAACTACACCGGCGCCTACGTCCCGGGAGGCGCGGTCGAAGATGAGCTCTGGACCGAGTCGGTCAGCGACACGGTCACCGACGGCCTGTTTTTCGGGCGTATCGAGGCGAGCGGGGAGAGCTACGTGCTGATCCTCGGCGACGCGGTGTACCCGGGTGCCGGGGACGCAGACCGCTGGTCCTTCTCATGGGTCAACGCAGTTTCTCACGAGGAGATCCTCGAGCACGCCAGCGGCTACCGCTTCCTGGTGCGGAGCGCGACGGAGACCACCACGACGGTCGCCGGAACCTTCGAAGATAGCAGCTTCAACGGGACGATGGAGCAGGGCTCGCTCGTGTCGGATACCTGGGAGGAGTCGGACACCTGGAGCGAAGAGGCGCGTCTGGCGGTCGGCGACAACGGCGAGACGCCGGTGGGCGGCGTGCTGGTTCGGACCGATGCGAGCGGCAACGAAGAGCCGGCGAACAACGCTGCGGAAGCTTTTGATTGTGGCGACGCTACATGTTTGCTCACGGTGAGCAACTCGTGTGGCGTTTCGGGAGACCTGTCCGGTAAAGCTACAGAATTTGGACCGGAAGATGAGGGCTGGGTCAGCGACGCGTCCCAGGCGGCGGGAGGCTGAGTGCGCCTCAACCCGCTGCTGGGTCGGCTACCCACCTATCCCACGCTGGTGCTCGACCAGCGCCGCGCGTCGTTGATCGCCGCCGGGCTGCCGGTGTTCGACTTTGGCGTAGGAGACCCAACCGAGCCCACTCCTGCGTTCATCCGAAAGGAGATGCAGGGGAACGTCGCGGATAACTGTCGTTATCCTTCGGTTCGTGGCGAGCGTCGTGTGCGTGAAGCTTTTGCCGCCTACGCCTACCGCCGCTTCGGCGTCACGCTGGACCCCGACACCCAGCTTCTCCCGAGCTCAGGCTCCAAAGAGGCGATCTTCCATCTGCCGCTGCTGGTGCTGGATCCCGCCGCGGCTGATCGTACGGTGGTGTTCCCCGACCCCGGCTACTCGGTGTATCAGCGGGGGGCGCTGTTCGCCGGTGGTATCGCCTATCCGCAGGTGCTCAGCGGAGATTTTGTGCAGCGGGTCTGGGAGCTGCCAGAGCAGTTGCTCCAACACACCCGGCTGCTCTGGATCAACAGCCCGCACAACCCGACCGGCGCGGTGATGTCTCACGAAGATCTTCATCGAACGGTGGAGACCTGCCGACGATACAACATCCTGCTCGCGAGCGACGAGTGTTACGCCGACGTCTGGTTCGAGCGCCCGCCCGCTTCGGTGCTGGAGGTGGCCGGTCCGGGCGCTGAGGGTGTGCTCGCGATCTTCTCCTTGTCCAAACGGAGCGGCATGACCGGCTATCGTACGGGCATGATCGCTGGAGATACCAGGGTGATGGCGCTCTTACACTCGTTACGGGTCAACCCGGGGCTCGCGCCGCAGGACTTCGTCAACGCGGCGGCCGCCGTCGCCTGGGCCGATGATCAGCACGCCGAAGAGCGCCGCGGGATCTTCAGCCAGAAACGGAAGGTGATGATTGACTTTTTCCGAGAGGTCGGGCTCCGGGTCGTTGCCAGTGAAGCCAGCTTCTACCTTTGGGTCGAGGCGCCGGGCGGCGACGGCCAGGCCTACGCCGAACGGCTGTTGGATGTCGGCATCATGGTCAACCCCGGCTCGATGTTTGCGGTGACCCCTTCGGCTCGGCCCTACATCCGTCTGGCGCTGGTGCCCGACGTGCCCACCTGCCACGCCGCGGTCTCGGCCTGGCGTACGGTGCTTTGAACCTGGAGAGGGCGGGTAGCGCCCGAGGAGCGGTGATGGAGGACTTTGAGCAGCGGGCGGCGGCGGGCGATCCCGCGGCGGTCGCGGCGGTGCTGGATGGCCTGGAGGCCGGCACGCTCCGGGTGGCCGAGCCACACGGGGCCGAGTGGCGCGTGAACGCCTGGATCAAGGAGGCGATCCTCCACTACTTCCGTATGACTCCGTCCGAGCCCATGGAGGCGGGCTGTCTCGGCTTTTTTGACAAGGTTCCGCCACGGCGCGCGGTCCCCGGGGTACGCATCGTGCCGCCTGCGGTGGTGCGGCGGGGCGCCTATGTCGAGCCGGGCGCGATCCTCATGCCCTCCTTCGTCAACATCGGCGCCTGGGTCGGGGCGGGCACGATGGTGGACACCTGGGCGACGGTAGGGAGCTGCGCCCAGATCGGGCGCAACGTACACCTGTCGGGCGGGGTCGGCATCGGCGGGGTGCTCGAACCGCCTTCGGCGAGGCCGGTGATCATCGAGGACGGGGCGTTTGTCGGCTCACGATGTATCGTCGTCGAGGGCGTGGTCGTCGAGAAGGAGGCGGTGCTTGGCGCCGGGGTGGTGCTCACCGCTTCAACCGCGATCCTGGACGTCACGGGGCCGGAAGAGCGGCGTTTACAGGGACGTATTCCCGCCCGTTCCGTGGTGGTCCCCGGCATGCGGCCGCGGGCCTTCCCGGCAGGTGAGTATCTCCTGCCTTGTGCGCTCATCATCGGCCGGCGACAGGAGAGCACCGACAAAAAGACGTCCCTCAATCAGGCGTTACGGGACTTCGGTGTGTCCGTTTGAGCGCGCCCGACCCTGAGCTCTCGGAGCGGCTCGCGAACCTGACGCTGGAGCTGTGTAAGATCCCGTCGGTCACGGGGGAAGAGGCCGCGATCTCCGCAGATATCGAGGCGCGTCTCCTGGCCATCCCGGAGCTCGAGGTGAGCCGCCTCGGGCCGACGGTCATGGCGCAGACAGGCGGAGAGGGCCCCTTGATCGTACTTTATGGTCATACGGACACGGTGGCGCCCAAGGCCCAGGATCCCGAACCTCACCGTGACGGAGATCAGCTCTTTGGCCTGGGCGCCTCAGATATGAAAGCAGGCCTCGCGGTGATGCTGCTGCTCGCCGAGAAATGGTCGTCCAAGCCGCGTCGTTGTCGGCTTGGACTGGTGTTCTACGACGCAGAAGAAGGGCCCTGGTTTGAGAGCGGGCTCGGTCCCGCGCTCGCGGGCACGCCGTGGTTACACGACGCCGTGTTGTCGATCTGTCTGGAGCCCTCCGACAACGTGGTCCAGGTCGGTTGTGTAGGATCGCTCCACGCGACGGTCACTTTTCGGGGACAAGCGGCGCACTCGGCGCGACCCTGGCAGGGGAGAAACGCGATTCAGGCCGCCGGTCCGATGCTCTCTCGCCTCGCGGCGCGCGCGCCAACGGAGGTTGAAGCGGGTGGTTTTGTGTTCCGCGAGGTGATGAGCGCGACGTTGGCGCACGGGGGCATCGGTCGAAACGTGATCCCGGACAGCTTTGAGCTCAACCTCAACTACCGCTTCGCCCCGGGACGGGAGCTGGACGACGCCCAGGCCGTGGTGCGGGAGCTGGTGGCGGACGAGGCCGACGTACGCTTCACCGATCTGGCGCCTTCGGGCCGGGTGGTGACGGACAACTCCGAGCTGTCGCGGCTTCTCGACAGCAGCGGCGCCGCGCTGGCGCCCAAGCAGGCGTGGACCGACGTCGCGCGGCTCTCGGCGGCGGGGCTGGACGGGGTGAACTTCGGCCCCGGGCTCGCCGCGCAGGCGCACCAGGCGCGGGAGTACGCGTCGCTCGCGCGCGTGGTAGAGGGATACTTGATGTTGGATCGGTACTTTTCGCCATGAAGGCGCGGCGGGTCCTCTACGGCCTGATCCCGGCCGCCCTGCTCCTCTTGGGCGGCGAGCTGCTCGCCCGGGAGTACGCGCCTCCTGGGCCGGAGACCCTGGGGGACACCGCGGTCGGCGACGTCGGGGTGATGCTGATGGGAAACCCCTTTTTGGGCTGGGAGCTGTCACCGGGACAGCGGGAAGAGGTCGGCGGCGTCCGGGTGAGCATCAACCGGGACCGGATGCGCGGCCCCCAGACCGGCCCGAAGACGGTCCCTCGGGTGCTTGTATCAGGCGACTCGTCGGTCTACGGCTTTGGCGTGAGCGATGAGGACGTCTTCGCCGCGCGGCTCGCGGCCGGAGGGGTGGAGGGCGCCGAGATCGAGGTGATCAACGCGGGGGTACCGGGCTATTCGACGGTACAGTCCCTGAATCTGTTGGCGCTCCGGGGCCTGGCGCTCGAGCCCGATTTGCTCCTCGTGCTCAACCTGTGGTCGGACTCCAACTTTGACACCTTCGTAGATGCCGAGCTGCTGTTGAGCTCGGACGGGGAGCGGCTGCGCTATCTTCTGGGCAGCCAAAGCGGGCTCCTCGGGTGGCTCGAGTACGCGGGGCTGCGGTATCGACGCGGGCGGACTCTGCCCAGGGTGACCTGGATGACCAGCGCGACGCCGGTGGGTACGCGCAGGGTGCCTATCGACGATTATGCTGCAAACCTGGCCCGTTTCTGTACGATCATGGCGGGGCGTGGTGGCGGTGTGATGTTTGCGATCCTCCCCAGCTCGGAGGACAACGCGACCACGTTGACGTCGCCGCCCTGGGAGCCCTACCGGGAGGTGATGCGCCAGACGGCGACGGCGTGTCAGGCGCCGCTGGTGGATCTCCGTGAGGCCTTCTCCGCCTCGGGCCTCTCCGAAAAAGAGCTGTTCCTCGATGAGGTCCACCCGAGCGCCCGGGGGCACGCGCTCATCGCCGAGCAGGTCCGGGCCGCGCTGGCCGCTGCCGGCTGGCCGGGCAACGTCCTGAAGGCTTCGGCTACCCCGGCTCGGGTCAGCGTCGCCGACCCCGTCGCTTCAGAAGGGGCTCGGCTTTATGGAGGTGGGATCGGCACCAAGGGCCTTGCTTTCGGCTCGCCCCCCACCGACCCCAACCTTGGGCCCCCCAAAGCCCCTGCCCCGCCGGGGCCACCGGGCGTTGGAGGCCCACCCCCCGGCGACGGCGCGATGCCGCCCGGCGCGCCCCCTCCTCCGGCCACGCCGGGCGCTCTTCCCCCGCAGGATGGCAGCTTGACCAACGAAGGCCCGCCTCCTCCGGGTGCGCCCCTCCCGCCGACGGACAACCTCCACCCGCCTCCTCCTCCGGGTGGGCCTCCGCCCGGGGACGCCGGGATGCCGCCTGCCCCGGGCACGCCGCAGCCGGCTGGCGCTCCGCCCTCCGGCTGAGCCCGGCGGCCTCGTACGCGGGAGCCGTCACCTCCCGGAGGCATCGCCAGATGGAGCGGGGCCTTCGAGGCTCACGAGGGCATCGAGTCGAAAAAGTACCGTTCGGCCTCGACGTCTCCTGATACATCGACCGATGTGTCACAGAGGTGGAGGTCCCCGCCGACCCCCGGCCGGTCGATACACAGGATCGACTGCTCGATTCGGGTGGGGTTCTCATAACGATGGGGAAAGAGCCTGGGCCAACGCCGCGCTGTGCCAGCCTCAGCCGGGCGGCCCTGGACGAGGAGCCCGGAGCCGAGGATCAGCTCCGCCTGCTCGACCTGCGCGTGGAAGTGGCCGGGCACTGAGGCTCCCGGCCGGAGGCGCTCCCGGTAGACCGCACATTCGCGGGTCGCGAAGAGCAAATCGGTGTAGCCTGTCGCCTTCTCGTGGATCTCGGGCGACAGATCGGTGGCGATACGACGGATGTTCAACGACGGGATCGCGGCGCCGGCGAGCGCGAGCGGTTTGTCGATCTGCACCTCCACATCGAGCACCTGGGCGCGGGGCGCGTCAGCGCTGGCGGGCACACAGAGCCAGGCGGCGATCGCCTCAGCGGCGCTCTCCAGGAGGTGAAAGCGGCAGGATTGCAGGAGAAAGCGGATCTCCCCGGCGACCCGCGCATAGTCGACCGTGTCCCGGAGCCGGCCGAGGCGCGCGGCGGGTCCGGTGTGGAGGCCCATGTGTACGTCGACCACGACGGGCTGGGGGCTCTGGCGCTCGCGGGGGCCGACCCCGACGATACAATCGACGCGTAGACTTCGGATCGAGAGGCGGTCACGGACGTGGATCACAGGGGCCTCGGAGAGCGGGGGGACTATCCGGGCGGTTGGTGGGATGGGTGGGCCTCGCGCGCGTGGGCCTGCTCACACCCCGTAGCGCGACGCGCCATTGGCCCGCGCAGACGCCGTGGACCACCGCCTCTTTGAGTTCGCGGGACGGGGGGCTTCGACCGCTGAGCGCCTGTGCTACCCTCTCGGAATGCTCCTCCTCCGCCTCGTGCTCGGATGTGGTGCGGGCGATGGAAAGTCGCCTCCTGCCTCAATAACAACCACCGAGAGCGCGCCCGACTCCGGCCCCACCGACACGGGCCCGGCCGGCCCCCGCGGCGAGATTGAATCCGTCCTTCCTTCGGTGTACCCATGATCCTCTTGGTCGCGCTCATCGCGTGTGACGACAGCATCACGCGTCCGTTCAGCTCCAAGAACGGGGACAGCCAGCCCACGACGGGCGCTGGTTCAGGCACGCTCATGCTTCCCAACCACTGTGAGCCGCCTGCGGACCTGCCCGTAGACCCGCTGGTCCTGGATCGGGAGTATTTCTTCCCCGCCGATCCTCCTGGCACCCTGCTGGTCGAGCTGGTGGACATCGCGGTGGAGGGAGACCTCGTCTACGCGGTGGGTCAGGGCGGGTTGATGTTGTTCGACACCGCCACCGCCGAGCTCCGTGGCACGGTGGGCACCGGGGGCCCCGGCCGCTTTCACCGGGTCGAGGTGATCGGTGACGGCTACGTCGCGGTGAGCCATCGGGACATCGGCGTTCGGGTAGTCGACGTGTCGAACCCGGACATGCCCTTTGAGGTCTGGTCGCGCGAAGATCGGGGTTTGGAGGGCCTCGCGGTCGTGGGCGATCGGCTCTACGTCTCCGCCCGCGGCGCAGGGGTGCAGGTGCTCGACATCGGGGACCCGGGGAGCCCGACCGACGCGGGCACGGGCGGTGAGCTCGAGGCGCCGTGGGAGCTGGTGGCGGTAGGCGAAGACTGGCTGTATGCGGCGGACAACGTCCTCGGTGTGGTGCCTATCGACCTGGCCGACCCCGACTCGCCGCTCGTGGGTGATCCGGTCTCGCTCGACGGGGCGGTGCTCCATGTCGCGACGGATGGAACTTACCTGTTCGTGAGCAACGGCGGGAACGGCGTGGTGATCATGGACCTCTCCAACCCCGCGGCGCCGGTGGAGATCAGCCGGGCCGTCACGGGCGGCTCGGTGCTGATGTCCGCGGTGGACGGGACGACCTTGTGGACGGCGGACCATGAGTCGGTGATGGCCTTTGACATCTCGGATATCCGCGCGCCGCTCCCGATCGGCCGGGAGGAGGTGAGGCAATACGCGCTCGCGGTAGATGCGGAAGACGGCATCGGCTGGGTGGGCGATTGGGGCTACGTAGAGGGCTGGATCGCCACGCCGGGTGGGGGTGAGCTCGACGCGCCCGACGACACGGTGTGGCTCCCCGAGGCGGGCGGCTCTGCCGAGCTCCGGCTCACCAATCGTGGGGCGGGAGACCTCCTCCTGAGCGGGGCTACGGTGGACGATTCCCGAGTCAGCGTGCGGGCTTCTTCCGACGTCATCCTCCCGGGTGAGAGCGCCACCTCGTGATGATCACCTACTTCGCCACCTGGTGACCCGTCTGTCCGTCCGAGGTCTCGGACATCGACCGCAACACTCTTCCCGAGCGGGGCCTACCCGCAGGAGTGGATCATCGGTACCGATGGACGGATCGTCTACGCCGCGCACGAATTTGAGTGTGATGCGGTGATCGCCGTCCTTGAGGCGGAGCTCGCCGGCGACTGAACCCGATCGCCACGCGTGATCCCCCTCTGATCCCCCCGTGAGCACCCCTCAGGAGCCGAATGTTGTTCTTCTTCCTCGCTTGCGCCGATTCCGACGGCAAACTCTCGTCCGACCAACTCGCCGCCGACCTCTGGGCGGAGATGGACAACTTCGAGTCCTGGGAGCAGGCTGAGCCCTGGGTGGGGATCCAGCCCTCGGCGGATGGCACCCACGGTCCCTTCGTCGAGATCTGGCTGAACCCCGAGGCGATGGCCTCGATCGCCGACGCTGAGGCGGCCGAAGGCTCGATCCTGGTCAAACGTGCGTACGATGACGCGGACGGGGGCGGCGCCCGGGCGAGCGTCACCACGATGTGGAAGGTCGGTGAAGCCGATGCCCCCGAGACCGGCTGGTACTGGGCGGCGTTCGACGCGGCCGGCGTAGCGTCCAACACCGGCGAGCCCGCCGGCTGTACCGGGTGTCACGCCGCGGGTTCAGATTCTCGGCGTATCGTGACGGATATCCCCGGGGGCGCTTGACCAGCGCGGGCTGATGCGGCGCGGTAGGTACCCGGCTGATGCGGCGGCTGGCTCGTCGCGCCGGGCGATCAGCGCGGTTTCCCTGGAGTCGCTCGTAGTCCACAACGCCCGCCACGGGACCGTCGGCGAGACCTGGGCGGCGCGGATCGCCGCGCACCAGGCGCTGGCGGCCCCCGATGCGGAGAGCCGCCGGATCTACGCTCGGATTGCCGCTGAAGAGCGGGGCCCCGCCGAGCTCTCCTGGGCGATCGACGCCTGGGCACGCTCCGGGCCGCGCTCTGGGCTGCGCGGAGGTGAGGGGCCGGAACGCCGCGCGCGAGCTCCGAACCGATCTGGTCGGCAGATCTCCTGTCGGCCCGGCTTCCCGCCGACCGGCTGTTCCGGTATTCTGAAGCGGCGCTGCCCAACACACGGAGGTCGTCGTGTGGCTCTTCCTGCTTGCCTGCACCGACCCCGGATCGCCGGGTAGGGTCGACGACAGCACGCTCCCGGAGAGCGAGCTCATCGACCGTCGGATGGTGCCCACGGAGGCGCCGGCCAGCGGTTTCGTCCTTCAAACGCCAGAGTTCACGGTTGAGCCTCACAGTGAAATCATGCTGTGTTACTTCGGCACCTACCGCGGTCCCGATGTGGGAGTGGTCTACTACGAGTGGTGGCAGGACCCGGTATTTGGCCATCATTTCATGACTCTGGCGGTGCCCGACACGAGCACCCTGCCGGACGGCACCTTCCTCCCCTGTGAAGATCCCGCGGTCGCCGCGATGGCGCTTCCGCCGCTCCTTCAGGGCACGGAGATGGTGGCTACGCGTAGCGGCCGGATGATCCTGCCCGAGGGTGTCGCGATCGCCCTCGATGACGGGCAACGATGGGCGCTCCAATCGCACTACGTCAACACGGGCGACGACACGCTGCTCGTTCAGGACGCCGTGCTCGTTGACACCATCCCCGCCGATCAGATCGTGGAGACGGCCTCAACCTACGTGGCCAACTCCTCCCATTTCGAGCTCCCCGAGGGGCGCCATCAACTCGACGTTCGTTGCGAATGGTCCGAGCCGATGAATTTCCTCAACATGGTCGGGCACATGCACACCAACGGGGAGCGTATCCGCATCTACCACGAGCACCCCGCGGGCCGGGACCTGCTCTACGAGGTCGCGGAGTGGGACCCCTCGCTGATCTATGGGCCCAAGGTCCTCGGCTTTGAGGAGCCGCTCGCCGTCGCTCAAGGGGACGTCATCGAGGTGCTCTGCCAGTACGACAACGTGATGGGGCGAAACCTCTCTTTCCCCGACGAGATGTGCGTCGCCGCGGGCATCGCCTGGCCGATAGCGGCGCCATACCAGTGTGACGTTCCGGTGGTCGCCGAGCCCTGGTGAGGCGCTGAGGCCGCGCCAGCAGCTGCGAGGAGCGAGATCGCGGGGATCAGCATGGGAATCGGCCGGGACCTCCGGTTTGTTCCCAGCCCGCTGAGCGCCTTAGAGGCAGGCCAGGTTGGCGGATGAGCACGTAAATGTGGCGTCCTCCCCGTAGTCCTGGTTCATCAGGTCGAGGAAGCTCATGTCGAAGTTCCCGTTGTCGTCGTCGCCGTCGCCGAAGTCGCAATCCTGGCCCGAGATGGTGTGATCGGCCGAGTCGGCGAGCTGCATGTACACGCCGTTCTTGACGTTGCCCCAGATGCCAAAACGTCCGTCGGTCCGCCCGACACAGTGCACGTCCGCGGCCAGGCTGTACACCCCGTGCCCCTCGTTGTGGTAGATGTTGCTCTCCTCAACAAGCAGGGTTGAACCCTGCGTGATGCCCACTGCGCCCCCGCCCATGTCGTAGGTGTGGTCGTGGATGTCCACCCTCCGCAGGGTCAGGTCGACGGGCACCGCCGTGATGCCTGTCGGGTCACACACCGTGAGCACCGCAGCGCGAACGGCCCCGCCGACGCAGCCGTGACCACCGGTGATTTCCAGGTCTTCGATCAGGAGCGTCACGGGTGAGACGATGTCGATCACGACGCTCGCGCCGTCAGCGCTCGGGGGCAAGACGCGCGTTCGGCGCTCCAGGAGCGGCGTCTACGGCCTGAGTCGGCTTCCAATCCGGGTTTGAGACGACGCTGGCGCCCTCGACGTGGAGCCCGAAGCGCCGTTCGATCGCTGCCGAGAAGTCCGCGGCCGGGGTTTCCCAGTCGGACAGGTCCCAGAGGTGTGCCTGCCCGTCGTAGGCGAGCGTGGAAAATAGCCCGTCTTCGAAGTGCTGAATGTCCGAGATACGATTACGTTCGGCGGTGAAGGACGCCCGGAGCCTTCCGCTCCCCGTTTCCCAGACCCGCAGCACCCCGTCGCTGCCTCCGGTGATCACCGCCCGGCCGTCCGCCGACCACGCGGTCGCGCGCACCGCCCCCTCGTGTGCCGCCCAGGAGCGCGCCGCGCCCGTGTCGAGCGCCACCAGACTCACGGCGCCGTCGTCCCCGCCCAGGGCGACCATCGATCGGTCAGGCCTCACGCTCATCCCCCAGCGACCGGTACAGCCCTCGGGTCGCCAGTTGCGGACCGCCGCATCCGCCCGGGTGCAGCTCACGGAGCAGCTCGGTGCCACCGTACAGACCGTCTGCCCATCCCCCAGGAGCAGCGGCGCGGGGGCAAAGTCGTCTCTCCGCGGCGGCATCGCCCAGGCCCCGGTCGGCTGGCCCTCGGGGAGGCTGAAGATGCGCACGCTTCCGTCGTCACCGAACACCCCGATGGCGCTCCCGTCGGTCGAGGCGCTCAACCCCCAGATCGGCGAGCCTTCTGCGACGACAGTCGAGGTACAGTAGCGCGGGTCGAGGAGGCGCACTACCCCGTCCGCGGTCGCCAGGACAGGCGAACGGCCCGAGCCGGGCTCGACGTGCAGAATCTCAGCTTCCAACCTTTGTTCACAACGAAGCGCTCCCGACCCGCGCTCCAGCACCTGGAGCTCCTGGTCGCGCCAGAGGAGCGCCGCTGCCGCGTCCGGGAGCGCCGCGACCCGGAAGCGATCCGCCAGGGCGGCGCGGATCGGATCGGGGGGCGCCACGTTCCACTCGCGGGTCAGGCCGTCGAGACCCGCAGCGGCCAGGCGGTCCCCGTAGATTGCCAGGTCATACACTGCCTTCTTTGCGCCGGCGAGGCGGGTGGACTCCGCGCCGCCATCGACGTCCCACACGCGGGCGGTGCGGTCGACGCTTCCGGTCACGAAACGCCCTGCGTCGAGGAAACGCACCGTCCACGCTGCACCTTCGTGGGCCGGCCCAAAGTGGCTCGGTGCCGAGCCATCCAACGGGGTGCTGAACACCGCGCCATCGGCGCCGGTCCACGCCACCGTCGCCCCGTCGGGCGACCAGTCCACCGCCAGCGCGGCCACGGGGACCTGCAGGACGACCCGGCCGTTGGCGGTCTCTGTGACGGTCAGGCCGTCGCCGCCGGCCGTTGCGACCCGCCGCCCATCGGGCGAGAAGCGCACGTCCCACAGGGCCCCCGGGCCGCAGCGGGGCGCCGGCGAAGGTGCGGCCTCGGGAGCGCGGAGGACAAGGCAGCCGGGTGTCTCGCGCGGGCCGATGACGGCGGCGGCGAGCCATCCCTCGGGGTTCGTGTCGATACCGCGCACCGAGGAGCCGGGCCTTGGAATCCAGGTCCACGCGATCTGCCCGGTCACGATGTCCACGCTCTTGACGATGCCCTCGGCCCCTCCGGAGATCAGCGCGCCGTCCGCCCCGAAGCCGAGCCCGTAGACCCGGCCCGGGTCGCCCGGAAACGTACGCTCTTCCCCCCGAGACCACACCCGTAGCCCGCCCTCCTTGCCACAGGCCAGCGTGTGGCCGTCGGCGCTGAACGCGAGTGATCCGCAGGGGTGGTCGGTTCGGTGCACGGCAAGCAGCGTCGATAAGGGTCGACTCGCCGCCGCGAGCAGGATTCCGCGGATCTCTGGACTATCGACGAGGGCGATCGCCGAGGCCGCCAGCACGCTGGCCTCCATCCAGTCGCCTCCTTCGGCGAGCGACGACGCCCGTTCGCCGAGCGCCGCTCCGAGCCGCTCCGTCGCCCGTAATTCGGCGATCCGCGTGCGCGCCTCGGACGCCTGCGCGAGGTCGCGCTCCGCACGAATCCCGACGTAGGACGCGACCGCCCCGGCAATCAAGACCGACATCGCGACGCTCGCCACCCCGACCGCCACCCGGTTCCGCCGTACAAACCGCCGAAGGATCTCGGTTGTGGAGTAGCGGTAGGCCTCGACCCTCCGCCCGGCCAGCCAGGCCTCGACCTCGACGGCGAGCTCCTTCGCCCCGCGGTACCGGTTCTGCCTCTCCCGTGCCAGCGCGCGCTCGACGATCGCACACAGCTCCGGCGGCGCTCGCGGCTCGATGCTCAGCACGGCGACAGCGGGCAGAGACGCGGCTGAGCGGACCACGGAGAGGGCATCCGGACCCTGGTGCGGCGGGCGGCCGGTGAGGATCGAGAACAGGATCGCGCCGAGCGCCCATACGTCGCTCTGCTCGTCCACGAGGTCGGACTGACCGAGCGCTTGTTCGGGCGACATGTAGGAGGGGGTGCCGAGGACGGAGCCGAAGGCGGTGAGGTCGGCGTCGAGCGGCCCGAGAGCGTTGATGGTCGGCTCAGTCGCACCCACCACTTTGGCGAGGCCCCAGTCGAGCACGACCGTCTCGCCGAATTCACCGACCATCACGTTCTGGGGTTTGAGATCTCGGTGAAGGACCCCGCGGCTGTGGGCATAGGCGATCGCCTGGCACACGGCTACGAAGTGGGGGACCAGCGCGAGCCGGGCGTCCAGCGAGCCGGCCGCCGCGATAGCTGCGGCGAGGCTACGGCCGCGAACCTCCCGCATCGTGTAGTAAAGCGCGCCGTCGGGGCGCTCCCCCAGCTCGTAGACCGGCACGATCGCGGGGTGCTCCAGCCGCGCGGTCACCCTCGCTTCGAGGAGGAAACGGGTACGGCCGGCCGAGCCCACCTCGCCGGGCGTCCCATCGGGGAGCGGCCGCCCGAGCAGCTCCTTCACCGCGATGCGCCTGCCGAGGAAACGATCGCTGGCCGCCACGACCCTTCCCAGGCCACCGCGCCCGATCTCATCGCCGAGCTCGTAGCGGGCGGGGTCCTCCCGACTGACGCCCGAGTCGGTGACACGACGCTCCGGAGCGACCGCTCCGCTCCGTGTGGCCTCGGAGCTCCCCGAGACCTGCGAGTCGAAGGTGTCCGACGAACGACCAGCCATCGCCTACCTTACCTCGGGCGCGGTGACTGGCAGGCGAACGAGCACCTTGAGGCCGCCCTCGACGTGATTCCGAGCCTCCACCGTGCCACCGAGCTGGGTCGCGACGCTCTGCACGATCGAGAGCCCCAGGCCCGCCCCGCGCGTCTGGCGCACGACCGCGCCGTGGCTTCGGTAGAAGGGTTCGAAAAGCCGGCCGAGCTCGTTCGGGGGCACACCCGGCCCGTGGTCGCGCACCGAGAGCACCACGAAATCGCCCGCCATCTCGGCGGACAACACGATGGGCCCTCGCCCGAACTTCGCGGCGTTGTCGATCAGGTTGCCGACCACCTGTACGATCGCCGCCCGTGGCAGGCGCGCTCCTCCCGCCAACGGGTCACAGTGGAGCTCCAACACGACATCACGCGCGTTCAAGCTCGCGGTCATCGACTCCGCGATCTCGCTGAGCGCCTCGCCCAGCGCCCCGGGCTCGCCTTGGGGCAGCGGGAGGTTCCGCTGGAGTCGGGCGGCGGTCAGAACGGCGTCCACCAGCACGCTGAGACGCTCCGCCTCGGTCCGAATCCGGGCCAGGTAGGCGGCGCGGCGGTCCGGGCTGACCATTTCGCCCTCCAGCATCTCCGCGTAGAGGCGGATCGTAGTGAGCGGCGTCTTGAGCTCGTGGGTGACGGTCGCGGCAAAATCGGCACGACGTTCGCCGTACTCCACCGCGACCCGCGCCGAGCGCCACACCGCACGGAGACCGAAGGCGGTGATCAGCACGACGAGCGCGGCGAGCGTCACCACGTATCCGTCCCGGCTGAACCCGGGCAGCGTCTCCACCGTCGCCCGAGCCGTCATTCCGGAGAACGGGGAGGAGAAGGTGTGCGTCACGCCGTCCCCGCCTGACCCGTCCCAGTCGAGACGTACGAGCGAATCGAGCCCCGCCTCGCCGACCACCCGGTCGCTGAGGTGCTGCTGCCACGCGGCCCGCCGGATCACGAAGCCCTGCGTCCACCTCTGGCCCGAGAGGGTGACCGTACGCCGGATCACGAGGTGAGCGCCCGCGTCGAGCCCCTCCAGGGGCCCCACCTCAGCCGCGACCTCGGCGTTGGCGGCCACCGGGCTCTCGGCCGGGAGCGTGTGGTCGAAGGCCTGGAGCTGCGCGAAATTGGCAAGCTGGGGGGAGGCGTTTCGTGACGAGAGCTGTACCGCAGCTCGGTTGAGCTGCAGCTCCGGAACCTGCACCCGCTCGGCTGGCCCGCGCTGGGCCTGGAGCGCCTCCGGCGGTTCCTGGCTCGGCGTAGCGAGCGCCAGCGCCGCCGCGATCTCGCCCCGGTCGCCCTCTCGGAGCGGTTCCAGGGCCCCGTCGGGGCCGATCTGGTACCAGCCGACGTTCCACAGGTCGCCCGGTGGATCGGCCAACGGCGACCGAACGAGGCTGTTCCCTCCGTCGGCGGTAGGAACCCGGTGTAGCGGGCGATAATGGTAAAAGGGCCGACGCTCCTCTGCCGAGACCAGCGCGCCCAATTCCTGTTCCATCGCGTCGAAGATGCGGGCCGCGAACAGCTCGCGCCGCAAGTCGCGCTCGGCGGCAGAGGCGATGAGGGCCAGGGCGGAGAGCAGGCCCGCGGCGGTGAGGCTACCGCCACCGATCCCGAACAGGCGACGCCGCAGTGGTCCGAGCGGCGAGCTCGCGCTTGGAGGCGGGTCGACGGGCGCCGTCACGGGGCCACGACCAGCCGATAGCCGGCGCTTCGGACGGTCTCGATGATGCCGGCCGCGCCGAGCTCGGCGAGCTTCCGGCGAAGCTTGACGAGGTGCATGTCCACGCAGCGGGTCTCCACCTCCGTGACCCGCGCGTAGCCCCAGACCGATCGGAGCAGGTCCGCGCGCGACACGATGCGGTGCCGCTCGCGGTGGAGGTAGACCAGCACCTCAATGTCCCGCGGGGAGAGCGCGACCTCTACACCTTGGGCCCGCGCGCTGAGCTGGTCGAGGTCCAGCTCGAGCCCGCCGAGCAGGAGTCGGCGTTCTACGGGACCCTCTACGCGGCGAAGCAGGGCCTTGAGCCGGGCGCTGAGCTGGGCGACCGAGAAGGGCTTGGCGACGTAGTCGTCGCATCCCGCCTGAAAGCCGGCCAGGACGTCCCCCTCGCTGCCGAGCGCGGTGAGCAGCAGGATCGGCACGCGCGGGCGGGCCGCGCGGACAGCGGCGCACACCGAGAGCCCACTCTGCCCCGGCAGCATGACGTCGAGGATGAGCAGATCGTGCTCGCCCGTCATCGCTGCGGCGAGGCCGGAGGGACCGTCGGCTGCGGCGGTGGGCAGGTGCCCCTGAAAGGCGAGGAGGTCGCAGAGACCCTCACGGATCGCAGGGTCGTCCTCGACCACCAGGACACGCGCACGAACACTCATACGGGCGGGTATCTCTCCCAACCCGAGCCCGCCGCCGCGGCCGGCTCTGCTTACCGTTCTGTTACCAAGCCGCGCCGAAGGCTTTACCCCGCGTAGCCCGAGCGGGGCGTAGGTTGGGGAGCAACCGGAGTTCAACATGCCCCGCGGTCTCACCAGGCTCTCCCTCGACGTTTTCGGTCGGTCCCTTCGGCCGGCCCTCCTCCTCAGCCTCGGCGTCGGCGCCGCGTTCGCCGCCGGCGGTCGCCCGCCGGATCGCGGGCCGCTCCACCTCATCGACCTCGCCCTCACCGGCGAGCCGGCAGAATCCACCTCCTCGATCGCCGAGCTTCGGGAGGCGGGCCCCGAGGGCCTGGCTCGCCTGCTCGAAGCGCGCGAGGAGGACGACCGTGGCGCCTCGGCCCAGGACTGGGAACGGGTCATCGACGGCGTGGCCCGGCAGCGCTACGCCACTGAGAGCGGCTTGTATTGGTACACGGACGTGGACGAGGCGCTGGAAGCAGCGGCGGAGGCCGATCGACCCGTTCTGATGCTCCGGATGTTGGGAGAGCTGGACGAGGTGTACTCTTGCGCCAACAGTCGCTACTTCCGCACGCTCCTCTACGCGGATCCTGCGATCTCCGCCGAGCTTCGGGACAACTGGGTGGTCGCGTGGACCTCCGAGCGACCGGTACCCAAGCTCACGGTCGACTTCGGCGACGGGCGGGTCTGGCAGACGACGGTGACCGGAAACAGCATCCACTACGTGCTCAACAGCTACGGCGACGTGCTCGACGCTTTGCCCGGACTCTACAGCCCGGACGCCTTCCTTGACGGCCTGGTCGCCGCGCGCGGCCTGCACAACGCGGTTCGCGACCTGGATGATCCGGCTCCAACGCTCTCTCTCTGGCACCGTCGCGAACTGGAGCGTAGCGCCGATCGTGCGGCGCGCACGCTGGGACGGCCGGCGAGCGCCGTCGCCGCCGCCTACCGTACGCCGCTTACGCCCGACGCCGTTGTGGAGGCCCCGCGGGTCATGGCGATGGCGATGAGCAAGATGATGGTGGAGCAGCCGCTGGCGCGCGCGGTGGTGCCGACGACCCCGCTAAGCGCCGGGTCACCCGACGCGTTGAAGCGGGGCCAGGCGCTGGGGACCGACGCACAATGGGCGGAGCTTGGCCGGAGCTTCCCGGTGCGCCTTTCGGCCCCGAGCCTCGCGCTGATCCGGGCGGAGCGCGCGACCGGGGGACCTGAGATGTTCGCCTCGCTGGAGCGTACGGTGGGCCGAGACACCGCCTTCAATGAGCTGTGGTTCCACGGGCTCTTGCACGCCTGGCTCGAGCAGGCCCCGGACGTGTCTTGGGAGGCGCTCAACCGGCGCGTCTACGACACAATGTTCGCGACGCCCGCCGCGGATCCCTGGTTGGGCTTGTGGAATCCCGAGGTCTATGACGGCCTGCCGCCGGCAAGCCGCTGAGGGCGGCCCGGAGGAGCGACGAGCTGCACCCGATGCTACGACGCCGGATCGGATTCTCGGCGTGTCGTGAAGGATATCCCCGGGGGGTGCTTCGCGCGGGCCGGCTGCTCAGCGCCGTGGCCCGCGGACCCCCCGTTGGACCCAGGGCACCCACGGTCGTGGCGGAAATGGCGGTAATAGCTTGGGGATCCGGGTGATCTCGCCCCCGAGATGGTGCGTCAGGTGCCGCGCCGCCTCGAGCCCCGTGGTGCACGCGCGTTCCATATACAGCACCGGTGTCGGACTCTGGATCCAGTCGCCACACAGAGCCACCCGGGCGAGGTTGGTGTCCACCTTCGGCGCCCCGCTCAGGATGCCCGGCGAAAAGATAGGGTGGATGGGGGCGTTCTGCTGTACGTGCCCGTGAACCCGGCCACCGCGGAGCGCCGGCCAGGTGGCCTCCGCCAGGGTGGTCACGGTCTGAATGAGCGCCGCAGGGTCGGTGTTGACCGCGGACCGCGCCGTGTCGCCGTACAGGTGACACTCGAGCACCGCTCCGCCACGCGCGGCGGCCCACCGCCGATAGTCCTCTTGTAGCTGGTCCAACCAGAAATAGTTGCTCACCGGCAGGCCCGCCGCCACTCCCGCCGGCGGTCCCCGTCCGGGTGAGCGATCAAACCAGAGCCGGACCACCACGCTGCCCACCCCACGAGGTATCTCAGCGGCGGCGAGCCGGGCCTGCAGCGCCGGATCGAGATCGAGGTTCTGAAATGCGATAGGATCTACCGCGATGATCACGCCGTCAGCCTCCTCGGGGCCCCCGTCGTGCCAACGCACCGACGGGCGCGGGTTGAGGCGGAGGCCGGTGACACGGCGGCCGAGGTGCAGGCGCCCACCCGCCGCCGTGAGCGCGGCGACGAGCGGCTGGATCAGGGAACCAACACAACCCTCTCTCAAGGTGTGAAAAGTGCTGTCACGACGATCGAGGGCCGCGTAGAGCTGAAGGCCCAAAAAGAGTGCCGCAAGGCTCACCTCTCGCGGTTCTGCGAAGAAGGCGGAGTGGGTGGTGGCGGCGAGCAGTTGGCGGAGCGGCGGCGGCCAGTCCTCGAGGAAAGAGGCGACGGTCTCGCGGTCGGCCTGCGCCAGATCCTGGGAGGGATCGAAGGACAGCAGCTCGAGCCCGCGCCGTACGCTCCGGGGCAGTTGGCGGAGCGCGGAGCGACCGAGGCGGCGGAGCAGGCGGGGATGGCTGTACATCGCCAACAGACCCAGCGGATCGGGGAGCCGCGTCTCCTGGACCCGGCGCCCGAGGTCGAGGAGCTCAGGCGGGTCGCCCGGCAGGATCACGCCTTGGTCGTCTACCGGGACCAGGTCGCCGCCCCTGCCCAGAGCGCTCAACACCCCGCGGAGGTTCCGGTACTGTCGCCACACGCCATGAAGCCCGTGCTCCAGCACAAATGTACTTCCATCCGGGGTTGACGCCGTACCCGTGGGCCCGCAGCGCCCACCCGCCGCCGGACCGCTCTCGTAGACATCCACCCCGATCCCGGCCCGGGTCAGCGCCCAGGCCGCTGTGAGGCCCGCGAGGCCCGCGCCGATAACCACGACGCGCTGTTGGGAGCCCTGGGTCAGCTCAGCTCCTTCCGCCGAGGATCTTTTCCATCTGTCGCCGATCCCTCTTGGTCGGGCGGCCCGCGCCGGCGTCACGGAAGACGCGAGGCATCGGCAGCTCCGGCGGGGTCAGGTCGTCGTAGAGCAGGCGCGCGACCGGGGCGGCGCCCCGCTGGTCGGAGATGGCCTTCACCAGCAGGATCTTCTTGCCCCCCGCGGTGTGGACCTCCAGGACCTCGCCTACCTTGACGTCGCGCGACGCCTTCAGCCCGTCGCCGTTGAGCTTGACGTGGCCGGCGCCGCAGGCATCGCTCGCCTGGCTGCGCGTCTTGAACATTCGCGCGGCCCACAACCACTTGTCGAGTCGAACGCCGTCAGCCACGGGGCCCCCCCTCGGAGCACGTCACGGAAGAGACGCCCCCGATAACGTGGCGCGGTGGGCACGGCGCCAGGCTCATGTCGCGGGCCCCACCCGGAACCACCTGGGCAGAAGGCCGGTGATCGCGGCGCCGGTGGGAAAAGGACGGCGCTGCCCGTGGGCGTCCTCGACCTCATCCACCTCTGGCAACACCGCCGGCTCTCCGGACCAACGACACCAGGACCGGAGCCCGGCGTCCACCCGGAAGCCGGGGAGCGCGCAGCCCTCGAGATCTTCGGGGCCCGCGTCGGCGAGGACTGGGCTTGAATCTGCGTAGATGGTGGATTGTAGGAGCAGCCAGGCCGAGGTCTGGGTGCGCGAGCCGGGTGTGTCAGGCGAAGGATCCCAGCGCGACAGGCCCCCGCCGGGATCCACCCGATAGAGCACCGGGGAGATCGGCTCGTCCGCTTCTCGCCACGCCGTGATCAGCCCCGATGACAGCGCCGAGGCGTCCGCGAGCGCGCCGACCCTGAGCGTGCCGCTCGCCGGTACGGCCACCAGCTCGGCGCCGAGCGCGCGGAGCCAACCGGGCAGCAGCACCCGCGCGGCCGCTTCCGGGGCGGCCAGGCTCCAGCCGTGATCTTCGCGCTTCAGCGCGGCGCTATCCAGGTTCTCTGCCGCGATCTGCCAGAGCTCCGCCTCTTCCAGACCCACCGCTCCGAGCTGCCGCCGGTGTATCAGCGGGCGAACCAGGGCTTCGTCGCGGGCAACCAGCGCCCAGAGCCCGGGGCCCGCCTCTCGAAACACGGGGGGATTTCCTTCGAGGATCGCCCGAAGCGCCAGCCCTGGCCGCCCCTGCTGGCGCAGGATGGGGTGCAGCCGCTCCCGATCGAGGGGGCGCGTCATCCCAGCGCGGCTTCGATCACCGCGGCGGCTGCCAGCAGGGTCGCTTCGCCGAGTTTGGGGCCGGTGAGCTGAGCCCCTACCGGCAGACCCAGAGCGCGGCCACACGGCACCGAGATCGCCGGCAGGCCCGCGAGGCTCGCCGGCACGGTGAAGATGTCCGCGAGGTACATCGCCAGCGGGTCGGCCGCGCGGGCGCCCAGCGGGAAGGCCACCGTGGGGCTCGTTGGGCAAAAAAGCAGATCGAACTCGCCTAACGCGGCGGTCATCTCTCGGGTGATCCGCGCGGCCATACCCTGGGCCGTCGCGTAGTAGCGGTCGGCGTAGCCGGCGGAGAGGGCGAAGGTCCCGAGAAGGATACGGCGTTGAACCTCGGGACCGAAGCCTTCACTGCGCGTGCGTACGTAGAGGTCGGCGAGGCTCTCCGCCTCGGCGCGGCGACCGTAGCGGATGCCATCAAAACGAGCCAGGTTGGAGCTTGCTTCTGCCGGCGCGAGCACGCAGTAGGCGGCCAGCGCAAAGGGCGAGGAGGGCAGCGAGACCGTGGCCAGAGAGGCGCCCGCGTCGGTCAAGGCGCGCGCCGCGTCGGCCAGCGCGGCGCTCACGCCAGGCTCGATACCTTCACCGGTACATTCCTGGATGATCCCGATCTTCAGGCCCGCGACCCCCCGGTCGCACGCCGCCTCCAGGTTGCCCACCGGGGCATCCAGGCTGGTGGGATCACCTGGGTCAAAGCCGGCGATGACCGACATGATCCGCGCGGTGTCGCGGACGTCCACGCCAAAAGGGGAGACCACGTCGAGCGAGCTGGCGAAGGCTACCAGTCCACGGCGTGACACACGCCCATAGGTCGGTTTGAGGCCAACTACACCGCACAGAGACGCGGGCTGCCGGACGCTGCCGCCGGTCTCCGAGCCGAGCGCCACCGGACAGATTCCGGCCGCTACCGCCGCGCCGCTCCCGCCCGAGGAGCCGCCCGGGGTTCGTGTTGGGTCGTGCGGGTTCCGGGTGGGGCCGTACGCTGAGTTTTCGGTGGATGAGCCCATCGCGAACTCGTCCATGTTCGTGCGCCCGAGGATGACCGCGCCGGCGTCGCGGAGCCGGGCCACGACCGTCGCGTCGTAGCTCGCACGATAGCCCTCGAGGATGCGCGAGGCGCAGCCACAGGGCTGGCCGGCGTCCATGAGGTTGTCCTTCAGCGCCACCGGCACGCCGGCGAGCGGAGCCTGGGGGTTGATCCCGGCGATCTGCGCCTCGACCGCGTCGGGGTCGAGGTGTAGGAAACAGTTCAGCGTGTCGGCTTGGGCCGCACGCAGGGCCGCACGCGCGTAGCGGCCAGGATCTTCGCCGCCGGCGACCGCCTCTGCGATCGCCCGCGCGCGCGGAGCGCCCTTCACGGGGCCTCCTCGCCGATCACTACGGGGACCCGGATGAACCGGCCAAACAGGCCCGCGCTCGCGGAGAGCAGCGCTGGGCCGGTCGGGGCTTCGGGGTCATCGTCGCGGCGCCGCACGGCCCCAGCAGCAGGGGCGGGATCGGTGGCCGCGGCCTGCAGCTGCTCGACATAGTCGAGGATACGCGTCAGCTCTCCCGAGAGCCGCTCGGCGTCCGCCGCCGGGACGGAGAGCTTGGCCAGCCCCGCGAGCTCGGCGACGAAGGCCGCGTCGATCTGCATCGAAGCTTACTTCTTCTTCCCGAAGGAGAACATCGAGGCGAGCGAGGCGACGACGCCGGACTCGTCTTTACCCGCCAGGGCTTCCAGCTCGCCTGGATCAAGGAGGACAGAGCTACAATCTTCACAAACGTCTATTTCGACGCCGCGGAAGCTCTGGGGCACCAGCTTCCCACCACATCGCCCGCAATGGCCCTTGTGCAGCGCCCTCTGGGCCTCCCGGTTCTTCACCTGGGCCTCCGCATCGAGCTGCGCGGCCATTGCGGCCTTCTTCTCACGATCCAACCTGGCGAAATACTCTTCTTCGGGGCTACCGGTCGACATCTGTGCTCCTTGAATGTTCCGCCTGCTAACACACGTCGTGGGACTGGATGGGCTGAGCAGGTCAGGCAGGGTCGGGTGAGCTGCTCAGCCGCCGAGGCGCGCCTCGATGAGCCCCGGGCCGGCTGCGACCGCCGCCCGTACCGCTTCGGCGTCGCGCCCATCGACGACAACGGCACGCAGCCCGAGCGCTTCCGCGAGGCGGCTCGGCGGGACCGGCAGCGGCGGCACAAACGGGCCGGCGCCGCGATACCAGCTCACGACAAAACGTACCGGCGCTCCCAGGGTGACGCTCAGCGATAAGGCCTCGGCAAAGCTGCCATAGCTTGTGCTTCCCATGCCCAGGAATACCAGGGCGCCCTCCGGGTTCCGCCGTGCGAGGCCTACGGCGACCAACGCACGGAGCGCCGGCGCGCCCGATGCGGGAAGAACCCGGTAAGGACGGGCAAGATCGAGGCGGTCGGCGGTGGCGCCGCGGAGCAGCGCGACGGCCCGTTCTCGCCGGCCCGGGAGGATCCAGGTGCTCCGGCTGACCCCCAACGCTGCGCCTGCGATCAGCGACTCCAGGCCCTGACCGCCGGCGACATCTCCGGTAGAAGCATAAAAAGCGCGCAGGCTCCGGACCGCCTGCGAGAGCCCGCCCTCGGCGCTCACCGGAGATCCAGGAGCAGGCTCTCAGGGGCCTCGAGGTGCTCTTTGAGGGCGCTGACGAAACGGGCCGCGACGGCGCCGTCGATGATCCGGTGGTCGAAGCTGGGCGAGAGGTAGAACATCTTCCGAGCCACGATCTGGCCGTCGATGACCATGGGCCGCTCGTGGATCTGGTTGACCCCCAGGATCGCCACTTCCGGGTGATTGATGATCGGGGTGGCGAAGCGGCCGCCGATGTTGCCGACCGAGGTGATGGTAAAGGTTCCACCGGTGAGATCGTCGAGCTTGAGCTTGCCGTCACGCGTACGTTGGGAGAGGTCGGCGATCTCCGTGGCGATCTCGTAAAGACTCTTCCGTTCTACGTTTTTTACGACGGGTACGTACAGGCCGGCGTCGGAGTCGGTGGCGATACCGATGTTGACCTCGCGGCGCACGGTGAGCTCGAAGGCTTCTTCGTTCATCACCGCGTTGATCGTGGGGAAGTCGTGGAACACCTGAACCAGGGACTTCATGATGAACGGCAGGTACGAGAGCTTCACCCCGCGCGGCCCGGCGACCCGGTTGAGCGACTCGCGCAGCGCCACCAGCGCGGTCGCGTCGACCTCATCCACGTAGGTGAAGTGCGGGACCGTGCGGTAGGACTGGGTCATCTTCTCCGCGATCTTCCTACGAAGGCCGATGATGCGGATCTTCTCGTCTCCGGTGCTGGGCGCCGGAGCGGGCAGCGCGGGCGGCGCGATCGGCAGCGGCGCGGCTTCGGGCACGAGGGCGGCGCTGACGTCCGCGCGGGTGACCCGACCATCCTTGCCCGTGCCGGCGACGACGTCGATGTCCACCCCCTGCTTGCGGGCTTCGTGGCGTACCGCGGGCGAAGCGAGGGCGCGGCTTCCGGGAGGACGGGGCGGAGGCGGCATTCGCGCGGCGACCGCCTCGTGGACCCCGTTGGCCGGCGCGCTCGGAGCGGCGCTCGCCGGTGCCGGGGCGCTGACCGTAGCCGGGGCGCTCGCCGCGGGCGGGGCGCTCGCGGGTGGCGGGGCCTGGGCCGCCGTCGGCTTCGAGGGGGGCGGGACCGGGGTCGCTGCCGCGGTGCCGTTCTGGAGGTCGATCTCCAGGAGCGGGGCATGGACCTTGATGATGTCCCCGGGGCGTCCGTGGAGGGTTCGTGCGATACCCCCTTTGGGGCTGGAGATTTCGACCGTCGCCTTGTCGGTCATGATCTCGCAGATGGGCTGGTCTCGCTCCACCTTGTCCCCGGCCTGGATCAGCCAGCGCACCACTTCACCCTCGACCACGCCTTCGCCGATCTCAGGAAGCTCGAACACGAACATAGTAGCTATCTCCAGGGGTTTGGGTCGGTATTCGCAGGGTCGATGGGCACAGCGGGGGTGTGCGGACGATCAGGGCTGGCAGCTTCAGTACGTCAGGCTTCCGCGGAGCGCAGCGATGAGGGCGTCCGGGTCGGCTTCTTGCGTGAGCGCGACGGGCGGGCTCTCCAGCGAGAGGAACGCGGCCACCACGAGCCGGGATAGGAGCGCTTCGTCCCCCACCAGCACGAGGCGGCCGCTCCGGCTCACCGCGCGGCCGAGCTCGTCGATCTGTGATGAGGTTGGTGGAAGCTCTCGAAGCTCGATCAGCTCCACCTGGCCGCGGAGCGCCTCGGCTGCGACACGCGCGCGGGCGACGCCGCCGCCCGAAGCGACCAGGACCGCGCCGGCCCCCGCCACCCGACTCACGGGGCCGACACCCGCCGACGCCTCACCGGCGTCCGCCCCCGGTACCAGCTGGATCACCGTCGGCCCACTCCGAAGCCCCTCGTCGAGCAGGGCGGGCAGCTCGGCGGCGACGCTCGTAGTGAGGCAACGAAGGCCACGGGGAGGCGGCGCGCTGCCTTCCGGCACCAGGACCACCAGCGACAAAGGCCACGCTGAGCCGGGTAATGCCGCGAGCCGCGCGGCTTCTTCGAGGGCCTCTGTCGCCCGCCCAAGCCCGGCTGGGTCAATCAGCTCGACGACCACCCGCGCGCCGCCTGCAGCGAGGCCCAAAGCCAGCCCTACCGACGCGCACTCGGACAGGGGTGTGCCGATGAGCTGGTCGGGGCGGCCCCTGAGCCGAAGGTTCGGACCGTGACGGCCGACGGTCTCGCCGACCAGCACCCCGTCGCTGTCTAGATGGCGCTGAAGCGCCGATAGAAGCTCCGCCTGCGTCGTCATGCCTGGTTCTCCGCCGCTGGGGTCGTGCCGATCAACTGCCGGATGAAGTACTCGCCGGCCCGGTAGGACGAGCGCACCAGGGGTCCGCTGGCGACAAAACGGAAGCCCATCTCCAAACCGAGCAGCTCCCAGGCCTTGAATTCTTCGGGCCGCACATAACGCTCGACCGGCAGGTAGAGCGGCCCGGGCCGCAGGTACTGGCCGATGGTCAGAAAGTCCACCCCCAAGCTACGAAGCTCACGCATCGTGGCGACGACCTCCTCGTGGGTCTCGCCGTGGCCGACCTGGATCGAGGTCTTGCACAGGTGCCCGCGCTGGGACGCTGCGCCGAGGATCGAGGATGACTGCGCCCAGTTGGCGCGCGGGTCCCTCACCTTGCCTTGGAGGCGGTGCACCGTCTCGACGTTGTGGGCGAGCACGTCCGGGCGGGCGTCGAGCACCACCTGGAGCAGGTCGAGGTCGCCGCAGAAGTCGGGGATGAGGACCTCGACGAGCGTGTGGGGGTTGTAGTTCCGAACTTCGCGGATGCAGGCGGCGAAGTGACCCGCGCCCTGGTCGGCCAGATCGTCGCGGTCCACGGAGGTGATCACGACATAATCGAGCTTCATCTCGGCGATCGCCTGAGCGAGCTTGGTGGGCTCCTCGGCGTCGAGCGGGCTCCCGACCCGGCGGGTCTTCACGGCGCAAAAACGGCAGCCTCGCGTACAGATGTCGCCCATGACCATGAAGGTCGCGGTCCCGGCTCCCCAGCACTCACCGACGTTCGGGCAATGCGCCTCCTCGCACACGGTGTGGAGGCTCAACTCACGGGCCCTCGCCTTGATCCCTGTATATCGCTCCCCTCCCGGCATCCGGACCTTCAGCCATTCGGGTTTGCTCAGGGCCATGCCGCCTCCCGCGGGTTGGGTCGCGCGACTAACCCGCTCCGGGCCTCGGGGCACGCGGGCCCGCCTCGATGTGGACCGCTCACGACAACTGGCGTACACCGCGGTATGACGGGGGTGGTGCTCCCTGCTGTCGATGACCTTCCTGCTCGGTGCCGGCGCGTTCGTCGCGGGCGCTCTCTGGCTTGGCCTCGTGGTTTTTCCACGACGCGCGGAGCCGATCGAGCGGCTGCTGGCTTACGGGAGGAGTCGGGGGTTTGTGAGCCACGGGGACGGCGTCGCCACGCCACTCCGGCTGGTACGTGCTTACAACCAGCGTATCTGTACGCTTACCTTCCAGATCGACGGCGAAGTCGGCGACACGCTGATCCTCGGGGTCGACTGCGAGGCCGACGCCGGGGCGGGCCCGGAGGCGGCGGTGCTCCAAGATGCGGCGCTGGTGGTACGCTGGTTGCGCCCCGACCGGGCCCTGTTCGAAGCCGAGAGGCTCGACGCCGCGCTGCGTGCGCTGGTCGAGGCAGCCGAAGCCTTGGAGGCGCGGGGCGACCCGCCCGGAGCGACCGATGAACCTGTATCTCGAACCGATTGACTCTCCTCTCGCTCCGCTGATTCGGCGCCTCTGCGCCGCGGTGAGCGAGCCGGTGGACCTGCACGTCGTCGACCGCGTGTGTGCACCGGGCGCGTTGGTGGACGATCAGACCATCGTGGTCGGGGTAGAGGATGAGCCGACGGCCTTCGACGTGGTGGACCCCGCGGAGCTCGAGTCCCGCCTCCCCCGCGTGCTTCGAAGCTATGTGCGCGCGGCGACGCTCCGGGCCAGGCTGGCGGAGGTGGAGATCGAGGCCGCGAGCCTCGACGAGGTGGGCCGGGCGCTGTCCGATGTGCGCGATCTGGATCGGTTGCTCACCTCGATCCTCGAGTATGCGCGGAACCTCTGCCACGCCGATGCCGGTAGCGTCTACCTGAGCCGCGCCGGTGAGCTGCGTTTTGTGGCGACGGCGAACGACACCGTGGAGCTTCCGAATCAACGGCCCAACCTGCGCGTGTCGCCCAACAGCCTGGCCGGCTGGGTGGCCTCCACCGGGCAGTTCCTCAACATCGCCGACGTGCGGGACCTGGCCGATGACGTATCTTACCGGTTTGACCCGGAATTTGACCGGGCCACCGGCTACCGCACGCGCTCGATGTTGCTGCTGCCCCTCAGACGCCTGTCGGGCGATGTGCTCGGCGTGCTCGCGTTGATCAACCACAAGCGGGTCGCGGGCGTGCCCCTCACCGATTTTTCAGAGGTCTCGCCTTTTGGCGCACGGGATCTCCGGCTTGCGAGCTCGATCGCCTCGTCGGCCTCCGTCGCGCTCGACAACCATCAGCTCATCGCGGAGAGCCAGCTCCTGTTCGACGCTTTCGTCGAAGCATCGGTCGCCGCGATCGAGGACCGCGACCCGGCTACGGGGGGCCACAGCCAGCGGGTGGCGCGGTTGACGGTGAGGCTGGCCGAGGCGATGGCCGAGCTGCCGGGATTTGAGGGGGTCGCGCGGCCGGATCGGCTCACCGAGCTTCGTTATGCGTCGTTGTTGCATGACTTTGGCAAGGTTGGCGTCCGCGAAGAGGTGCTGCAGAAGGCGCGGCGGGTGCACCCCGCAGAGCTCCTGGAGATGGAGCTGCACGTCCACCAGCTCCACCTGTCGCGCCTGGGGGACACCAAGGACACGAGCCAGCTTCGCGAGGTGATTGACGAAGAGCGCCGCTGGGTGCGGCGGCTCGCCGACCCGCGGTATCGCCTGGGCCCGGAAGACCGTGAGCGGCTGTTCGATCTGGGTGAGCGCCTCAAACGTGCGGGGGTCAACGCGGATTTGACCCTGACGCGCCTGGCGATGACCGGGGGCACCCTGGACGGCGGCGAGCGAGAGGAGATGGAGCTGCACGTCACCTGTACGTGGCGCTTTTTGTCGAGAATCCCGTGGACCAAGGCGCTCCGTGAGGTGCCGGACATCGCGTGGGCGCACCACGAGCGGCTCGACGGCTCGGGTTATCCCCGGGCGCTCGAGGGGCGCACGATCCCGGTGGGCGCCCAACTCATGGCGATCACCGATGTTTTTGACGCGCTCACCGCGTTCGACCGCCCGTACCGCGACGGCATTGCGCCGGACCGAGCCGTGTCGATCCTGCGCGCGGAGGCTGCGGCGGGCAAGTTGTTGGCGCCCGCCGTGGAGATGTTCGCGGAGCGGCAGCTCTGGCATGGCATCGCTGCGCTGGAACGCACCCCGCTCGTCGGTCGAGGGGGCGCCGGTTGAACGCGGCGGTCGTCGCCGCCGAGGGGCCGCGCTAAGCTGACGCTTGACGCCTGACGCGTCGATCGGGCGATTCCGCCCACCGAGGTTCTGATGCCCAAAGGTACACAAGGCACCGGCAAGGATAACAAACCGAAGCTCTCCACCAAGGAGAAGGCCGAAAAGAAGAAGACGAAGGCAGCGAAGGGCTAGTCTGCCACCCGCCCCCCCAGAGGCGGCACCTCTGCCGCCGCCTCTGGCGCTGCCGCTCACTTCACCAGCAACGCCCAGTTGTCCAGGACCAGCGTGCCAAAGTCCTTGCTGCACGAGTTGGTCTCTTCGTAGTGGTCGCCGTCGTCGGTCAGCACCGAGACAAAGGTGTTGAAGTCGGGCTCTGGCACGATGTAGCCACAGTAGGCGTTGGCGATGCCGATAGGAACGTGGAAGGTGCCCGGGAGCATGTCGCGGATCGGCGTCGTCTCGGTGGCGCTGATGACGTAGGGCGCCGCGTGCGCCTGTAGGCAGTCGCAGTCCCCGACGACCTCGGCGTCTTTACACAAGGCGAAGTCCACCGCGGCGCAGTCGGGATCGTCCTGCACCCAGCGCCGGTCCCCCTGGCGGAGGCTGGCGTCGGTCATCGCAGGCTCGTCGGGCACCCCGTAGAAGAGCTCCGGGAACAGCTCGCCTGGAAAACTCGCCAGGGTGGACGGGCCAAGCTGCACCATCCACACACCGGCGGGCACACAGCCGAAGAGGTCGTTGTCGAGCCCCCACTCCGGACACGTTTCGTCCCGGATCACGTAGCTGTCGGGGGTGTCGAGGATGCCGATCTGAAAAGCCAGCTTGAAGCTGATGTTGTTTACGGGGATCAAGAAGTCCTGGTGCTTGACCGACAGAGCAGTCCACGGGGTCGAGTCGGAGAGCGCCGTCTGGGCCGCCTGGGCCACCAGCACGCCCCAGGTCTCCGCGAAGGCAAAACCATCTTCTTCCAACCATACCGGCGCGCCCGCTCCGTCCAGCACACGAGCGCCGTTCGTATCGATCGACGGCAACACGCCGCCGCTTGACGACTGCATGCCGCCCAGGGCGCCCGAGAGGAACACCGTGGTCCCGCCATCGGCGCGTTCGATATAGTCCCGCATGTAGCCTACATAGTCGGCGCTCAGCAGGGTGTGGTTGGACTCGCTGGTCTCCGGGTGGCCGGAGGCCGACACCACCGTAGCGACCCGGCCGTCGGCACCATCGAGGGCCAACGCCCACACCTCGTCCGCCGCCAGGATCGGGTCCCGGATGTCGTTCATCCCGCCGAGAACGGACGGATCGGGGTTGATCCCACCAAACGGCTCGCCGTTCAACGTGGGGTCGGTGGACATCACCGTGATGCCCTGGCTGGCGCTCACGGGCACCATCCCGGCGGCGGCGACCGTGATCGCATCATAGATGCCGGGAGCGATGCTCTCGACAAATGGAGCATAGGTGCCGGTGGTCGCCGCGTCGGGGCCCCAGATGCCCGCGGTGTCGGGCGCGGAGTGACTGTGGGAGCTGCTGACCACGATCCGGTTTCGGTCATAGCCGTCAGCTTCCAACATATCTCTGAGATCTCGGATCCGGTTTTCCAAGATACCCAGGGCGTCGAAGCCCACCAGCGTCACGTACTCGCCGTTGAGTGAGAGCACCACGGCAGTGGCGGTGATCGGGTCGTGGACACCGGTGGCGGCGCGGTTGGACTGGTACCCGGCGATCCACACGCCGTCGAACCGACCGTCACCGTTGAGGTCGTTGAAAGGCTCTTCACAATCGACCCGTGTCGCGTCGGGATCGGTCATGCACCCGTCAAACTCGGCGTCATTGTCCAGATCGGTGAAGGTCTCGAAGTTGGTGGGGGTGAGATCGACCCGCGCGACCCCGGCATAGAGCTGGTCGTCCTGCTTGGAGATGATGCCATACGGCGGCGGCGGAACGGCGGCCGGGGGCTTCTCGTCGGCGCAGGCGCCCAACAGAGCAAGGAGGAGCAGGGGAGAAGAGCTCGAAGCCAGACCGTTCATGGTTCCATCCGCTCGGGGGAGTGTATGCCAACCCGGCCCGGACCGGAGTGCTTTGACGACCGACCGGCGGAAAATCATGGTTTTGACTGTGTCATTGCCCAGGTCTTTCCGTGCGTGAAGCGGCGATTCAGGAAGAGTCGCCGTTCCTCATTCTGGAGCGACGCTAAACAGAATCGCATCACAGCGCATGGATCCTTGACGCGTCAACGCCCGCTGATACATCATGGCGCGGCGTGAGGTGTGCAGTGGCGAGGAGTCGCAATGGCGAAGCGGTGCCTCCGGAGCTCCGGTCGGACGAGGCCATGAGGTC
>CANKTH010000004.1 GCA_947486185.1 Deltaproteobacteria bacterium
CGACCTCATGGCCTCGTCCGACCGGAGCTCCGGAGGCACCGCTTCGCCATTGCGACTCCTCGCCACTGCACACCTCACGCCGCGCCATGATGTATCAGCGGGCGTTGACGCGTCAAGGATCCATGCGCTGTGATGCGATTCTGTTTAGCTTATTCTACGGCCGACAATTTTCTGGGGCGCGACGTCTACGGCGAGCTCGAGCGCTGCTGGCTTCAGACCGACGCGGCGCTGATGCTCAAAAACGCTGCGGAAAACCTGGCGAAGACTCGCCATGGCCTTCGGCTCCTCGCCTACGACTGCGCCCGCCCGCTCGCGGTGCAGGTCCAGATGTGGGCCGTGGTCAAAGGGACGCCCCAGCAGGGCTACGTGGCCGATCCGGCGGTTGGCTCGGTACATAACCTGGGCTGCGCGGTGGACCTGACGCTCGCGGACGCCGCCGGACCGCTCGACATGGGCACGCCCTTCGACTTTTTCGGGGAGGCCGCCGAGCCGCGGGCGGAACGAAAGCTGTTGCTCTCGGGCGTGCTCTCGCCCGCACAGGTGGCCAATCGCCTGATCCTGCGTGAGATGATGGTGAGAGCAGGCTTTTATCCCTTGGATCATGAGTGGTGGCACTTCGATTGCGCGCCGGGAGCCGCAGCGCGCCAGCGCTACCCTCAGCTCCGCGAAGCGCCCCAGGGCTGATCTGGGATAAGGTGGCGCCGCTGTGCCGCCGCCCGCCCCGACCTCCCTGGCCCCCGTCCGATCCGCCGAGCTCGCCGGCTGGGGTGCCAACCGGAGGGTGCGGTGTGATCTTATCAGCCCTCAACGCCAGGAAGATGTTTCGAAGGCGCTGCTCCCTGCTGGCGTAGCGCCCCGCGGGCTCGGCCGGAGCTATGGCGACTGCGCGGTGCTCGCCGGCGGGCGGGTGCTGGAGCTCGTGGGGCTCAACCGTTACCTGAGCTTCGACGAGGAGCGCGGCCTCCTCTGCTGTGAGGCGGGTGTCAGCCTGAGTGGCATCATCCGAGATTTCGGCCCGCGAGGCTGGTTCCCGATGGTGACCCCGGGCACCAAGTTTGTCACCGTGGGCGGCTGTATTGCCAACGACGTACATGGCAAGGCGCACCACTCGCAGGGCTGCTTCAGCGCCTCGGTCCGTGCGATGACCCTCCTGCTCGCCAGCGGAGAGGTGGTGCCGCTGAGCCCTGAAGACGACGCCGAGCTCTTCTGGGCCACCTTCGGCGGCATGGGGCTCCTTGGCGTGGTCCTGACCGCTACGCTCCAGCTCCGAAAGATCGAGACCACCTGGTTTCGCCAATCCGCGTTCCCCGTCGCCAACCTGGAAGAGATGCTCCGGGTGTTGGAAGAGCAGGACCGGGCTTATCCCTACTCGGTGGCGACCCTGGACGTCTTTGCGACGGGCGCGGCGCTCGGTCGCGGCGTGGTATCGGTGGGTGATCCGCTGTCGCGCGCCGACCTGCCGGCGGGCAAGGACCCCCTCAAGATCTCCGGGCCCCCTCGTCTGGTGGTGCCTTTCGATTTGCCGGAGTGGATCCTGAACCGCGCGACGATGCGGGTTGGAAACTGGATGATCCAGACCATCCTCCGCCGAGCGGGGGGCCCGGGGCACTACGAGGGTTTCTTCTATCCCCTCGACATGATCGGGCATTGGAACCGTGGTTATGGTCGGCGGGGCTTCACGCAGTACCAATTCGTGATCCCCTTTGAGGACGGACTCCGACAGATGACCCGGATCCTCGATGTGATCCTGCAGGCGGGCGAGCTGCCCTTCCTCAACGTCCTCAAACGTTTCGGGAAAGAGGGGAAGGGGCACCTGTCTTTTCCCAAAGAGGGCTATACACTGGCGATCGACTTCCCCATCCGAAGCGGCACACCGGCGCTGCTCAAGCGCCTGGATGGCTTGGTGCTCGACGCGGGTGGCAGGATCTATCTCGGGAAAGACGCTTTCGTGGAGGCCGAGACCTTTCGCCGGATGTACCCGCGGCTCGACGCGTGGTTGGCGATCAAGGCCCGGGTGGATCCGAGCGGCGTGTTCCGCTCCGACCTCGGTAAACGTGTGGGTTTGAGCCCCTGAATCAGGGGTCGCGCCGACGCCGGAGCCCCAGTAGACCCAACAGGCCGAGGACCGCCGAGGGCCCCGCCCCGCTGTCACAGCCGCAGGTGTCCACGTTGGCCTTCTCGGTCACCGGCTGGCCAAGCTGCGCGTCTTCGCCGTCGCAGTTCTGGTCGGTGTTGTCGCCGGTCACCTCGGCCGCCGCCGGGTTGATGAGCGGGTCGGCGTCGTTACAGTCGTGGGCGGTGGACTCGCCGTAGCCCTCGGGCGGGTTGCAGGTGGTGACGGTGCTGTCGTTGTCGGTCCAGCCGTCGCCATCGGCGTCGGCGTACCAGAGTCGGGAACCCTCGCCATCTTCGTCGACGGTCCCGTCGCAGTCGTCGTCGTCGCCGTTACACGTCTCGGTCCCGCCGGGACGCACGGTGACATTGTTGTCATTACAGTCTTCGCAGGCGGCATAACCGTCGGCGTCCGTGTCCGAGAACGCGACGACCCCGTCGCAGTTGTAGTCAACGGGATCGGTACAATCGGCCTCATCCGCGCCGGGATGGAGGGCTGGGTCGCCGTCGTCGCAGTCCTCGGCGCCGGGCCCGGTTCCAGCGGGGGCGTCACACGCGGTGGTGGCGCCGCCTTCGCCGCCGTAGCCGTCGCCGTCGAGGTCCGGATACCAGGAGGTCTGACCCGTGGCGGAGTCGTCGAGATCGTCGATGAGGCCGTCGCAATCTTCGTCGGCCTCGGCCTCGTCGCACACCTCGGTTCCCCCCGGGTAGGTGCCCGGGTGACTGTCGTCGCAATCGTCGTTGCGGTCGGCGATCCCGTCGGCGAGGTCGCACGCGGAGACCGGGGTGCTGCCGCCGATCCCGTCGAGGTCGGCGTCCACCCAGTAGCTCTGGAGGTTGGTGCTGTCGGGATCGGCGTTCTCCGCGGCGCCGTCGCAGTCTTCGTCCAGGTCCGCGTCGTCGCACAGCTCGGTCGCCCCCGGGTGGCGCTCGGCGGTGCTGTCGTCGCAGTCGTCGGCGCTGATCGCGGCGCCCTCGGGTAGATCGCAAGCGAGCACCGGCGTGGCGCTGCCATAGCCGTCTCCGTCAGCGTCGATGTAGAAGTTGAGCAGGCCCGTGGCGGTGGTGTCGTCGGCGACGCCGTCGCAGTTCTCGTCGGTGTCCGCGCCATCGCACGCCTCGGCGGCGCTCGGCGAGATCGCCGCGTCGGTGTCGTCGCAGTCGTCGGCGGTGGTGGTGGTGCTCGCGGGTTGTATACACGCGGGCTCCTGGGTGCTCCCGCCGTAGCCGTCGCCGTCCGCGTCGAGGTAC
This sequence comes from Deltaproteobacteria bacterium, assembly GCA_947486185.1. Taxonomy (GTDB): domain Bacteria; phylum Myxococcota_A; class UBA796; order UBA796; family SXON01; genus CANKTH01. The sequence continues at coordinate 3,364 of CANKTH010000004.1, forward strand.
CAGGTGGACTGGCCGCTGACCGAGTCGTCGTCGTCGTCGGCAACGCTGTCACAGTCCTCGTCGGTGGCGGCCGGGTCGCAGACCTCGGTGGCGCCCGGGTGGATGGCGCTGTCGGTGTCGTCACAGTCGTCGTCGTTGTCGGCCTGGCCGCTCACGGCGTCACATCCGCGGGTCGCGCTGCCGGTGCCGTAACCGTCGCCGTCGGAGTCCGTGTAGAAGCTCAACAATCCGGAGGTCGAGCTGTCGTCGTCGTCGGCGTCGCCGTTGCAGTCTTCATCGACGTCATCGGGGTCGCAGACCTCGGCGGCGCCGGGGTGGGCGTCGGCGTTCTGGTCGTCGCAGTCGTCCACCGCGGCGTAACCGTCGCCATCTGCGTCGATATAACCCAGGTGGACCTGGACCCTTCCGTCGCCTCCCGCGTAAGACTCTCCGCCGATGAGCACGTCGTCGTAGCCGTCGGCGTTGAGGTCTCCCGCCCCGGCGACGCTGCTCCCGAGCCCGTCGTCGCTCGCTACGCCCTCAAATCGTAACGTCAGGGTCGGGGGCATCGTCGACCCGCCTTCGTAGAGCTCCGCCCGGCCTGCGCCTCCGCCCCAGGAGGGCGCGCCGACGAGCACGTCCGCATGACCGTCCCCGTTGACATCTCCTGCGCCGCCCACGGATTCTCCAAGCTCATCCCCGGCATTCTCCCCGATCCAAGGGTTCGTGCAGGTGGTGATTCCGCTCCGGCTCCCGAGGCAGAGGTAGACGCTGCCCGCGGAGGAGCCCGCCAGGGGGGCTCCGGCGATCACGTCGTCGTAGCCGTCACTGTTGACGTCCCCGACCCCGGCCACGGACCAGCCGAGGAGCTCGTTGCTCGCTCCGCTGAACGTGGAGGCGGCGCTCGACGACAGGCCGCCCGCGGCGCCGTGGTAGACGAGGACACGGCCGGCCCGGCTGCCGTACTGGTAGGCGCCGACGACGACGTCATCGTAACCATCGCCGTTGACGTCCCCCGCGCCAGCGACGTCGAATCCGAAACGTTCCGCGGCTTCGAGGCCGGTCAACGTCGTCGAGGCGGTGGCCGACACCCCGGAGGCGGAGCCCCGGTGCAGGTAGGCGAGCCCGAGGCCGCTGCTGACGCCCGAGGCTCCGACGATCACGTCATCGTAGCCGTCACCGTTGACGTCCCCTGCGCTGGCTACCGCGTAGCCCAGGTAGTCGGCGGCGGCGGCGCCGGCGATCGTCGTCGCAGCCGTGGTGGCGAGGCCGCTCGCGCTGCCGTGGTAGACCGTCGCTTCCCCCGCGAGGCTGTTGACCCCCCAGGCGCCCACGATGACGTCGTCGTAGCCGTCGTTGTTGACGTCCCCGGCGCCGCGCGCGGAGATGCCGAAGCGGCTCGTGCGGCGGGGACCGGTCAGCGTGGCGAGCGCGGTGGTCTCAAGGCCCGCAGCGGTGCCGTGGTACACGTAGACCCGCCCGGTCTGGCCGGAGTACTCGGAGGCGCCGACGACGACGTCGTCGTAGCCATCCGCGTCGACGTCGCCCGCCGCGGCGACCGAGTTGCCGAACCCCTCGTCGGCGGTGCCGATGAGCGCGGCGGTGGCGCTGCTGTAGACGGGATCGATCTCGACGGGGTACACCGCGCCGTCGTCGTCGACCACGACCTGAAATCCGCCGGTAAGGGGGCGAAATTCTGCTGCGAGGCTGCGGCCGGCCGCGTCCCACGCGACGAGCCCGGCCACCTGGATGGCCTCACCACCCTCCGCCTCCAACCAGAGCTCGTGCTCCACGACACGAACCGTGGCGCCATCGACCGCGACCTCCACCACCAGCGCGCCGCTGCCCGGCGGCGCGAGGGGGACACTCCAGCCTTGCTGCAGCCCGTCGGGAGTGGCGGCCCACCAGATCGTGAGGTCCGGCGCCGACCATTCGAGGCGCTGGATACACGCTCCATCGGGGGCCGTGCGCCCGGCTACACAGGCGCCGAGGCGTGGTGCTTCGGCGTCGATCCGCTCCGCCCGGCCTGCCCGGCCCCATCGGGCCGTCGTCACGCGCAGCCCGGCCAACAGCTCGGCGCCCTCGAGGTCGAACGAGGCGTCGAGTCCGCCGGCTCGCGCGGAATAACCGAGGTCCTCGAAGGTGAAGCTGAGGGCGTCGTCGGCCATCCGCGCCCCGACCTCACGACGCCACGCATCGTCGAACAGGCCACCCTGGTGGACGGGATCGTCCGGGGCGCAAGAGAGCGCGAACAAAACCCAGAGCCGCGAACGCCAGTCCATGATCCCACCGATGGTGGCCGCGATGTATCGCGGAGGCGCACGAGTTGCTCAACAGCGCCAACACCGAACGGGTCGCCGACGTGCCGGCTCGGCGAAGCGGCCCGGGTGCGCGCTGAGTGTCCGCCTCCTCCGCAGGCGGGCAGGGTCTTCCCAGGTCGAACCGGGCGCGATAGCCGTCGGCCGAGCGTGCCGCACTTTGCGCTCCGGAGAGTCGTTGGCTACACAGCGTGAGCTCAGGCGGGTGGTGGCGCAGACGGTGGAGAGCCTCGCGCCGCTTCATCGATCCTACGCCTTTCCCCGGGCGATCCTCGCGGTGTTCGAGGCGATCTACTCGCGGGCGGAGGACCCTGGCTGGGCGGCGGCGTGGCGGACGCCCTGCTCGGGAGGGGTGCCGCCGGGATTCGAAGAGCTGGACCGCCTCGCGGCGTTGCCGCAGGCGGCTTGGGTGGCGGAAGAAGAGAGCTTGCGGCTGGCGCTTCGCCTTCCCACCTCCGTCATACGCCGCTGCCTCGCCGCGCCGGTCGGCCTCTGGGTGCTGACCGACCGACGGGGGTTTGTACCGATGCTCCGCAACCTGATCACCGGGGAAGAACAGCGCGTGGTGGTGCCGGACGGGTACAAGGGCCACGGTCGGGGCGAATGTTGGGTCGCGCGCGTGGGCCGCCTCATTGAGGGTTACCCGGCGGTGATGGCGGTTCCGATCGCGTTGATCGGGATCTCCGAGGAGGAGCTCAGACAGCGCCTGGAGCATCGGCTCGGGCCGCTGGTGGACGGGGAGGGCCTGCGTCGGTACCTGGCGTGGCTCGGCGACACCGAGCGCTGGAACGCTGACGTGCCCAGGCTCGTGATCGGGGCGAACGAGCATGTGTGGGAGCTGGATGGTGCCCGCTTCCTGGCGGTCCAGGAGCCTGCGGTGGCCTCGGCGCAGGCTGAGCTGGAGCGTCAGGTGGCCACCTGGGTGAACCTCGTGGAGCGACGCGCCGAGCCGGCGAGCGTCGGGAGGTTGGCCTCGGAGATCGTCGCGGCCTCGGTGGCCTTGATAGCGCTCACCGGCACCCACGCGAAGGTGCTTCGTCCCTGGCGCTTCGAACAGCTCGTGAAACAGGCGGGCCAGGCGCTGGTCGAGGTCGACGACCGGCTTCGAGATCAGGTCTCCGGGTCACTCTGCGGGGTCTGGGCCTGGGCCTGCCTTGCCCACGCCGACGTCGGCGGCGCGGTCGCTGCGTTCGCCGGGCTGCCGGTCGCGATGTTTTCGCCACGCCTCGCGGGCGTGCCCCCGCGGCTCCGCGAGGCGCTCCCGGCGGCGTTGCGGGCGAGGGGCAGGCAGCGCGGGCTCAACGGCCATGAGGCCGCGTGGCTGCTGGCGCTCTGCCCGCCTGCCCAGCATATCGGCGTCGCTTTAGAGTTTCCCGAGGTAGGCGCGCTCCTCGTGGACCAGGCCGGGGACGACCGGGCCCGGCTCGCCGCCCTCGACGCCGCCCAGGTGCCGGCGGCGCGGCCCCCGCTCGCGCGTTGCCTGCTTCGTGCGGGGGAATGGCCCGCCCTGGCGCAGTTCCTCAACCCCTGGCCGGAGGGGCTCCGGCCCGACGAGCTGGTTGAGCTGGCCGACGAACTCGGACAGATCGAGGCCTTTCGCGACTGTTTTCGCCGGTATCGACTCGCGCTGTCGGAGTGGTTCGCCGCCGACGAAGAGGTCCTGCTCGCGCGGCGCCCCAAGACCGCGCTCGGACAGGTCGACGTGGCGGTCTACGCCGCCGCGCGGCTCTCGGGCGGCGAGCTGCTCTTGCCGGGCGGGTCGACCTGGCTGAGCCCGCGGCTCCTCCTGACCTACGCCAACCTCTCGGGCGGCCACGATCCCGACGCGTGCCGCGAGGTGGCGTATTCGCGGTTGGAGGAGGCGTTTCAGCTCAGTTTCCTGGCGGGGCGCCCGCGCCCGCACGAGATCGAGGTGGCCTCGAGCATCGCGTCACGTCTACGCCAGCTGAGTGACTACGAAGGTACGACGGAGCGCCGCACACGCTTCGTCGCGAAATGGACCGCACACCCGTTCGCGGGCCGGGTGCTGTCCGAGGCATGGATCTGAGGGACCGAATGAGAGAGGATACGAACAAGCCGGTACCGGGAAAGCTCTTCTCCCCACGCCCCGCGGAGGCCCCATCGGAAGGGGCGCCCGCTTTGGCCGCGGAGGCAGGCACGGGCCCGGAGGCCGACACGGGCGATCCCGCTAGCTCCGGCGCCGCCGAGCCTTTGGGGGGCCCCGGGGCGACGGCCCCGGGCCGGATGGCGCTGGTGCAAGCCCGCTTGATCGAGGCGGTGCAGGCCCGAAAACAGGAGCTTGGCCTGCTTGAGGGCGTGATCAAGTCCCTGCGGGACGGGGATCCGGGGAAAGTCGCGCGCCAGCTGGATCAAGCCCTGCTCGCGCTGCCGACTGGACCCGCAGCGCAGGTGCTCCTGGAGGAGCTCGCGGGCGTAGTCGACGACGAGCGGGTGAGCCGGAGAGAGGGCCTCTCCCGCGCGTTGAAGGACGCCTGTACCCGGCAGGGGGTCGGCTTCCGGGTGGTCGCGCGCGAGCCGCTCATCATGCTGCGCCTCGCCCCGCTCGCGGTGCGGCTCGACAAGGACAAGTCGTATGCAGACCTGCTTTTCTCGGGCGAACGATTGGAGACGGTGCCGGCTGAGGCCGAGGCGATCCTCGATGGCTGGCGGCGGGTGGTACACCGGCTCGAGGGCGAGGAGCGCTGGGATCCTGAAGCGTTCCACCACCTGCTCTGGCGGGCGTGGCGCCACAGCCTCGTCGAAGAAGAGCGTGAGCAGCGCCCCGATTGGGTGGAGATCAACGCGGTCTTCTCTATGCTCGAGCTGCTACGTCCGCGACGGACGGAGCACAACCGGGCGCGATTTGCCTGGGATCTGTACCGACTTCGACGGGATCGCCGCCTCTTTGATCGCGGCTGGCGCCTGGTGATCGGCGCGGCGACCGGCGCGTCCACCAAGGACAAACGTCGTGTCTGGTGGCTCGAAGACGCCGAGGGTAACGGTCAGTATCACCTCACGCTGAAGTTCGTACGCCAGGAGCGCCCGGGCGCGGAGGGCCCCGACGCCCCGTCGGAGTCCCACGCTGAGGGGACAGACGCCCAAGACAACGAGGCGCCAGCTGCCGAAAAGATGGAAGGAAGTTCATGAACAAGCGACCACTGACCCCAGCCCTCGCGGGCCGCATCCTGGCGCGGATCGGCGAGTCGGGCCAACCTCCCGAGGTCGGGGTGGAGCACCTCAATGTCGGCAACGAGAGCCTGCTCGGGGTGCTCGACAGCGAGTACCTGGAGCCGATCTCCGCGACCCGCCGGGGCTCGACCTTCAAGCTGGTTCAAGCCTATTATGGCGGCGGAAAGACCCATTTCTTGCTCTGTGCGCGTCAGGCAGCCTTCGCCCGTTCGCTCGCCGCCGCGATCGTCAGCCTCTCCCCCGAAGAGACCCCCTTCGACGACCCGGTGCGGATCTACCAGGCGGTCGCGCGCGAGATCGCCGCCCCGCCTCTCGATCCCGACGTGCCGCCGGCGCGCGGCATTGAGATCGCGCTCCGGGTCTTTGTCGAAGAGCGCCTCGAAGGCCTCGATCATGCCGCACGGGTCGCCTGGGTGGACCAGCTCCGGCGCATCCCGGTGGACGCGCCCGCCTGCCGGGCCGCGGTGGTGGCCTTCGCGCGGGCGATCGTAGACGACGACCCGGGGAAAGAGGACATCGCCGGCGCCTGGCTCCGGGGCGAGACGCTGCGCGCCGAGGAGATCCGGCCGCTGGGCATCCGGGAGAACCTCGAACGGTCCAACGCATTTCGGATGTTGCGCTCGCTCTGTCAGCTGCTTCAGGGTATCGGCGTGCCCGGGCTGTTGTTAGCTTTTGACGAGGCGGACCGAACGCTCTCGGTGTCGTCGCGTCGTAAACGGGCGATCGCGGACAATCTCCGTCAGTTGATCGATCATTGTGGCCAGGAGCACCTGCCGGGCCTCGTGTGCCTCTATGCGGTGCCCCCGGAGTTCATGCGCGAGGTCGTGACCGAATACCCGGCGTTACAACAGCGCTTGGAGGGGCCGGCGACCCTGTCGCGCCGGAGTCCCCAGGCCGCGATCATCGATCTGGAGAATCTCGACCTCGACCCTGAAGATCTGCTCGTGCAGATCGGCTTGCGTATCCTCCTGCTCGTGGAGGTGGCCCGCGGCGTTTCGCTGGACCCGCGGCTCCAGGAGCAGAACCTGCGGCGGCTGGCCGAACATGTGTTGGAGCGTTCGTTCGAGGTGGCCCATCGCCGCGCCTACGTCAAAGCGGCGGTGGATCTCCTCCAGCAGCAGATTCACGCCGAAAATGCCATTGCCTACGCCGATATCATCGCGTTCACTCCGCGCGTGCCGGTGGCGGAGCTGCCTGGCGGGGACGACTTCTGATGAAGCCCGGAGATCGTGTTGAAGATCCGACCTGGGGCCCGGGGGTGGTGCGGCAGCTCCGCGACGGCGGCCGGGCCCTGCTCGTCGCCTTCGACAAGGCGCCCAAGGCGCTCCAAATCGTCAAGACGCTCTCGGTACGGTTGCTTTCGACAGCCGATGCCGCTGCGGAGCCGGCGTCGCCCAACCCGGCCTTCGCCCTGACGGTGCCTACGCGCAGCCGTACCGCCGACGCCGCCCCGGTGCGGCAGGCGCTTGAGGCCCTGCGCCTCGGGGTGGTGCCGCCCACCGGGCTCGACGCATTGACGGTCGGGCGAGCGGGTGAGCTGGCCTCCCTCCAGCGCCTGCTCGCCGCCGGGCGGGGCATGCGGTTGGTGTCGGGGGAATTTGGCAGTGGTAAGTCGCATTTGCTGGAGCTCGTCGAAGCCCACGCCCTGGCCGCGGGATTTGCGGTGGCGCGCGCCACCTTCGATCCGGTGGAGGTGCCTCCTTCGCATCCTCTACGGATCTACGCGGCATTGATGGCTCATCTTCGTTGGCCGGGCTCTTCGGGGCTCGGGCTCCGCCCGCTGATGGAGACGCTGGCGGAGAGCGTCCGGCACCGGGAGCCCGACGGTGAACGCTTTCACCGATGGTTGTCGCCCGCCTTGTGGGCGGCGTCCCAGGATGCCGAGACGGCGGCGACGGCGATCGAGTGGGTGGAGGGCGCTGGCCATGCGGAGCTGGACAGCCTCAACCGTCGGTTTTTACGAGGGGGCTGGACCGGTCCGAGCCTCCTCGCCCTGCCCGACTACCGCACCTTTGGGCAGATCATGGCCTCACTCTTGGGTGCGGTGGCGGCGTGGTCGCGTGACGCGGGCTACCGCGGGCTCGTCGTGCTGCTCGACGAGGCCGAATACCTTGATCGGATGGTGGGCCAGTCGCGCGAGATGGCCGAAAATGTGCTTCGTTACCTCGCGGTCGCGACGCTGGACGACGCGGAGCTGGCGTTCCGACCCGACAGCATCTACCGGGGCGGGCATGCGGTCCACCGTGGGGTCAATCCACGGTTTGAGGCTGATCAGCCGCTGATTGTGCTGGCTACCTTCACCCCCAACCCCGAGCTCTCGGCCGTGCTCGGTGGGCTGGTGGCCGACCATCGGCTGCTGCTCCCGTTGGATCCTCTGTCGCCCCGCACCCTGAGCCTGCTCTCAGATCGGGTGCTTGACCTGGTTCAGCAGGTGTATCCTACGCTGTCGCCGACCCTGCCCTCGCGCCGGGCGATACGGGACGGGCTGAACGAGGCGCTGGAATCGGGCGCGGTGCAGAGCACCCGGCAGGCCGCGCGGATGGTGCTCACGTACTGGGACCTTTATCGGCGTTCACCCGAGCTTGCGGCGGCAGCGCTGGCGGGGCGCTGAGGTCGCCGGTGCGCGACGGGCCGCGATCGCTGGGCACCGACGGGTCTCCCCGAGTTCCCGGTCTGCGGGAGCAGCTCCCGCACAGCTTTGACGCGCTTCTGGCGCGCCACGGGCGGCCAACGCCGATCCAGGAGCAGGCGGTGCCGGTGATCCGCGAGGGTCACAGCGCGCTCTTGATGGCGCCGACCGCGTCGGGGAAGACCGAGGCCGCGCTCGCGCCGCTGTTGGAGCGGTGGTGGGAGCCGCTCCGGGGGGCTGACCAGCCGGTGGTGTTGATCGTGAGCCCCACGAGGGCGCTGGCCAACGACCTTTTTCGTCGGTTGGAGGCGAGGCTCTCGACCATGGAGCTGCGAATTGGCCGCTGGACCGGCGACGCCCACGACGGGGGGAGCCTGCAGCCGCTCACGGTGGTCACGCCGGAGGGGTTTGACGGCAGGTTCTCCAGGGTTCCGGAAAAGTTTTTACGGGTCGCGGCGGTCTGGCTGGAGGAGCTGCAGGTGGTGGACGGCACCGCGCGGGGCGACCAGCTCCGGCTCCTCTTGATGCGGCTCCAATCGCGGCTCCTTCACGCGGGCCTTCCGGCACCGCAGCGGGTGGCCACGAGCGCGACGGTAGCGGATCCCGAAGGTCTGGCGCGGCGTTTCCTGGGTGAGGGCGCCCGGATCGTCCGTGGTGATGCGCCAGCGGACGGCCTGCCGGCGCGTACGGAGGGGGCGCGAAGGGCGCTGGGGCGGCGAATGCGGGTGTTGACGGGCGACGCGATGGGCCTCGTGTCGATCGAGCCCCTCCGTCAGACCCTCCACAAGCTGGTGTCGGAGAGCGGTTTCCGGAAGGTGCTGCTGTTTGCGGACAGCCGCGCGCGCACCGAAGAGGTGGCGGCGGGTTTGATCGGCCAGCCGCCGTTCGGCGACGCGGTGCTGGTGCACCACGGCAGTCTGGAGCGTCAGACGAGGCAGGTGGCGGAGCGGCGCTTCCTGGACGCCAAGGTGGCCGCCTGTTGCGCCACGTCCACCCTGGAAGTGGGTATCGACATCGGCGACGTCGACCTCGTGGTGCTGTTGAGCTGCCCCCCGTCCGTGAGCGCGCTGCTACAGCGTGCGGGTCGGGCGGGCCGGCGGAGCGGCGTAGCGCAGGTGCTCACGTGGGTGGCGGAGCCCGCGTCGGCGCTCCGGCTCCAGGTGCTCCTCGAGGCGATCAAATCCGGTGTATGGCTCGAAGAACCACATGTGTTCCACGACGGAGTGCTGGTGCAGCAGGTGTTCTCCGTGCTGGGAGAGCGTGAGGCCGAACGGCGCTTTGGTGTGACATCCGCGGCGTTGGTCCGGCGTTTTCCGGGTGTGTGGGATGAGGCCCGCCTCAGCGGCCTCTTGGAGGGGCTCAAGGCGCGCGGCTGGCTCGGAGGGGGGCCGGCGCGGTACACCTGGGGAGACCACGCCGAGGGGCCCTGGCGGCGGGGTGAGCTTCACGCCAACATGGCCGAACGAAGGGATGAAGGGGTGGAGCTGGTCGATGCGGTGACGGGGCGGACCCTGGGCCGAGTGCGGGAGGACGCGGCGACCTCCGATCGGGTGAACTTCGGGGGAAGGAAGAGAGAGATCCTCGGTACGAGCGAAGGACGGCTCCTGACTCGCGCGGATCGGTCAGCGGTCGACGCGGTGTCGGCCTTCACGCGGGCGGAGGGGCCGCCGCTGCCCCGGGCGCAGGCGCGGGCGATCCTGGCCGCGGTGGAGCTGAGTCCAGGGCTCTGGGTGAGCCTGGAGGATGGCACGCTGGCGCTCGTCCACGGCCTGGGTACCGGGGGAGGGCTCCTGCTCAAGGCGATCTACGGGCGTTATCGCGGAGTCAAGGTCAAGCGCGCGGGCCCCTTCGCCGTGGTGTTGGAGTCAAGCCGCGGGCCGTTGTGGCCGACCTGGCCGCACGGTGATTTTCTGGCGGGGGACGAACCGGGTATCGCCCAACGGATGGGCGCGAGCCCCTGGCATCGGCTGCTCCCGGACGGAGAGCGGCTCGCGGCGACGCTTCGGCTCGCCGGGGCAGACGCGCTCAAGGAGCTCCTGGCGGCGGGCCCCGGCCCGGTGATCGGTCCGTTCAACCGGGAGGAGTCTCAGGATGACTGGCGGTTGACGCTGATGTATTGGGAGTAGGGCGCGCCAGGTGACCGGAGGGCGGCCGAGCGAAGCGAGGCCGGGGCCGGCGGCCGCCGTATCGCCGGCAGCGTAGCGTCACGCGCGGAGGCCGCCGCACCAAGGCCGCCAGGCCGCGCCCGCAGGGGACCGACGGCCGAAGGCCGGGCGCCCGACTTCTGACCGCGCGCTCCGCTTACCACAGATCCGCGAAACGTTCTAAAGAAGTGGCGATATCGACGATGGCGCAGTCGTCGCCCACCTCCTGCTCGACGGGCAGGTAGAGCCCGCCCGTCGCGGTAACGACGTTCTGGTAACGGTCGATGCCCCAGGGTTGGGCCCCACCCGAGTTACACCTGATCTCCCCGTCGGCATAGTTGGGGCCGAGCACGGAGATGACTGGGGACAGGCCGATTTCTTCGTAGATTGTAAGGTAGGCCGCCGGGTCGGAGTCCCCGTTGTCGAGCCCGCGCGAGCTGTCGCCCTCGGTCGTGATGACCCACACGGCCACCGCGCTCGCGCCGCTGAACAAGCTGTGTGCGCCGGCCCCACCCACCAGGGTAGCGAGCTCCCCGGCGCAGCTCTCTGGCGGCGCATCCACGCCAAAACAAAGGTTGTTCTTGACTGCTTCCAGGCCCTCCTCGTTGCCGACGCCGCAGGCCTGCCATCCCGAGACGCCACAGAGACAGTTGAGATAGTCCTGCGAAACCGTCCCGTCGTACACCGGCACCTCGTCGCAGACGTAATCGGGATCGTGCTCCAGGCTGTCTTCGTCCCAACACATGCCGCCGCACGCGATCGCGCGCTGGACCTCGACCGCGACATCGGGCGTGTCGGGCGTGAGCGGCGGACCGATCAACGTGCCCGCTTCACCGGGATCTACGCCGCTGGTCGCGCCCTCCACCGGATCGGCCGACACCGTCGTGAACCCCAAGCGCCAATCCCCTGGGAGCAGCGCGCTCAGGTCGGCGAGCAGCAGCGTACGCGCGAGATCCTGCTCCGTGCTGCTGTTGTCGGTGACCACGAGGAGCGCGGTGGTGTTGCCGTCTCCGCCAGACTCGTCGTCGTCATCGTCATCGTCGTCGTCGTCGTCGGCTTTGCCGCCGCCGAACAGCGCGCAGCTACCGAGGGAGAGCAGCAGGATCACGCGCAACATGGCCTTCGGTTCTCCCCGATCACTTTGGTTCAACGAGAGGTCTCACCACGGTGCGGGGACCCCGCGCCAGGTCCGTACCGTGTCCCCGGAGCGGGCGCCTATCACCACCTCCCGCACCTTCGAGTCGTTGTACGGTTGAGGTTGATAGAGCGTATCTTCGCGCCATCCGTCGATGCCCGAGCCCCAGACGAGACCGTGACCGTAGTATAGGTTGGTTGTGGTGGGCTCGGTGAGGCGCGTCACCCGGCGATCACCGGCGCTGATCCGGTAGAGCCCGAACGTGTAGTACTCCGCGACGTAGACGTTGCCGCAGGTGTCCAACTCGATGCCGTCTTGCCAGCCTGAGCCAACCCGGCTCGCGTAGATCTGGGGCTCGGTGATGGGGTTGAGGTCCTCGTCCAGATCGACGTAGTACACGTCCCCGACGCCGTAGGAGGTGCCGAGGTACATCCGGGTGCTGTCCAGGTTGAAATTGACCGCGTGGAAGGAGTAGGTGCCATTGGGCACCACCAGCGTGCTGCTCTCGCCGGTGGCGGGGTCGATCCGGACGATGTTGCCGTTGGTGACGTACAGTTTGCCGTCGGGGCCCGTGGTGAGACCGTAGACGCGCCCGACGTCGCTGGCGAGGGTCTCCAGGGCGCCCGCGTCGGTGACCCGGGCGATTCGGCCCGCGCCACGATCGACAACCACCGCGGTGCCGTCCGGCAGCCTGTCGATCTGTTCCACTCCGGTCATCCCGGGCACCCAGAGGTTCATGGTGCCGTCGTACCGGCTCTTGACCAACGAGGCGCGGCCGTCCCATCCGATGAGGCTCCCGGCGTCGTCGAAGGTCAGACCATGGTTGGCCCTGGCGTTTTCGAGGGTGAGGTCGCGGAGGTTGAATTCGGGCAGCTCGTCGCAAGCGTACGAGGAGATCGGGAGGTCGGTGTCGGTGTCGGCGTCGGCGTCGGCGTCGGTGTCGGTGTCCGCGTCCGCGTCCGAGTCGGCGTCGGTATCGGCGTCGGCGTCGGCGTCGGCGTCGGTGTTGCGGCTGTCGTCGGTGGTGATGACCACGTGCCGGGGCTGGCAGGCGATCAGGGGCGAGAGCACCGCGAGGAGGAGCACCATCGGCACAGGGTAACCCAACCTCCGGCGTCCCGATTCGCGGACCGCGCCGCGAGACCGCCGACCTGCCCCGGGGCGCGGCTCCCGCGCCGGCGCTCCATCATCGGGGTTCAGAGTCTGGGCGGCTCCACGCCCCGGAGCGACTCTGCGATCGCGGCGCCGACCTCCTGATTTCCCTTCGGCGCGTAGTGGCCCAGGTCGTGATCGAGGAGCAGGTCGCGCCCCCGACAGCAACGTCGTACGTCAACCGTCGCCACATCCGGCCAGGTGCGGCGCTGCTCCGCAAGCCACTTTTGGTGCCTGAAAAATGGGGGGACATCAAAGGCAATCTCGGACTGCGTCGGCAGCACCCCAAGCCAGAGCCGAGCGCCGAGCGCCGCGGTGGCCACCCGGAGCCGCGTGACGGCAGCGGTTCGCTCGGTGTCATCGACCCGCGGGACCCGGGTCAGACCGTCGGAAGTGGCCGCTTCGAGCTGGAAAGCTGCGGGCGCCGGCGCGACGAGCAGGTCCGAGAGCGCGGCGTAGATCCGGCTGTGACGCGCCAACCACACCTCGGCGGTGCGCTTGGAGCCGAGGCCGCCCGCGAGCGTCTCGTGGTCGGAGACAACGACGAGGCTGTAGTCGTGAAGCGGCAGGAACAACACGACGTCATCCGGCAGATAGTGCTGGACGACCTCCTCAAAGAGCCAGGCGGCCTGCACCGTGCTGTAGCCCGGCACCCCCGCGTTCAGCACCTCCCAGCCGGGGCCCAGGCCGGCGGCCACCCCGTCCGCCAGGGTCTCTCCATCATCGACACCCCAGCCAAAAACCAGGGAATCCCCCAAGACGGCCACCCGCTTGACCTCGTCGCGGCGCGCGCGACCGAGCGTGGTGCGGAGTCCGTCGTCATTGGTGCCTACCGTCCCCTGTTCTCCGCCCATTGCGCCGGGTTGGCTCCGACGAAGCCCAGGGCTGAGGCGCCACGCGGCGAGCTCGGAAGGCACGTAGAGCGGCGCGGTGTTCGCGATCCGCAGGCCCAGCTCGGCCAGGAAGATCAGGCAGACACCCACCGCAAACCCGAAGATTGGGCGGGAGAACCGATGCGTACGGGCGCGGTGGCGCCGGCGGAGCATACTGGGCCGGTCGGTCAACCCCGAGATCGCAGCCGGGTTATTACGTTGTCCACCTGGGGTTCCCGTGGTCATCCTCCTCCTCGCCTGCGCGCATCATATCCCTGATCCTGGCCCAAGCCCTGGACGCCTGCCTGTGGTGCAGTCCAGCCTCAAGGTGTGTCAGGTGGAGACCGCGACCGGCGTGCTCCCCGCGCGGCTGGTCGTGGCGCACGGCGCCCTCGGAGAGGACGTCGAGAGCACCACGGGCGGGCTCCTGCTGGTGCACCCCAAGGGGAGCTACCTTGTCGATGGTGGGTTGGCCGAGTCGGTTGAGGAGCACCTCGCCGAGGTGCCCGGCTTCATGGGATTTGCGGCGAGGAAGTCCGCCAAGGACTGGGTGTCGGTGTCCCGACTGGACGATGCGCTCCGGAAGCTTGGTGTAGAACCCGCGACGCTGACGGGCATGTTCCCCACCCATGGGCACTACGATCACCTTGGCGGCCTGCTCGATTTGCCTGGGGTGCCGCTGTGGATGCCCGAGGCGGAGATCGAAGAGGCCCGGCGCGCGGTCGCCGGTGAAGGGAGCAGCATCTTGCCGGCAGACGCCGCGCTCGCCGTGGCCCGGGCGCAGCCGATGCCCCTGGTGCCCGCCGAGGTGGGGCCGTGGTCCCAGGCCTGGGACCTCTTTGGCGACGGCTCCGCGCTGGTGGTGGGAATGCCAGGACATACGCCAGGGAGCGTCGGGGTGCTGGTCCACCTCTCGGACGGCAAGCTGTTCCTGGTGGGCGACACGGTGTGGGTGCGGGAGGGCTTCGAACAGCGCGAGCCCAAGGGCGTCATCGCGGGCACCTTCGACTCGGACCAGTCGGCAACCGACCGCCAGATCCAGTGGTTATACCAGCTTTACCGCGCCGAGCCCGACGTAGTGATCCTGCCGTCGCACGACCGCCGCCAGTGGGCGCGGGCGTTCCCCCAGCCCTGCCGCGAGTGACCCGGGCGCCGGAGCGCCGTCGCGGAGCTCCCCCAGGCTGAGCGTCGTTTCGGAAATTCTTAGGCGTCCGCTCCAGGTCCGTCGTCGTGGCCCGTTCTGACAGGTGTGACACGAAGCGAGGCTGCTCCGTGACACCCACGGTGCCCGCCGTGGTCTTGATCCCACAAACCGGCTCCTGGAGGCCCTATGTCGCGTGTGTCCGTGTCCTCTGCCCTCGTTTTTGCCGCGCTCGCGGCGTGCAGCTCCGGTGAAGAGGCCAGCGCGGTCGAGACCCTGATGCTCGCCTCGATAAGCGGCGAAGAAGATAGCATTTCACGGAGCGAGGCGGCGCCGGACGACCACCTGCCCTTCGAGCGCACCTGCGACGCGCCGGGCGCCTTCGACGAGCTGTTTGCCATGTACGACGAGGATCGTTCGGGCGCGCTCGGCAAGGGCGAGTCCGACGATGCCCGGGCCGACTGGCCGGTGAATCGTCACCAGATGATGATGTTGGACGTCCTCCACCTTGTCTATGACACCGACAGCTCGGGTGAGTTGGACGATCCGGAGCGCGCGGTGCTGCTCGACGACTTCACCGTACGTTGTGAGGTGATGCAGGCCCGCGTGATCGCCGAGTTTGACCTCGACGGCGACGGCGCCTTGTCGGACACCGAGGCGGAGACCGCCCATCAGACCCTCGAGGCGCGCCGACCCGAAGCCCAGGCCGAGCTGGAGGAACGCTGCGAGGGGGCAGGCGGCGGGGCAGCGGAAGGCGAGGAGGGCGCTGGCGATGCGGCTCGTCGAGGGGGGCCCGGAGCAGGGGGCGAGCCGCCTCCGAGCCCGCTCGCCGCGGAGTTTGACACGGATGGTGACGGCAGCCTGTCGGACACCGAGCGCGCGACGCTGGTGACGACGGTGCGTGAGCGGATCCGCGCCGGCGAGATGCCGGTCGCTCCTCCTGAAGGGACGCCGTAAGGCGTGAACGCAGGCGAGTAGCGGGGGGAGGACGGCCTTGCCCGGGCGGAGCGGTTAGGGCCGCGGGATGTGGTTTCTGCTCCAGAGCGCCCTCGCGGCGCCTTCCATTCCTTTCGAGAAGTTTGAGCTGGAAAACGGGCTGGATGTGATCCTCGCGCCCGACAGCTCGATCCCCTTTGTGCAGGTCAACGTGTGGTACCACGTGGGCTCGCGGAACGAGGTGGCCGGGCGCACCGGTTTTGCGCACCTGTTCGAACACCTGATGTTCCAAGGCAGCGCGAACGCGCCGGGTGAGTACTTCGCTCCGCTGCAGAAGATCGGCGCGCAGATCAACGGCACCACCAACATCGATCGTACCAACTACTTCGAGGGCATCCCGAGCCACCAGCTCCCGCTCGCGCTGTTCATGGAGAGCGACCGGATGGGCTTCCTGCTCCCGGCGCTCGACGAGACCAAGCTCCTCAACCAGAAGGACGTTGTGCGTAATGAGCGCCGCCAAAGTTATGAAAACCGTCCCTATGGCATGGCGTGGCCCTGGCTGCTCGAGTCGGTCTACCCTGACGGGCATCCCTACCACACCGCCACGATCGGGCGGCACCAAGACATCGAGGCTGCCACGCTCGAGGATGTGAAGGCGTTTTTCCAGACCTGGTACCTGCCCAACAACGCATCGTTGGTGGTCTCGGGCGACTTCGAGCCGCGGGTGGTGCGCCCGTTGGTGAAGGAATGGTTCGGGGACCTGCCGCGGGGCCCGGCGCCGCCCAAGCAGGAGTTCAAGGTCGCGAAGCTGAAGAAAGACGTGATGGTCCGTAAAGAGTCGGACGTACCGTTTGAGAAGGTGTGGATCGCGTGGCACACGCCGGCGGTGCTCCGGCCAGGTGACGCCGAGCTCGACCTCATCAGTCGGGTGCTGTCGGACGGTAAAGACAGCCGCCTCTACCGCCGGCTGGTGCGCGAGCTGCAGATCGCCCAGGACGTCGAGGCGTATCAGACCTCGTCCTACCTCCAGAGCATGTTCATCATCGAGTCCACCGCGCAGCCGGGCCACACCGCGGCTGAGCTGGTGACGGCGATCGACGATGTGCTCGCCGACATGCGCAAGAACCCGGCCACCGCCGCGGAGCTCGCCGTTGCACGTACGAGCTTCGAGGTGGCGTTTTTCGACAACATCGCGACCATCGCGGGGAAGGCCAACCTCTTGAACAACTACAACTTCCTCACCGGAGATCCGGGCTACCTCGAGGCGGATCTCGCCCGCTACCAGCTCGCGAGCCCGGGTAACGTAAGAGCGGCCTTCAAAAAGTACCTGGGTCGACCCCGGGTCGTGCTCGAGATCGTGCCGGCGAAGGCGGGTGCCCAATGAGGCGCCTCAGCGTCGCCGGGATGCTCCTGGGTCTCGGCGTGATGTGGGCCACGATGCCGGGTTTTGCCGCGGATCGTAGCCAGCCGCCGCCGCCGACCGAGCCGCGCCCCTTTGTCCTGCCTGCGGTAGCCGAAGGCGCCTTGTCCAACGGGATCCGCGTGGTGGTGGTGGAGTCCCACGAGATCCCGTTTGTGTGGGTGACCCTGTCTATTTCGGCGAGCCCCGACCAGGATCCCGTCGGGAAGGAGGGCCTCGCGATGATCACCCTCGATATGCTGAACGAAGGCGCCGGGGCCTATGACGCGGCGGGTCTCTCCGGCGCGCTCAAGGCCCTGGGCAGCAACCTGTCGAGCAGCGTCGGGTCGGACGGCGCCTCGGTGGGGATCCGGAGCTTGAGCCGCAACCTGGGGGCCACGCTGGATCTGATGGCAGACGTCGTGCTCAAGCCGGGCTTTCCCGCCTCGGAGTGGGAGATCCTCCAGAAACAGTACCTCGCCAGCCTCCAGACGGATCGTTCCGACCCGAGCCTCATCGCGGCGCGGCTCTTGGAGCAGCGGGTCCACGGGCAGAGCTACCGGGGTCGCCAGCTCACGGAGGCCAGCGTCAAGGCTATCGATCCCGCGGCGATGCGCGGTTGGTACGACAAGGAGCTGGGCCCCGCCCGCGCTACCCTGCTGGTGGGGGGTGATACGACCCTCGCTCAGGTGTTGCCCGAGCTGGAGCGCCGCTTTGGCGGCTGGAAGGGCGCGGCGGGCGCGGTTGAGCCGCTGGGCGCGGTGCCGCCAGTCACGCAGAACACCCTGTTCGTGGCCCACAAAGCGGGCGCCGCCCAGTCGGTGATCCAGGCCGAGGTCTACGTCGCGGCGCCGACCGACGCCGACTACTTCCCGCTCGTGGTCGCCAACCACGTGATGGGCGGGCAGTTCGCCTCGCGGATCAACCTCAACCTCCGCGAAAAGAACGGGTACACCTATGGCGCACGCTCGTCGGTGGCCTTCGACCGGCGCGGCGCCCGGCTCTCGGTGTCCACCTCGGTCAAGACCGACGTCACCGCAGCCGCGATGAAGGAGCTGTTGTACGAGCTCAACGGGCCGAGCACCGGGCGGGCTTTTGACGCGACGGAGGTCGCGGACGCGACGAGCGCTATCGTGTCGGCGCGGCCGCTCCGCTTCGAGAGCCCCGAGTACCTGCTTCGCCAACTCGAAAACATCAGCCGGTACAACCTGCCTTCCGACTGGGTCTCGACCTATGCGGCCAACGTGGCGGCGGTCGACCCGCCCGCCGCGAACGACAGTTGGAGCCGGAGGATGACCCAGGACGGCGCGCTGCGGCCGATGGTCTGGGTGATCGTTGGTGATCTCACGAAGATCCGGGAACCGCTGGCGGGCCTCGGCTTCCCGATGGTGGAGCTGGACGTCGACGGCGCCGAGCTCAAGGGCGGCTGAGCGGGGAGTCGCGGCGCGGGGAGCTGTCCCCGCGTGCCAGGCTCACGGTCGTGCTGCGCTCAGGGCGCGGCGGGCAGGAGCACGAGCTTGAGGTGCTGGTCGGCGCGCAGGTAACGTTGCGCCGCCTCGTGGAGCACGGTCGGGCTCAGACTGTTGTTTCGTGCGTCATAGTTGAGGACCTCCAGCGGGTCCTCACCGCGCTCCCAGGTGCCGATCAGGGTGTCGCGCCAGAAGCTGTTGCTCCGGAGATCGACCTCACGCTCGCGCCGGTTCATCTCCTGGATGTTCTCCACCTCCTTCTGGGTAGGGGGGCTGTCGCGAAGCGTCTGCACCACCGCGGCGGCCGCCGCGCTCAGCTCGACTTCTCGGCCGGGATCGCAGGAGAACTGGATACGCAGCTCGTAGGTCTTGACCGGAGCCCAGGTCGAGCTCGACGACACCGAGACCCCGTAGACCCCGCCGAGATCTTCGCGTAAGACCTCGCGGAGCCGGACCTTCAGCACCTCCTCGAGCGCCGACAGGCGGTTCCGCGCGAGCCAGCCACCGTCAAACTCGCCGTAGTAGCTCTGGTCCACGATAGCTTTGGGCTCAGAGCCGGCGCGCACCGTCTCGGTCAGCACGCCGCCCGCGCGACGGGCGCCGTCGTCTTTGGACAGCTCGATGCCAGGTTGGGTCGGGAGGCTGCCGAGGTAACGGGTCACCAGCGGCTCCAGGGCCGCGAGGTCCACCGCTCCGACGATGACAAAACGGAGATCGTCGGCGTCGGAGAAACGATCTCGGAAGAACGCGGCGCTCCGCTCAATCTGGATACGGTCGAGGTCGTCGGGGGTCCACGGGCGGTGCCGCAGGTGGCCACCCCAGAGCACCCGCTCGCGCGCGTCGCTGAACACCGCCGCGGGCGAGGCCAGCCGATTCTGGAGCTCGATCTTACGTTTGGTGACGTAACGATCGAGCTCCGCGGGGTCGAAGCGCGGCGCGGTGAGCTGGAGATAGACGAGCTGGAACATCACCTCGAGGTCGCGCACGGTGGAGCGCGTCGAGAGGGACTCGGACAGCGCCCCGACGCCGGTCGTGAGCGACACCCCACGTCCAGCGAGCTTCTTCTGTAACGAGCGGGCGTCAAAGGAGCCCATGCCGGAGGCGCCCGACAGGGTCGCCGCGACCGAAGCCGAGAAGTAGTCCTCGTCGCTGGCCAGGGAGCTGCCGCCGCGGCTCTTCGCGCTCAACAACACCTGGTCGGCTTCAAAATCGGTGGGCTTGATCCAGAGCTCTACGCCGTTCTTGAGCACCCAGCGGGTCACCCCGAGTGGCGGGATCTCGCTCCGCTCCGCGATCTTTCCGGGGCGGGGCAGCGTCTCGAGCAGCGGCGCGTCCACCGCGTCGGCTTGGGGCGGCGCGACCTCTCGGAGGCGGGCCGCGGCCCAGGTCTCACGGAGCTGGCCCTCGGTCGGTGGGATCAACCCTGGCTTCTCGGGGAGGGTCAGCGTCATCATCTCGCTGCCATCCATCCACGTGCGGGCAAAAGTGTTGACGTCGTCCTGGGAGATCTGTTGGAGCAGGGCGCTGCTGATCCGGTAGTCGTTCTCGATGCCCGAGACACTCTCACCAAAGAGAAACGCGCGTTGAAGTTCGGCGACCCTGGTGTTCGAGTCGGTGGTGTCACGGCCCTGGTAGAGTGACTCCAGGTTGGCCGAGAGGGTCGCGCGGGCGCGAGCGAGCTCGGGCTCGGTGACGCCATACTTCTTCGCCCGGTTGATCTCGTCGAGCGCGGCGTCGATGCCCACCGAGATCCGGGTTGGATCGAGGGTGGCGGAGAGCTGGTCACTCACCTCCGTGGAGGTGAACCGTGACCAACCGACGGAGGCGCTGTGCCAGGGTCGGTCGCTCCGGGTGCGGTCGGCGAGGCGCTCGTTGACGGCCACGATCAGGAGCAGGCGCTTGAGTCCCTCTGAGACGCTTCCCCAGGTAGTCCCTTGGGGTTCGTCGGACTGGCACACCAGCGAGAGCTGGACCGACGTGAGCTCGGGGTCGGTCACGACCTTGACCCGCGGCTCGGCGACCGCGGGCATCGGGTAGCTGACCCGCTCGCGCCCCGGTTGGGCCGAGACGAGGGTCGAGAACTGTGCCTGGATCTGCGCCTCTACCTGTGCCGGATCGAAGTCGCCGACGGCGATCACCGCCATCAGCTCCGGCCGGTACCAATCGGTGTAGAAGCGCTTGACGGCCTCGGGCGTGAAGGCCTTGAGGCTGTCCTCGGTGCCGATTGGCAGGCGTTCCGGATAACGAGAGCCAGCGTACAACAACGGGAAGGTCTGGTCGAACACGCGGTTGCTCGCGCCCTGCCGGGTGCGCCACTCCTCGATCACCACGCCGCGCTCCTTCTCGATCTCCGCTGACTCCAACAACATCCCGCCTGCCTGGTCGCGCAGGACCACCAGGCCCTGGTCGAGCAGCTCCGGCTTGTCGGTGGGGACGGTGAGCTTGTAGATCGTCTCGTTGAAGCTGGTGGAGGCGTTGACATGGGCGCCGAACGCCATGCCGATCGACTCGAAGTAGCTGATCAGGCTGTTGCCGGGATAGTGTTGGGTCCCATTGAACGCCATGTGCTCCAGCACGTGGGCGAGGCCCCGCTGGTCGTCGTCTTCCTGAGCGGAGCCTACGCCGACCACCAGGCGCAGCTCGGCGCGGGCAAGCGGCTGGCGATTGGTGGTGACATACCAGCGGAGCCCGTTGGGTAGGACGCCGGAGCGGAGCGCGGGATCGGCGGGCAGCTCGGTTTCGGGCGGCGGGAGGGTCTCGGGGGCCGGGTGCCGCGGCGCACAGGTGAACAGGCAGAGGAGCAGCATGGAGGGGTGTTTAATACGAAGGCGCGCACGAGCCCTGGCCGGGTCTCGCTTTTCGGGTACAATCCGAAGAGGAAGGTCGTCGTGCTCGTGTGGATGCTGCTCGCGTGTAAAGAGGAGCCGGTGAAGGCGCCGGCCACCATGGAACAATTGGTGGTGTCCCTTCTCGTTGATTTTGCGACCGAGGGCGGTGATGCCGCCGCTGCGGAGCTCGGGGATTGGGCGCTCGCCCACGTCGATGACGGCGTAGAGAGCTACATGCTGTCCCCGCTGACGGAGGACGACATTGACGAGCTCGATCACCCGGAAGATCTGAGTCTTCCGGCGATGTTGGCGGGCGCGGCGCAGGCGCGGCTCGCGGGGGGCATGAGCGGCTACGTCGACACCGTCGCGATCCCTGACCAGACCTTTGTGGATCCCTCGGGCTATTCCAAGTGGGACCGCCGCATCCTCTCGGGCACCGAGGCCGATTTCCTCGCGGGCGGGGAGCTCGCTACGGTCAGCGATGTGGTCAAGCAGACCCTGTGGATCGAGATCCCTTACGTGATGTACGAAGATTTCCGGTGGGTGGGCGGTAGCTCGGGGGAGATCCTGGTGTCTCGGAGCTGGATCCCGGAAGCCGGGTGGGACGAGAGCGGCGAGAACGGCGTGCTCGGCGGCTTCACCCTCGATCTCTGGGTGCCGGACGGGGGCTCGATGATCTGGTTCACCGCTACGTGGACCATGGTACAGGCGGTCGTGGGGGACGACGAGTTCCTCTACGACCAGACCATCGCGTCGATGTACACCATGTTCGAGACCCTCGAATCCTACGTCGGGGGGAGCTGAGCGGGCTTGCTGGCGGACCGGATGGGTGGCATTCTGGCAACCCCTGGTTGGATCATGTCCGTTCGCCGCTCGCTGTTCATTATCTCGCTCATGTTCCTCGCCGGCCCGTCCTGCCTGAGCACCCTCGACTAGGACGAAGAGGACGAAGAGGACGAGGACGACGAGGAGGACAGCGACACCGACACTGACACCGACACCGACACCGACGCTGACACTGACGCGGTCGCCACCACCATCCCCGAAGTGCAGCGGGAGACCCACAGCGTCGGCACCCGGGTGAAGGTCACGGGGCTCATGGTCGGTTCCGCGACCGCCACGGGCTTTTTCCTCCTGGATGCTGCGGGAGGGCGAAACGGCGGCGTGTGGGTGTACCTCGATGGGATCCCGGCGCCCGACCTGCTCGAGGGCGACGAGGTCGAGGTCAAGGGCATCTACGAAGAATACACGTCGGGGGCCGGTACGTTGACCGAGATCAAGGTCTCGCGCCCGCCGGACATGTCGATCGGCCGCCGGGGGGTGGCGCTGCCGGATCCGGTGGTGGTCGAGGCCAGCGTGCTCGCTGATCCGGGGGCGGGGGAGCCCTTCGAGGCGACCCTGCTCCAGGTGCGCGACGTGGTGGTCGCTGATGCGAACGCGGGGAACGGCGAGTGGCTCATCGACGATGGCGTCGTCGTCGACGATCTGTTCTACGCGCCTGCCGGGCTCCGCGACGGGCTCAGCTTGGAGTCGTTGACCGGCGTGCTCAATTACGCCTCGGGCTTCAAGATCGAGCCGCGTTACACCGAAGATCTCGTGCTTGGCACGTCGTCGCGCTGTAATGGCACCTTGTGCGCCGAAGACCTGCAACCCGGCGATCTGGTGATCTCCGAGGTGATGACCAACCCCGCGGCGTGTGACGACAACTATTGTGAGTGGGTCGAGGTCTACAACGCCTCGGGCCAATCGGTGGACCTGATCGGCCTCACCGTGCGTGACGCCTCGGCGAGGGAGGGACTGGTAGACGCCTCCGTGGTGATCGCCGCGCGGGGCTACGCGGTGATCGGCAAATCCGACGCTGTGAGCTGGGCTTACCCCGACATGGTCCCCGGCGCCTGGTACGGTGGCTCGGTGGCGCTGGTCAACGACGGCCAGGGGACGGTCGCGGTGGTCAACCCGAGCACCGGCGCGGTGGTGGACCAGAGCGCGGAGTGGGGTGGCGGTACCGGGAACAGCAGCGGGGTGGCCTGGCAGCTTGACCCCAGCCGGTTGGACAGCAGCAGCAACGATGAGCCGGGGTCCTGGTGTGACGCCCAGTCCGTCTGGGGAAGCACCGACCGGGGGAGCCCGGGCGCAGCGAACCGTCCTTGTCCGTGAGCGGGCGCGGGAAAGGTGGCTTACACCTTCCCGGAGGCGCTCACTCGGCGCACACCTTGACCTGCTCATAAGGGTCGGAGGCGAAGGTCCAGGGGAGGATGGTCCGAGTCGGCGGATCTCCGGAGATCCAGTTGGCGTGAAGGTTGGCCTCCCCCTCCCGGCTGTAACCGCGGGGCATCCACCCGAGCGAAGAGGACCAACCGCCGCTCCACAGCACCCGCTCACACCGGGCGATCACCGGCTGCGGCCAGGCTTCGGTCGGTATCGCCACCAGCGCCCCGGTCGGCACGGTGGTGCCCTCGTCGAGGGCGCGCCAGCCGCGCTCCTCCATCGCCCACTGCCAGCCCCAGTGGCCGGTGAAGCCGCCGACACCGAGGGCCGCGACGGTGTCGGCGAGCTTCTCTTGGGCGCGGGCGCTCTGGAGCTCATCGGCGGCCAGGGCGAGGCCCAGGGCGAGGTGAAGGCCGGGCGCCAACCAGGGGCGTCTCCCCGGGGGGAACGCCAGCAGGATCGGCGGGAGGAAGGGCAGCCAGTAGCGGGTGGCCGAGAAACGTAACGTGAGCAGGAACAGGGCGCCGCCGAACGCCCAGGCCCCGAGCCAGAGCTCGGAGAAGGAGGCTTTGTCCTCGCCGCGGGGCGGCCAGAGCCGGGTGAGGAGGGCAGCGCCGCCGAGCGCGGCGAACAGCGCCCCGAGCGGCCCCCACGCCGCGCCGGCGAGCCCGCCCAGCCCAGCACCGACCAGCTGAGCCCGGCCCCAGCCCATCAGCGGGAGCGCCGCCGCGCCGCCCAACATCGCCAACGACGCGGCGGCTTTGTGGCCCAGGTCGGCGGCGCTGGTCGACACCGCCTGGAAGCTCCCCATCGCCAGCAGGTGGACCTCACCGTAAGCGTGGAGGTCGTGGAGCGCGAGCAGACCGACCGGCACCCAGCCCCACAGGGCGCCGAGCGGGCTCCGGCCGCGAGACCACAACCAGAGGCCGAGCACGAGCGGCAGCACGACGGCGCTGTAGCGAAACAGGGCGGCGCACCCCAACATCAGCGCGAAGGGCCACGCCACACGGTGCGACTCGCTCCGGCTCAGGAAGCCGGCAAATCCCGCGAGGGTCAAGGCGTAGAGCGGCGCGTCGGGCAGGAGCGCCGGGATGGACAAGAAGACGATCGGCGAGACGAGCAGGAGGGCGGCGCCCGGGAGGCCCCGTCCAAGCTGGCGACTGAGGCCGAGCGCGCCCCAGACCATGAGCGGGAGCCAGCACAACATCCAGAGGCGCTGGGCCAGCGCCGACAGCTTCCGGACCGGCGCCAGCCACCAGGCGATGCCCGGCGGGTTGGAGAGGACGTCAAATGCGCGCTCTTCCGTGCCCTGCCAGTTGATCCGGACGTCGTGGGGGCGCCAGGGATCGGCGGCCGCGCCGCGAGCGAGGGTCAAGAAATTGGCCTCGTCGTAGTGTACGGGTCGCGCCAGCCAGGGCGCCTGGAGCAGGCACAGGGCCGCCAACAGGAGCAGTCCCGCCCTCATACGCAGCCGGCCGTCAGCCGGCCGTCAGCTGACCGTCGGTTCGACGGGTTCAACGGCAGGCGACCCAGGTTGTTCGCGAGTTCTGCTCTGGCCCGGGACTTGCTTGTTGTCCGCGCGGAGCCCCGATGCACACCGACGAACGTTATCACCTGCTTGGCCCAGAGAGCTGTAACGACGCAGAATTGCTTGCCCTGATCCTGGGCCCTCGCCGGGGGCGCAGCGCACGTGCCCTGGCGTTGGACCTGCTCGAGGCGGCCGGCTCGCTGTTCAACCTCCGTCACATGCCGGTGCCGCGGCTCGCCGAGGTACCCGGGCTGAGCCCGGCGCTGGCGCTCCGGCTGCACGCGGCGCTCGCGGCGGGGGTACGTGCGGCTCACAAAGCGCCGGAGGCCGATCCGATCCGGTGCGCAGGGGACGCGGCGGCCTGGTTCGTGGCCGGCCTGGATGGGCTCGCCGATGAGGAGCTTCATGTCTTGTGCCTCGACGTCCGGCGTCGCCCGATCTGTTATCGGCGCCTGACGCGCGGCACCGACACCGCGACGATCATCGACACGCGGCAGATCCTGTCGCTGGCGATCGGCGCGCGGGCCCACGCGGTGGTCGTGGCACACAACCACCCGAGCGGCTCGTTGGAGGCGTCGGAGGAGGATATCTACGCGACCGAGCGGCTCGCGGCGGCGGCGGCGGTGGTCTCGGTCGATCTGTTGGATCATCTGATCATATCGGGTGAAGCCTGGATCTCGCTCGCCGAGCAGGGACACATCGCCTCCGCCTTGCGCGGCTCGAGCCAACGCTTGTTGACCGCTGCGCGCCCTCGCCGCTGACCGATTCCCAGGCGCCGCGCCACGGGCGGCCTCGGGCCGGCTCAGGCATCTCCCAGGTTCCACTTGCTCATCTTGTAGAGCAGGGTGGTGCGGGGTAAACCGAGCGCGCGCGCCGCGGCCGTACGGTTGCCGTTTGCGCGCCTCAGCGCGTCCTGCACGATCTGCTTTTCGGCCTCCTCGAGCGTGTGGGTGCCGGCGTTGTTCGATGGCGGGCGAGGGAGATCCTGGAAGACGAGGTGATCGGAGTCGATCGTGGAGCCGTGCATGACGTAGGCGCGGGTGATGACGTTCCGCACCTCGCGGGCGTTGCCCGGCCAGGAGTACTGGGTGATCGCCTCGATCGCGCCGCGGGTCAGGGTGATGGAAGGGTGGACCCGGCGCGCGATGACCTCGGCGATGACGGCGATATCTTCGGGTCGCTCGCGGAGCGGTGGGATCTGGATGGAGAGCACCGCGAGGCGAAAGTAAAGGTCGGACCGAAAGGTCTTGACCTTGACCATCTCGGCGAGGTCGCGGTTGGTGGCCGCGACGACCCGGACATCCGGGTAGCCGATGTCGGCGCCGCCTACCCGGCGCACCTCGCCGGTCTCGAGCGCGCGCAGCAGCTTGGCTTGGGAGTCTTCGGGCAGCTCGCCCACCTCGTCGAGGAAGAGGGTGCCGCCTTCGGCCCGGTGGAAGGCGCCGTCTTTGCGATCGCTGGCGCCGGTGAAGGAGCCCTTCTCGTGCCCGAACAGCTCGGACTCGAACAAGCTGGCGCTGATCGCGCCGCAGTTGAGCGGCACAAACGGCCGGCCCGAGCGAGGGCTGGAGTCATGGATCGCGCGGGCGGCGAGCTCCTTGCCGGTGCCCGACTCTCCCAGGACCAGCACGGGGGCGTGGTGGGCGGCCACCCGGCGTAGCATGCCGAAGACGCGGCGAATACTCTCGGATGTTCCGACCATCTCGCCGAAGCGGTCGGAGACAGGCTCCTCCTGGTCGGACTGCCAGTCGATGGTAAACGTGGTCGCGCCGATCCGCACCTCTTCGCCCGCGACCACCGGGGTGATGTCGCGGACCCGCTCGGCTCCGATAAATGCCGCGCCGTTACCGGGTTCGACCATGGTACGGCCGGCGACGAGCCGCACCCGGACGTGGTCGCGGGCCAGGGCAGTGTCGGGCAGAGTCACCCGACTTCCCGCGCCGCCAACGCTGATCTTCGAGCCACGCAGGGCCAGCTTGTTGCCGGCGCCGGGGCCTGACAGGATGATCAGGCGTGCGGTCCGCACCTCCAACACGGCGCCCGCTTCGAGGATCTGCTCGTGACGCACCTCGGGCTGGGAGTCTTCGGTAGGGGCGGCGTGCACGTTGGGTTGGTGCTCAAAAACCGCGGCGAAGTTCCCGAGCTTGAGCCAGTCGCCGTGCTTCAGCTTGGCGCGGATGACCTTGGTCTGGTTGAGCCAGGTGCCGTTGCTGGAGCGGTCGATGAGCTCCCAGCCGTCTTCGGTACGGTCAATCACACAGTGGGAGCGGCTCACCTCGGTGTCAGGCAACACAATGTCACAGTCATCCGCGCGCCCGATCCGCGTGCGCGTCTCCCGAAGCTTTCCTTGAAAGAGCGCTTCTTGAATCGGGCCGGGCTGCCCACGGAAAAAGAGGAGATGTGCCACTCAGACCTCCGAACTTGGGAATCTACTCCCTTTCGAGAGGTCGGGAGCACACGCTCGCGCGCGGCATCCGCGAAAGTATGGATAGAAGTCATAGAAATGGGGGTAGGATCGGCCGGGCCGCGGGCGTGAGGGGCGGTTCGGGGATGCGCGCGGGGGTTGGCGCTGCGCCAGGATTCCGTCGGCAACCGCGTCGCCCGAAGCGAAGGCGGCGTCGGCGAGCAGGCCCTGGTCCCCTACGGAGTCCCCGCAGCGCCAGAGGCCGGGCGCCACTACGATGCCCGGCCGCGCCTTGCCCGGCGCTGGGTGCCCCGCCACACGGATCCTCGGCAAGTACCGGCGGAACACCACCAGATCCCGCCAGCCCGGCTGGTGCCCGTCGAGCCAGGTCTCGAGCTCCTCGGCGTGACCCTGCTCCCCTTCGCGGAGGTATCGGGCCACGTGGACCAGCGCCCCGCCTACCGGCGCCAACCGGGCCCACCCGGAGTGGACCGACAGGTAGAGCGGGCGATCGACGCCCAGGACAAAGGGCACCTCCGGCACGGGCAGCCGGCTGAGGCCAAGGCAGAGGGTCGCCACTGCCGCCTCGGCCGTCTCTCCCGGATCCTGCCCGGTCAAGCTGCGTTCAGTCGCGGGTGGTACCGCGAGCACCACGTCGTCGGCCTCTATCTCTCCGTCGGCGGTGGACACCCGCCCGGGGCGCACCGCGGTCACCGCCTGGCGCTGAATCGTGAGCCCGGCCTGGAGCGGTGTCACCAGGCTCTGCCAGCCGCCGTGCAGGTAGAGCACGCCGCCGGTGATCGCGAGCTTGACCTGATCGAAAGCGACCTTGGCGTCCATGCGGGTGGGGTCGGCGCTGTATGTGGACACCCGGACGAGCGCCTCGGTGAGCTCCCGAAGCGGGGCGGAGAAGCTGGCGATCGCGTCGGCGAGGGTGCCGGGCGGCGGAAACAGGATGGCGCGGACGGCCGGCGCCATGAGGTAGCGGCTGGATCCGGGCAAAAGCTCGGTGTGAAGCCAGGTACCGAGGCCGTCGGGCAAGGGCGACCGGCGGCCGAGTCGCTCCCCGTCACCGCCGGTGGCGACGGTGCCGTCGGGCGCGATGCCGAGGCTCCGCAGCACCCGGAAGGCGTGGCCGCCGCGGTAGAGCGCATGGGGCCCGAGATTGATGGAGAAGCCGTGTTGTTCCTGGGTGAGCGCGCGGCCGCCGGGGGTGGCCCGGTCGAGCACGGTGACGCGCGCGCCGGCACGTTGTAGGCGTTGGGCGCAGACAAGCCCGGCGATGCCGGCGCCGACGACGACGATGTGGCGTGGGGCAGGGGGCGCGGTCGGGTGAGGAGTGGTCATAGAAGCTCCGGCGGGGAGGATCCCGCGCACTCCTCCACGCGGGAGAGGGGGCGAACGTTACACGGGTTGGGGGGAGACGCGTGCGGGCTGATGGCAGCGCCGCTTCTCTGAGACGGCCCACCACCCTCAGAACGCCCCAGACTGCCACAGCGCCGCGCCGACGACGCCAGCCACCCCGCAGATCGCCACCCCGAAGAGGAGGAAAAAGAGCACCGAGCACCCGGCGCCCATCAGCATGTTGGTGGCCTTCTTCTGGGCCATGTGCTCCACCCGGTGTTGCACCGAGCCGCCTTCGCCCGGGATGAGCGGCCACAAGAAATGCGGGAGGTACTTC
Organism: Deltaproteobacteria bacterium; assembly: GCA_947486185.1. Taxonomy (GTDB): domain Bacteria; phylum Myxococcota_A; class UBA796; order UBA796; family SXON01; genus CANKTH01. Next base: position 32,376 of record CANKTH010000004.1, read on the forward strand.
TTGATCTCCGAGCGGATCCGGCGGCTGGCGACGTTCTGGGCGACATCGGCGCCCAGGTCGGCCATCCGGTTGGCCGTGTGTTTGAGGAGCTCGTCGTTGGGGCTCGGCATGGTCGCCTCGGCGTGTTCCCGGCCCGTAGCACGTAGGGGCGGGCCTCGGGTGAGGTCTCGGGGGGGTAGTTGCGTGAGGGATCCGGCGGGCGCCGCGGCAGCGGCGGGCCGAGCAGAGCGAGGTCGGAGCGCGGAGCGCGACCCCACAGGAGCCCGACCCGGAGCGAAGCGGAGGGGCACGCCCAACCATGCCGCTTCCTCCTCGGTCATCGGCACCGGCGCGGGCGCTTACACGCTTTTCACCCGGGGGTGCCGCCGGTTGCGATATCGTGAGGATCGCCCGGGAGCCTCATGCGCCGTTTGTCCTTCTTCGCCCTCTCCCTCATCCTCGGTTTTTCCCTCGCCTGCGGTCGGGGCGCGGATGACGATGAGGACGACGACGACGAAGAGGACGACGAGAGCGCCGATGAGAGCGATGACGACGAGGACGTCGATAACGACGAAGACACCCCCGACGACCCAAGCGCCGACGACGACGACGGCGACGGCCTGAGCAACACGGAAGAAGCGGAGATCGGCACCGACCCCGACAAAGCGGACACCGACCGCGATGGCGTAGACGATGGCGACGAGGTGACCGACGGCACCAACCCCAACTTCGAGTACTCGGTGGTGCTGGCAGAGGGGGATTACGTGGTGGGCGCCTGTCCCGAATTGCCGGCCAGTGACGCCGGGCCGACGGACACCGCCAGCTTCACCTACCAAGGCGAACGTTACGAGTGGGACGCCTACCGGGAGGGCGACACCGTCTCGAACTGGAAGGGCATGGACGCCTATGGCCAGGACGTCTCGATCTACAACTTCTGCGGCAATTATGTGCTGGTCTCGGTGGGCGCCTTCTGGTGCGCGCCTTGCCAGGATCTCGCCGAGGACCTGCCCGACGAGCAGGCCGCGCTCGTCGCCGATATCGGCAACTTCACCTTCTTCGAGATGTTGACGCAGAACCTACGCGGCTCGACGCCCAGCGAGGAGGACCTCGATGAGTAGGAGGAGGCATTTGACCTGCAGGGGATCCCGGTCGTGGGCCCGCAGACCAGCGGAATGTCCAACGCCACCATGGAGTGGGACATCGACGGCTACATACCCAGCATCGTGCTCCTCTCTCCCGACATGCGGGTGATCTCGATGGACGAGAGTCTCACGGGCGTCTCCCAGATCTCGCGCGCGATCGCCGACTGGGAAACGCGTCACTGAGAGGGTGTGAGGCGGCTGGCGGCGATAACGACGTCCCACCTGCCCGGCCTGACGATGCTTCGCTTCACCCTCGACCAGCTCGTGGTGCTCGACACCATCGAGAAATCCGGCTCCTTCGCCGGGGCCGCGCGCACGCTCCACCGGGTGCCCTCGGCGGTGAGCTACACCGTGCAGGCGCTCGAGGAGGCGGTCGGCGTTGTGATCTTCGACCGCTCAGGGCACCGCGCCGTGCTGACCCCGGCGGGGCGTCGGCTCCTCGACGAGGCCCGTGATCTGCTCGGCCGCGCGCGCCAGCTCGACCAGCTCGCGACCGTGCTCGCCGAAGGCTGGGAGCCCGAGCTGCATGTAGTGGTCGACGGCGCCTGGCCCATGGCGCCGCTGCTCCACGCGCTCGCCGAGTTCGGCGCCCGCAGCATCCCGACGCAGCTCCGTATCGACGTCGAGTACCAGGATGGCGTGATCAGCCGCTTTGACGAGGATCATGCAGATGTGATGATCGCGCTTGGCCTCGAAGACGGAGGTCGGCTCAAGGGGGTCCCGCTCGCGCCGCTTCCGATGGTGCTCGTCGCCGCCCCGTACCATCCGCTCGGCGGACGCCGCGCCCTGACCCGGGAAGCCCTGTCCGAACACGTAGACCTCGTCGTCAAGGACTCGTCACCGGCCTTCGCCCGGAGCCCGCGACGCTCCTTCTTGGGCACCCGCCACGTGGTGCGCTTCTCCGACTTTCACTCCAAGCTCGCCGCGCTGCGGTCGGGCGTCGGGTACGGCTGGTTGCCCCTCCACCTCGCCGCCGCATCGCTCGCCGACGGCTCGCTCGTCGTACTCGACCTCCCGGACGGAAACCGCTGGTCCTACCAGCCTCAGCTCATCACCCGCCGCGATGAGCGCCCCGGAAGGGCCGCCGCCCTGCTCCTCCAGCTGGTGTGCGGCCATCATCAAGAATCTTCACCGAATCGTGCAGAATGATCCGCTTTTCGTGAACGACAGGGGCGGCTATCGGAGAGAGGCACCCGGGGTCGTCACATGCTCTCTCTGCTTCCTCTGCTTCCTCTGCTCATCGGCTGCGGCATGGACGTCAATCTCGTCAAGAGCATCGACGAGGAGGTCTACGAGACCGACGAGGAGACCGACCCCGACACGACCGAGCCGGACACCACCACGGACCCCGACGACGTCGAGGAGACGCCCCCCGTCGAGGAGGAGCAGCCTGGCGAGGAGCCCGAAGAGGAGCCGGTGGAGGAGCCGGAAGAGGAGCCGGTCGAAGAGGCCGATCCCGCGCCGGTTGACGATTGTGATGATTCGAGCGACCTCATCTACGTGCTCTCGCGCGACGACGGCCGGCTCTACACCTTTGACCCGAGCACGATGGACTTCACCTCGCTCGGGCGCGTGGACTGTGGCACCAGCCAGTCTCCCGGCTCCATGGCGGTGGATCGCGCGGGGACCGCTTATGTCCGGTACAACGACGAGAGTGTCTACTCCCTGGACCTGACCAGCATGCGCTGCTCGGCCACCGGCTACTCCGACCGCCGGACCGGGTTTGGTAGCTTCGGCATGGGTTATGCCACTGACTCCGCGACCACGTGGCGCGACCAGCTGTACGTCGCCAACGACCGCAGCGTCGGCGTGCTGGACCCGGCGACCTGGACGCTGCGGGAGCTCGGCCGGATGCCGAGCCAGTCGGAGCTGACCGGTAACGCCGACGGCGAGCTGTGGGCGATGCTCCCGCTCGAACGGATCGCCGAGCTCCGGCAGCTCGACACCACCAGCGGCGCGACCCTCCGCACGATCTCGCTGCCCGGCTTCCCTGACCCGTCTTCGATCGACGCCTTCGCGTTCGCGACGTGGGGCGGGGATTTCTACCTGTTCGTGCGGAGCTACGGCATGGGTGAGTCCACCGACGTGTACCGGGTGACCGCCGCGGGCGCGATGACCCGGGTGCTCGACGACGTCGGCTTCGACGTGGTGGGCGCCGGCGTGTCCACCTGCGCGCCGGCTTGAGAGGGTACCCGGCGGGAGCGCAGCGGGCTTGATCTTCCGTTTCGGGGCCCGCCTCCCACTCCGAGCCCGCGGTCAGGCCGGATCAGTAGGTCCGATACAACTTGAAATACCCGACGAACAGCGCTCCGTCGGCGATGTATGTGTCGTAGTTCGAGAATAAGAGGAGGTCATACCCGTCGTACGGGAACGAGTAGAGCGACCCGTCGAACGGCCCGAGCTCAACCGAGAATCCTGTGGGAGAGTGCTCGTAGGTGAGCGTGAGCTCCTGGGTCTCCCAGTCGAAGCCGACCAACCCGTCGAGTGTGTCACAGGTGGTCGAATCCGGCGTGTGCGTCGTATCGAAGGCGAACTCACAGTCCGGGCAGGAGGCGGCGGTGTTCGGCGTGCCGATGCTGGTGTAGCTACAACGCCTTCCGTCGTCGTAGTCCCACAAACCGGTCAGTCGTGTGTACGAGAACGCGCAGGTCTCATCACAATCGGAGTCGTCGCAGTCGACGTAGCGATCGCCGTCGTCGTCCACGCCGTTGGCACAGTCGGACTCCTGGCATTCGGGGTCGTCGTCACAGTCGTCGTCGTCGCAGTCGACGTAGCCATCCCCCTCATCGTCGGTCCCGTCGGTACAGTCGAGCTCCTCATCGAAGACGTCGATGGTGAGCACGTAATCGACGGGCTGACCCGAGTACCCGCTAACCTGCACGATCACCGACTCCCCGGCGTCGAGGTACGCCGTCACCGTAGACGCGAACGTGTCGCCGGTGTTGTCGTCGTCAACGCAGACATACTCCGTACCCGAGCAGTCCCCGGCGTAGATCGCGAGCACGGTGTCGTTACCTGTGCCCGATCCCTGTGTGCTGAACACGTAGGTATCGGCGGACGGCGCGGTCCAATACACGGTGACGTCTTCGCCCGCGGCGTCCCCCTCGCAGGAGGACTCACCGTCGTCGCCCGCGCCTACGGTCGTTCCTGAGAGGCGGAAGCTCACCGACACGCCGGCCTCGACGTCAGCACAGCTGAGGTCGCCGTCGGCGCAGTCCTGGTCTACGCCGTCCCAGGCGATCTCGGTTGCCGCGGGGGAGACGGCGGAGTCGGTGTCGTCGCAGTCCCCGTCGTCGGTGACGTGGTCGGGAGGGGCGTCGCACGCCACCTGCGGCGCGCTTGGGTCCCCCGCGCCGTCCCCGTCGCGATCCGCGTACCAGGTCGTGGCGTTGATTGCGTCGTTGTCGGCTACGCCGTCGCAGTCCTGGTCGTGGTCGTCGCAGCGCTCGGGGGCGCCGGGATAAGCTTCCGCGGTGCTGTCGTCGCAGTCGGTGTGGTCGGGCACGTATCCGGCGGGGAGGTCGCAGCGATTGACCCCCGCGGCCGGATCGCCGTAGCCGTCGCCGTCGGCATCGGCGTAGAAGGTGCCGATGTCCAGTGCGTCGTTGTCGATCTCGCCGTCGCAGTCCTCGTCGATACCATCACAGGTCTCGGCGGCGCCTGGGTAGCGGCCGGGATCGGCGTCGTCGCAGTCGGTGCAGGCGTCCCATCCGTCGCTGTCGTCGTCGCCGCCGCCGACGATGCCGTCGCAGTTGGTGTCTACACCGTCGCAGCCCGACTCCTCGGCGTCAGGCCGGATCGAGGGGTCGCTGTCGTCACAGTCGAGGCCGTTGTTCACCTCGCCGGGGCGGGGCTCGCAGCTCAACGCGTGGGTGTCGGGGTCGCCAAAGCCGTCGGTGTCCTCGTCGAGATAGCCGGACGTCGCGTCCACCGCGTCCTCGTCGACCGTGCCGTCGCAGTCCTCGTCGACACCGTCGCAGCGCTCGTCGGCGCCTTCATGCCGGGAAGGGTCTTCTTCGTCGCAGTCGGCGTCCCCGATGTGGCCGTCGCCGTCGGGGTCGAGCTCCTCCGTCCCCGTGGGGCCGGTGTCCTTGGCGCTGGGATTCCCGACACAGGCGAACAGGAGCGGGAGGGCAAGGAGTCGGGCGAGGGTGAGGCGCATAGGTGCTCCGAGGGTTTCCGATAGCATGGCACCGGCGGCGCCGTCGACCGCCTCGACACAGGTGCGGTTCCCGTAAGGAAGCAGGACGGTCCGGCAATGCGCCCCCAGCAACTCGACGATGGCCTGCCAGGAGATGACCACCAGGCCGCTGCCGCTCCGGGCGCCCGACGAGACCGACGCGGAGGTCAACGAGCCGGTCCACGACGCGCCTTCTTCCCGGAGGTCCGTTTGGCGCCAGATCCGAGCCGGCGGCTCGGCCTTGCGCGCGGCGGGTCCGTTCGGATAGCCGAGTTCGATGCACGCCGAACCGATGATCAATGTCCGCGATGTAGAAGCTTCTTCCCGCTGGTACCAGGAGCTGCTTGGCGCGACCAGCGGTCACGGGGGGCCCGACTTCGAGATGCTGCTCCACGACCAGCGCTTGATGCTGATGCTCCACAACGCCGACGCCGCGGAGCACCACCCGGACATCGAGAAGGACGGCCCGGTTGGCAAAGGGGTCGTGCTCTACTTCCGGGTCGGAGAGGGGCTCGCCGACGCGGTCGTGCGTGCGAAGCAGATGGGCGCCGAGATCCGCCGCGGCCCAGAATGGAATGAGCTCGCTGCGCAAGAGGAGCTCTGGGTGCGCGACCCGGATGGCTACACCATCGTGCTTGCGGGGCCCGCAGCCTGGGCGACCTAGCCCGGCATTCCGCGCCGCTCCGCCGGCGACTCCCGCTCCAGGTTCGGCGTCGACCCTCGGGAGACACCGGATGAGCTCGCGTGCGGCCCGGGTACGCTGGCGGGTGGACCGGGGCGTGGTGCACGAGGCGCGCTGAACCCGGGCGCCCGCGGTTATGCTGGACTGCCGGAGGGCGTCATGGTCCCGTGTTTGGCTTTCTTTTTTCTTGCCCCCGCGAGCGCTGGCCTGGTGGAAGCCTGGTCTTACGAACGTTTTCCTCGCGGTGACGCGATCGCGGGTGAGGATGGCTGGGTGGGCGGCTATGACGGGGACCCCTGGGCCACCTTGGAGAACGATGGGGATTCCTGGGCCTACTCTCTGGTGGATCACGCGCCGTTCGGAGAGTTTGGCAGTGGCGGCCCCTACGACAACTGGCTGGTGCACGAAGGTGAGGCGGTCCGACAGGGCGTGCACAGGGCGGTGGTATACCCGACGGACAACGACGCTTTCGGGGTGGTCTTCGGTTGGGAGCGGGACCACTACTACCTGTTGCTGGTGTGTGGGGAAGAGGGGAACGACACGAGCAATCAGAGCTGTCCGGTGCCGAACCTGCCGATGCACGTCACCGCGCTCGTGGAGGTGACGGGCTCGCGGGCCACGGTTCTTGACTCGGTCGAGATCGGCGCGACGCTGAGATCCGAGTCCGAGATCACCGTCAGTATGGATGACGGCGCGCTGGTCGCCCGGATCGGTCGCACCGAGCTGAACGCCGAGGTGGGCGAAGACTTCATGCTCAACGGAGTCGGGTTTTACGCCTTCAACGAAGGGCTTTACAGTGAGTCGGGCGAGAGCGACGGCAACACGGTCTACTTCCGGAGCCCCGCCCTGGCCTGGCAGGACGAAGACGACGACGAGATCGTAGACGACCAGGACAACTGTGAAGCCGTCGCCAACGCGGATCAGGCCGACCTCGACGGGGACGGGATCGGCAGCGCCTGCGACGATGAAGAGGCGCCCCCAGATCCGGTGGATGACACCGGGGTGACCGAAGACACCGACCCGGGCGGCGGCCCACCCGGTGACGCCGGGGCTGATGGCGGCGGGGGCGAGACGATCAAGATCAGCCCTTCGGGCTGTGGTTGTGACAGTGGGGCCGGGGCATGGTCCGGGGGCTGGGTCGCGGTAGGCCTGCTCGGGGTGCTGCGGCGTCGCCGGCGTGGATCTGCCGGGAGTTGACCGGCGTGGGCCCGATCGGCCACGTCCGCGGAGATCTCGCGGTGCTGGACGGCGCTCACCGTCAGCGGGCGGCGATCAACCTCGGCTGAGGTCGCCGCCGCCCGTACGCTGAGGGGCGCTCGTTCCGCGCTCCGGCGGGCTCAGTTGGCCTTGACCTCGGTCCAGGCAGCGTCAAGCTGGGGCGTAAATGCGCCGAGATCCTTGAGGGCCTCGCAGCGGGACAGGATCTCCGACGGCGGAAACACCGCGGGATCGTTGAGCAGCTCGGGCTTTACCTTGGACCGCGCCGCGAGGTTGGCGGTGGCGTAGCCGGTCGCGTTGGTGGTCTCGGCGGAGACCTGGGGATCCAGCATGAAGTTGATGAACTTGTGGGCCATCTCCACGTTCCGCGCCGCCTTCGGGATCGCGAGGTTGTCCACCGCGAGGGTCGCCCCCTCTTTGGGCACGACGTAGCGGATCGTGCCGGCCGACTCGCGAGCGACGGTGGCCAGCTCGCCCGAGTAGCCCTGCACCACCACCGCGTCACCCGACTGGATCTTCCCGGAGAAGTCGCTCGAGTCGTACGCCAGCACGAGCTCTTTTTGCGCAATGAGGTGTTTCTTCGCCGCGGCGATCTCCGCCTCCGCCGTGCTGTTGATCGACTTGCTATCGACGTGGAGCGCGGCGCCGAAGGCCTCGCGCATATCGTCCAACATCACGATCTTGCCCTTGTACGCAGGATCAAAGAGCGCCTTCCAGGAGTCCAAGGGGTTGGCGACCTTGTCGGTACGATAGGCAAAGCCGGTGGTGCCCCACAGGTAGGGAACGCCATACCGCGCCTCACCCGCGGTGAACACGGTGTCGACGGCGGGGTCGATGTGCTGGAGGTTGGGCAGCTTCGCCGTGTCGAGCGCCAACAGAAGCCCCTGCTTGACCAGGGAGCTCACCATATAGTCGGTGGGCACCACGACGTCGTAGGGCGCGGCGCCGGTCTGGAGCTTCTGCTCGATCACCTCGTTGTTATCGTAGAGATCGAAGGTGACGCGGACGTTGTTCTCTTTCTCGAACCGCTTGACCGCCTCTTCGCTGTGGTAGTTGGTCCAGATATAGACGTTGAGCTCTTGCGGCGCGGGCGCGGGTGCGGCCTCGGGCTTCTTGGCGTCGGTCTTGGCATCTGGCGCACCCCCGCCGGAGCAGGCGGCGAGAAGGAAGAGAGGAAGCAGGGATTTCATAAGACTCCTTCAGGATTTCTTGGGTTCGGTGAGGCGCGAGGCGCTTCGTTCAATGAGCCAGGACAGCGCGGTCATTGCGGTGGTGGCGACGAGCAACAGCGTACAGACCGCGTTGATCTCCGGCGTGATCTTTTTCCGGACCATGCCGTAGATTTGCAGGGGTAAGGTGGTGTTTCCGACGCCGGAGACGAAGCTGGTGATGAGGTAGTCGTCGATCGAGAGGGTGAGCACCAGCAGGGCGCCCGAGAGCACCGCGGGCCAGAGCTGAGGCAGGGTGACCTTCCAGAAGGTCACCCACGGGGTCGCGCCCAGGTCGGCGGCGGCTTCTTCGAGGCTCCTGTCCATCCCGGCGAGGCGAGCGCGCACGACCACCACCACGTAGGAGATCGAGAACACCACGTGGGAGAACCACACGGTGGCGAAGCCAAGCTCAAACTTCATCGAGCCAAAAAGCCCGAGCAGCGACACCGCCATCACGATCTCGGGCAGCACGATAGGCAGGAGCAGCACCGGGTTGGCCAGGCTCAGCGTTCGGTTGTTCGCCCCTCGTAGACCCAGCGCAGCCGCGGTGCCGAGCACGGTGGAGGCGATCGTGGTGGCGCCCGCGATCTGGAGGCTGTTCCGGGCGGCCTCCCAGACCATGTCATTCTGCCACAGCAGCTCGTACCAACGGAAGGTGAAGCCGGTCCACAGGGCGCCCTTCTCGTTGCTGTTGAACGACAGAGCCACGAGCACCACGATCGGCAGGTACAAGAAGGCATAGACGCCGATTCCGTAGACCTGGAGCGCGTGTCGGCGCCACGCGCCGGGGCGGCTCATAAGAGCTCCTGCGAGCCTTTGACCAGGCGCGCCTGCAGGGCGAGGATGCCGAGCACCAGCAAGGTGAGCACAAAGGCGACGGCGAACCCAAAAGGCGCGTTTTTACCGCCAAAAAACTGGTTCTGGATGAGATTGCCCACCAGCACCGACTTGGCTCCGCCGAGCATGTCGGAGATCAGGAACTGCCCCATCGACGGGACAAATACCAGCACCGCCCCGGCCACTACGCCCGGCAGGCTCAGGGGCCACACCACCTTCCAGAACGTGGTCCACGCCGATGCGCCCAGGTCGGCCGCCGCTTCGAGCAGGCTGGTGTCGAGCTTCTCCAAGGAGGCGTAGATTGGCAGGATCATGAAGGGCAGCTCGCCGTAGATGAGCCCGATCAGCACCGCCCACTCGGTGTACAAGAGGGCGAGGGGCTCGTCGATCAGCCCGATCCCGACCAACACCTGGTTGAGGAGCCCCTCCGTGCGCAGGATCCACACCCAGGCGAACGTGCGGACCACAAAAGAGGTCCAGAACGGCACGACCACCAACAAAAGCCCGACAGAACGCCAACGTTCCGGCATGCCCCGCGCGATCCACCACGCCAGGGGATAGGCCACCACGAGGCATCCGAGCGTCGTGACCACCGCCATCCAAGAGGAGCGCCAGAAGATCTTGAGGTAGATCGGCTCCAACGCACGTTCGTAGTTGGCCAGCCAGGCGCCCGAGCTGAGATAGAGGCCAAGATCCTCGATCTCTGCGAAGCCGCCGTACACCCCGCGCTGCCGGAAGCTGTCGAGGAGCACCATCGCCAGCGGCAGGAGCATGCCAAAAAACAGCACGAGGAGCGCCGGCGACGCCAGCCAGGGCGGAGACTGCCCAGCCTTCTGGCTCATCGCTCAGGGCTCGCGGGCACGATCACGCCGGTGCCATCGGGCCAGGACACCACGCCTGAAGTTCCCGGCATCAGGTCTTCGGCGACTGCGCCGAACCCGGGGGTCAACACCACCTCCAGGTCCTCCATGCCCAGCGTCGCCAAGGTATAGCGCGTCGAAGCTCCCTGATAGAGCCGGTCGCGCACCACCGCGGGCGCGCCGACCCGGCCTTCGGGTAGACCTCGAGACAGGCCGAGCCACTCCGGGCGCAACATCACGGACACCGTGCTGCCGACCACGGTCGGGTAAGGCGCCTTGACCAGCACCTTGGGCCCCGCGGTGAGCTGCACCTGGGCGGTGCCGTCCGCGACCCGGAGCACCTCGGCCGAGAGCAGGTTGCTCGCGCCCAAAAAACGCGCCACGAAGGGCGTGGCCGGCTCGTCGTAGACCGCGCGGGCGGGCGCCGCCTGCTCGATGTGCCCCCGCGAGAACACCGCGATGCGGTCGGACATGGTGAGGGCTTCGGGCTGGTCGTGGGTGACGAAGAGGAAGGTGATCCCCGAGGCGCGCTGCAGGTTTTTCAGCTCGACCTGCATCTGGAGCCGCAGCTGGTGGTCGAGCGCGCCGAGCGGCTCGTCCAAAAGGAGGAGCCGGGGCCGCAGCACCAACGCGCGGGCGAGCGCCACCCGCTGCTTCTGCCCACCTGACAGCATCGCGGGCATTCTTTCGGCAAAAGTGCCGAGCTGCACCTGATCGAGGGACTCCGTCACCCGGCGGCGCAGCTCGGCCTCGCCCACTTGGGCGCGCCGAAGTCCGAAAGCGACGTTTTCGAAGACGTTGAGGTGAGGGAACAGCGCGTACTGCTGAAACACCGTGTTGATCGGGCGTCGGTGCGGCGGCAGCGCGCGAATGTCGGTGCCGTCGAGCTCGATCCGGCCCTCGTCGGGGTTCTCGAAGCCGGCGATCATGCGGAGCAGCGTGGTCTTTCCGCAGCCAGAAGGCCCCAGCATCGAGAAGAACTCGCCGGCTTCAACGTCGAGGGACACACCCGCGACCGCCACGGCCCCGCCGAAACGTTTCACCACTTTGTCGATGCGTAATAGCGGCACGCCGCTGCCCCCGAAGAACCGGCCGGTTGTACCACGTTTGCGGGTGTTGTGGGGCGCCGCACGTCGCCGTAGGAAGCGCGTCGCCGACGCATGGGGTTGGACAGGAGCGCGTCGGCTCACTACGCTCGCGCAGATGTGGTGGCTGCTTTTTTCCGCGTGTCTGTCTGATCCTGTGGCTCCTCCCGTATACGGCGGCGCGCGGACGTCTCCCGGCGTCGTCACCGTGAAGGAGTCGGGGTCCGGCACCACGCCCCCGACGGAGAGTCTGCCGACGGAGAGTCCGCCCGCCGAGAGCCTCGCCTACGAGAGCGTCGCGTACGAGAGCCTGTACTTCGAGAGCGGCTGGGAGGACAGCGGGGGCGTACGTATCGGCACCACCGCTGCCGAACGAGCGGGTGAGCTCGGTGGCTCACCTTGTGGTGACAAGTCGGCGCTGCTCGGCTTTCTGGCCTTGGGGGCCGGCATCGCCTCGTGGCGGCGTCCGCGGGCCTGATCCGGGGCGCTCGCCTTCGCGGTCAGCGCGTGAACATCGCGCCGCGGTTCCACCAGATGCCGGCCACCTGCGTCACGCCGTGGTCCAGCGGAGATTCGGCGTCGGAGTTCCGCATGACGCCGATGAACACGTCGAGCTGCCGATTCGCGCTCCACACCGGCCAGACGGCGGAGGGCACCTCCAAACGGCCGCTCGACGCCGACGCCGCGCAGCTGATGATGGTGTCGTAGGCCGAGGCGGCGGCGTTCGCCAGGCCCAGGCGGACAACCACCGTATCGGTGCTGGTGGTGCCGCTCCAGGTGATCGCGGTGCCGCGCTCGTAGGTGGAGGGAGTGCTGCCGTTGATCGCGGGGCTCGTCACGGTAAACGCGCCCGGTGCCTGGACCAACCCGCGGATCTCCAGATCAGGCATTCCGGAGACGATCACCGGCTCGAGATCGTAGCGCCCGCCCTGGACGAAGTCGCCGTCGCCCAACTCTACCTCATACCAGCCTTTCGCCGAGGCGTCGCCGGATGAGGCCACCAGGGACGCCGCCCCACTCAGCTCCACGCTCTCGAGGCCGAGGTCCCGCACCACGACTTCGCTCGGGTAGCTGTAGTCGGCCTCGCAGGATCCGAGGATAGCGGTGTAGAACTCGGAGGACTGCAGGTCGGAGCCCTCGATGAACGCGAGGAAGAGGTTGCCTTCGTCCACGGGCTGATCCGACCAGTAGGTGCCCAGGTAGTGGTACCAGCCCAGCTCGCCGAACATCACGGTCGCGCCGCTCATATCTTCGATGTACAAAAATGCGTCTTCAAGCTGGTTTTCTGTGCCGCCGGACTCCACCCGCACATCCACCAGGCCCGCCGCGTGGGGAGGCACCTCGACGCCCAGACTCCGGCCCGACGCGCTGAGCAGCGTCGCCTCGGTGTTTCCAAAAAACACGCGAAGTTCGTCCGGAAAAGACGTTCCCGTCAGGGTCGCAGTGACGCCGCCCAGGCTCGTGGTGTAGGCGGGGCTGACCCCGTCCAGTGAGAACCGTACGGGGTCGGTGTCCGAGTCGGCGTCCGAGTCGGCGTCCGAGTCGGTGTCCGAGTCGGCGTCGGCGTCGGCGTCCGGGTCGGGCTTGTCGGTGGGCTCGGCGACCTCGCACGAGATCCCTGAGGCGGCGCAGAGCGCGTCTACCGTACAACCTGCAAGAAGAATCCACCCCATCGTCACGGCTACACCCCGTTGGTGTCATTCTTGCATAACGTGTAGCGAGTCACCGAGGTTCCGATGCGCCCTGCTCTGCCCTTGTCCATTCTCGCCCTCTCCGTCTTGCTGGGGGTGAATCGTTGTAGACCGGTGGAGGAGACCCCACCCGCCACCTCCTGGTACACCACCTGCGGGGACCCCGTCTGCGGGGAATACCGCGGGCCCTTTGCGGGGGTGCCGGAGTGTACCACCGAGGAGGAAGGCGAGGAATGCGCGGCGGCGGGGCAGACCTGTGACCCCGTGAATGACTGCAACGCCTACCTGATCTGCGCCGAGGAGGACCCCAAGGACCAGACCGGCGGCTGCCCCATCTCCCGGAAACGGCACAAGACCGACATCCGCTACCTGGACAACGATGGGCGGAAGTCTGCTGCGGAGGAGCTCTTTTCGGTGCGGCTCGCCGAGTGGCGCTACCAGTGGGACAAGCCCGACCGGCGCCCGCACCTCGGCTTTCTGATCGACGACGCGCCGCTGAGCCCGGCGGTGACCGAAGACGGGGAACACGTGGATCTCTATGGTTATACCAGCCTTACGGTGGCGGCGCTCCAGGAGGAGCGGGCCGCACGGCTCCTGCTCCAGGCCGAGGTCTCGACCCAGGCCGCCGAGCTCCGGTCCTTACGTGCCGAGCTGGATGCGCTGAAAGAGGGGCTCGAAGCATCGAAGAAGGAGACGGCTTCGGCACGCTGAGGGGGCCGTCCCGGGTGTGCGCTGAGTCACGGAGCTGAGCGCTCGGCCACGCGGCTCGCGCTACGGTGTGCTACACGCGTGGGCCGCCAAGGTCCGCGACGTGCGCGCCGGTATCGTCTACATGTTGCTCTCTTGCTGCTTTTTTGCGGTGATGGCCATATGTGTCGCGTTCGCTCAGCGGGATGTGAGCCTCGACCCGGCGATGACGTCGGCGGTGCGCGCGACCGTGAGCGCGGTGCTGCTGGTGGGTCTGGTCCGGGGGGACCTGCGGCTGCTCCTCGGAGACGGGCGGCCCGCCTTGTGGGTGCGGGGATTCGCAGGCGGCGCGGCGCTGCTCACGTACTTTTATTCGCTTTCCTCTTTGGGAGTGGGCGAGGCGGCATTCCTCAACCAGACCAGCGGCTTGTGGGTTGCGCTGCTCGCCCCCTTGGTGGTGGGTGAGCCGACGTTTCGCTGGGTGTGGATCGCAGGGGCGTTGTCGCTCACCGGTATGGGCCTTCTCGCACACCCGCGTCATGACGCAGAGCTGGCCGCGCGCCTCTTGGGCCTGAGCAGCGGGGTCGCCGCGGCGGTGGCCTACCTCGCGATCCGCGCGGGCGGCCGGGGGTTGCGCGCAGAGACCATGATCTTCTACTTCTCGACGATCGGTGCGGCCTTGTCGCTGGTGCTCGTCGTGGTCCGTGGCGCGGGCCTTCCCCGCGCGCCGGAGACCTGGGGGTGGATGTTCGGGGCGGGGGCGTTCGCGACCCTGGGCCAGCTCACGATGACGCGCGCGTACCTCCTTGCGCCCGCGGCGCCGATGGCGGCGACCAGCGCCGCCGGGCCGCTCATCGCCGCTCTGCTCGGCTGGTGGTGGCTCGACCAGTCGCCCGACGTCGCGGGGATGGTCGGTATGGCGCTGATCTTTCTGGCGTCGGTGCTGCTACCGCTCCTCAGCGACCTCGCCGCGAGTCGTCCGCCGGCCGAGAGCGCCACGGAGCGCTCCCGCTGAGGGCCGCGCCGCCGCCGCGTGCCGAGGGGAGCGCGGTCAGCCAGGTCCGGCCGGATATTTCAGGCTGTCAAACAGCCATGTGCCGTTGTTGCGGATCTGCTCCAGGAGCGTGGCGCACAACGCTTCGCGGCGCTCGAACAGGCGGTAGCCCTCGCGTGGCCGGAGGTAGCCCCGTGCTTTGGGGTGTTTTTCAAAGAGCGCCTCCTCTCCCATCCGTTCGGCCCACCGGGCGTAACGCGCGCGGTTGTCGAGGAGCGCCTTGACGATAAACGGCATGACAACAGAATAATCGCCTTGCATGCTCTCAGTGGTGCGCTTGTAAGCGTCCCGGTCCACTTTGCCCCAGGTCACCGCTTCGGCGGGCGGACAGGACGACAAGGAGCCGTCGGTGACCGGCGCGCTCACGATCTGAACGTCGAAGAGGTAGCCGCGAATGTTGGGCAGGCCGAACACCTGACCCAACGCGGGTTCGGGCTGAAGGTTGTAGTTCTTCGGCACACCCCCGCCGAGGATCAGGGTCGCGAGCGCCTCGCTCGGCTGGCCGAACAGCCCCCAATAGTGGTAGGCGCAGGACTCGAATACCTCGGCGTGAATGTCCAGCTCAAAGCCGTATTCGGGGATGAGCCCCGCCTGCCGCATCGCCCAGAGCTTGGTCGAGTTGAGAAACACGCTGCCATCGCCTGGGGCGCCGACAAAGATCGGGATCGCCATGTCGTAGCAGGTCGCGAGCAGGCCGCGCGCGAGTCCATGGCGTTCTTCCTGGGCCTTGTAGCGAGCCCCCATACGATACCGGAGCTCGGTGCCGGTCATGCGGTGCTGGAGCTCAGGGGAGCGCAAGAAGTCGGACAGGAGCCGATCTTGGGCGAGGAGCACGCCCTCGTCGAAGGCCATGTCGGTGACGCGGATGGTGCCTTCGTCACGCAGCGCGCCGTCGTCCCCGAAGATCGGCACCTCCCGGAACGGCCCGTCGGTGTAGCCGTCGAGGCTCCGGTGGCCGTCGTGGTAACAGACGGCGTCCGTCGTGGAGAGATAGGCGATCCAGCCGGTCTCCAGGAGAGGATTGAGCCAGGAGAGCTGCTGGCTCGACACGGTGACCGGACCCGAGATGGCGAGGGTGAGCGGGCAGCCGGTGCCGATCGCCTCGTCGAGGATCTGGTAGATACGACGCAGAAAGGCGCCGCCGAAGGCGGGCAGGCAGTGCTCCAGGAGGTCGCCGACGCCCTCGCAGTCGTCAACACGTTTGACCACGACCGGTGGGCTGCGCCCACCCGTTTCGGTCTGGCAAGGCGGGTTCTTCATGCGTGCGTTTCCGTCTCGGGGTCGGTGTCGTCGCCCGGAGGGCCGTCGCTGTCGCCCGGCGCGGCGGGCTCGAGCAGCAGATCCTCGTCGGGCGCGGGCAGCTCACCGGGCGCTTCGAGATCCGCGCCCGTGGGCGTGCAGCGTTCGCCTCGTTCTTCGACGGTGACGGCGAGGTCGTCGGGGAGCAGCGGCGCGAGAGGAAGCGCCTCGCTGGACGCGGGGGCAGGCTCGGCGCCCTCGTCAGACCGCGCCGATGGACCGGCGGGCGGTTCTTCGGACTGTTCGCCCGGAAGGTTCACGTCGTCCTCGCCGCGGCTGTCGGGCAGGGACGCCTGCCGGGCCGTCTCGACGAGCTGTTCGAAATAGGGGCGGAGAGAGCTGCGATCCAGCGCGGCCGCTGCATCGGCGAGGCGATTGCCGGCCACCAAAAGGAGGACGGCGACACCCTCGGTGATCGCTGGGTTGTCTGCTGCCTGCGCGCGCAGGGCCTCACGCGCCAGCCGGTCGGTGAGCGCCTGCAGGTCCTGGAGCGCGCCCAGCTCATCTTGACGGACGCGGAGCGGTGCGAGATCCAAGCCGAGCTCCTGTACAAAAGGCTCGAGCGAGTAACGGAGCGCCTTGAGCGTGAGTCTCGCCTCGTGGTGGGAGGTCGGCTCGACCACCCGCCGGTCGAATTGCCTCACTTTCCGGTCGAGCCGGTCGAGCTCGGTCTGAAATGTGATGCCGCGCAGCTTTTTGTCGGGTAGGGCGGCTACCCCGCGGCGAATGCGGCTGAGGCGGCGTGAGCGCGCCGCGGACTGAGCCGCTTGCTCCGCCCGGCGCTCGCGCCGATCGAGCCGGGTATAGAGCCAGGACGTCACCTCGGCGTCGGGGGGCGGGCACGCCTCCAGGAGCGTCGCCAGGCCCGCACGGAAGACGGCGTGGTCACGGAGCCGGCCTGCGGCCTTCCTGAGCTTCCGGACCTGCTTCTTGACCACGCGAACGCGGCGACCCCGGAGCGAGCCGAGGGCGAGGTGGGCGTCCAGCCGGCGGGTGGCCACCCGCAGATCATGGGCTGCATCGGCACGCTCGGTGAGGACCCGCGCCAGCGCATCCAGCTTTTTTACCAGTTGATCGAGCTCTACGCGTAAGTCGATGCCCATTGTGCCTCCGGGCGCCGCGGGGAAGCGCCGCAAGCGGGTGGTCTATCACCTTCCCGGCGTACTGAACCACGCGCCCGACGATCCGGCGCCGGTCGCCGCGCGTATGGAAGCCCGAGCGCGCGGCTCGGTGCCCGCGGAGCGGGATGGATACGTTATGCCGCGAGGGGAGCCGTCAGCATGCGTGAGGAGGAACAAGCCGTTGGTGTCTCCCCAAGTTCGGGGCACAGCACGATGGCGCTCCGCGGGACACGGTTCGTCGTCGAGCGGCACATCGGCGCCCCGCCCGACCGCGTGTGGCCGGTGGTCTCGGACACCGATGGGTTCAATCGTCAGTTTCTAGGTCCGGTGCGGGGCGCCCCAGCGCGAACCGACGCCCGCCCGGCGTACCGCCTGTCGATGAAGTTGGGTCCGTTGACCTTCTCTTGGGTCGAGTACCCGTTCAGCTACCAGGTCAACGAGGGGATGGAGCTGCAACGGATCTACGACAACGGTCCGGTTGCGAAGCTGGAGATCGCGTTCAACCTGCGGGAGACGCCTGACGGCACCCACATGATGATCACCGGAGAGGCCACGCCGCGATGGGGCTGGGCGACACCTATCGTGGCGCTGATCATGCGGAGCTCCGCGCAACAGTACGCCGCATTCCTGGATCATGTGGAGGAACACCTACGAGGCGTTCGCCCGAGCCCACTGGACCTCGCCGCCCCGCGCCTGCTCGATCCGGCGCGGCTGGCGCGTGGGCTCGACGCCCTCGCCCAACGGGGAGTGGCCCCGGAGATCCGCGCCGCGCTCGACAGTTGGCTGCGTCACGCCCAAGATCGCGAAGTTTTGCAGATGCGTCCTCTGGCGTTGGCGGCGTTGTGGCGCACTCCTCCGCGCGCGACCTTGAGCGCCTTCTTGGAGGCGACCAATGTAGGCATCACGGAGCTTCGCTGGCAGGTTTTGTGCCCAAACTGTCGCGTACCCAAGTCAAGCTGGCGGCATCTGGCCGAACTTGAAGCCAAGGCCCATTGCGACAGCTGCGACATCAAGTTCGGGGTGGACTTCGACCGGTTGGTCGAGGCGAGGTTTGACGTACACCCGGCGGTTCGGGCGGCAGAAGACGTGGTCTATTGCCTGTCGAGCCCCCAGCGTACGCCGCACCGCCTCGCGCAGGCCGACCTCGGCGTAGGCGCTACGACGGAGATGGTCCTCGCCGCCGCCGTGCCGTCCGCGCGCGTCGCCAACCGGACCGGGGCGGCGATCCGGGTGTTTCGTGAAGAAGGCGGGCCCGACCGGGCCGACGTGATCCTCAGCGACGCGCCGGGCAATGTCGTAGTGGGCCTGGGCGCCGTGACGCTGGCGGTCCACAACCAGCTCCCCTCTCGGATCACCGCCAGCCTCGAAGCGGAGAGCTGGCCGAGTGACGCCGCGACCGCGGCCCAGCTGTCTACGATGGGCGAGTTCCGGCGGTTATTTTCGACAGAAGTGCTGGCCCCGGGGCTTCAGGTGGGCATCCGTACGATCACCGTGCTTTTCACAGATTTACGAGGATCTACACGGTATTACCAGGACGTGGGGGACGCAGCGGCCTTCGCGACGGTGCGGGACCACTTTCGACTGTTGGAAGAGGTGATTGAGGAGCACGAGGGCGCGATCATCAAGACCATCGGCGACGCGGTGATGGCCGCGTTCAGCCGCCCGGATCGGGCGCTGGCTGGGGCGATCGCGATGCAACGGCGGGTGGCGGAGTGGGGGCGGGGTCGCGTTGCGGAGCCCGAGCGCTTCTTGAAGGTCGGCCTTCACGAGGGCCCGGTGATTGCCGTCACCCTGAACGGCAACCTCGATTATTTCGGGTCAACCGTCAACCTCGCTGCCCGCGTACAGGGCAAGTCGGTCGGCGGCGACATCGTGGTCTCCGACGCGATGTGGACCCCCGAGCTCGCGGCGCTGGCCGAGGGTTGGGTCGTTGAGCGCTTCTCTACCGATCTCGCGGGCTTCGCCGAGCCGGTGCCGTTGTATCGGCTGGTGCCGGCCCCGCCCGAAGTCGGATGATCCTCTTCCTTTGGGCCTGTTTGGCCGAGGGGACGCCGGTTGGCTCGACCGCGGGGCTCCCGGAATCGCCGGAGGCCCCGCGCGCCACACCGCGACCGGCCTCAGCTTCACCTGGTCCGTCGGGGGGGGCGGCTCCGGCGGTTGCCCTGGAAGGAGCGGGCTCAAACGCCCCGCCGATCGAGGCCTACCGGTGGGGTCCGACCCACTCCGCGCGGCTCGCCGAGCGGGTCCCGGCACCTTCGGGTCACGAACGGGTGGCCACCGATGCCTGGGGCGAGTGGCTGCGGGCATTACCGGTGTATCCCGGCGATCATCCTGTGCTCGCTTACGATGGCCGCGAGATCGCGCCGGCGTCGGCGGTGGTAGCTGTGCTGGACCTGGACGTCGGGTCAGCGGACCTCCAACAGTGTGCGGACACGGTGCTCCGGCTTCGCGCCGAGTATCTCTGGAGCGTGGGAGACAAAGCGGCGTTGGCCTGGAGATATACCAGCGGTGACCTGTCCTCGTACCGGCGCTGGGCCGCGGGGGAGCGGGCGACGGTCCGCGGGAGCAGCGTCAGTTGGTCGCGGCGGGCGGCGCCGTCGGACAGCTACGCCGACTTCCGGGCGTGGCTGAACGATCTCTTCACGTACGCCGGCACGCGCTCTCTGGTGAAAGAAGGCGTCGCAGCCGACCCCGCCAACCCACGGCCCGGCGACTTTCTGGTCATCGGTGGAAGCCCCGGGCACGCGTTGATCCTCTTGGATGTCGCGAAGAACGCCGACGGTCGGCACGTCGCGTTGGTGGCGGAGGGCTACATGCCTGCCCAGGAAGCGCATGTTTTGCCCGGCCCCCTGTCGGGCTGGTACCCGGTGAACCCGACGGGCGGGCTCTCGGTGCCGACCTGGCCTGACCCCTTCTTGTGGTCGGGATTGCGGCGCTTTGGGGCCAGCGCCGGGTAGGCGGCCCCGCGGGGCGGCGGAGAGGGCTGCCGCCTGGCCGCTCTGGCGTGTGCGGGTGGCTGCCCCCCCGAGTGGATGGCCGTCACCCCATGGATTAGAAGGCGGCCTTCCTAAGGAATACCCATGACACTCCACTGTTACCTCAATTTTGACGGCACCGCCGAAGCGGCGATGCGCTTCTACGCGCTGGCCCTGGGCGGCACGCTCACCGAGCCGCACCGTTTCGGCGCGATGCCCGGGGCGAAGCTCCCCGAGGAGCTGAAGAACCGGGTCATGCACGTTCGCCTCGACCTCCCGGACGGTCAGGCGCTCCTCGCCAGTGACACCCTGCCCGGCCGGGGCCCGGCACATGTGATGGGCACGAACTTTTCGGTGTCGGTCCATCCCTCGAGCCGCGACGAGGCCGACCGGGTCTTCAACGCGCTCGCGGAAGGCGGCTCCGTGACCGTACCGCTGGCCGACCAGTTCTGGGGCGCCTACTTTGGTGCGTTGACCGACCGATTCGGGGTGCAGTGGATGGTCAACCAGCCCGCGGGCCCGGCCTGAACCGTCACGGGAGCGGCCGCGACAGCGGTTGGGGCTTGCGGGGCCGGGGCCCTGCGAAGTCCGGGCGTGCAGTCACGTATCGCCGCTTTTGCCAGCCCCCGCACGCCCTTCGAACTCCGTCACCTTCGCCAGGTCCGCCATGCCTCGTGGTGGGCCGTCGGCGAGCGAGAGTCGGCAGCGCATGTTCCGAAAAGGATATCCAAAGCCGCTCTTCCCCTGAAGGTGCGAGGGCAGCAGGTTGTTGATGTTCAGCTCCACCAGATCGAAGAGTCCGCCTTCTTCGTTCGCCGCCCCCGCCGGGTTCCACCAGCTCGCCTGGGCGTGGACCGTACCGGACATCACCTCGTACGTGGCCCGGATCTTTCGTTTCGCCCTGCCAAAATGGCTCTCCACCCACACCCAGGCGCCGTCCTCGATGCCGGGAGTGATAGCGCCCAGCCGGAGCAGGTCATCCGGGTGTACGTCGAGGCGCGGAAAAGGGTTGAACACCCGTAAGCCCGGCACATTCCGGTGCTCCGAGTTGAAAAAGACGCTCACCCGCGCCCCGGTGATGAGGGTGAGGGGGTAGAGCTGGTTCAGCTCGGGCTGCAGGCTCACGTCGTAGTGCGGCACTTCGAAGTGGGGCAGGGGATCCAGGCCATAGCGGGCGAACTCGGTTGAGTAGAGCTCGATCTTCCCCGTAGGCGTCCGAAAACCCGGGAGGCCGTCTTCGCGGAGCTCTCCCCGCTCATAGCGTCGGTAGCGGGTGCCCGGGCACATCGGCGTCTGCTGGCGCAGGTTGTCAAAGTCCTGGCCCGAAGAGCGGATCATGTGGGTGAACAGGCCCTGTACATCGGGGAAGGGCCAGGCCCCGGGGTCGAGGCGACGCCCCAGGTCCAGCACGAGCTGCATGTCCGAGCGGGACTCACCGAGGGGTTCGATCGCCTTGTTGATCGCCGAGAGCTGGTAGAACGAGTTCCGGATGCCGTCGCGCTCGGCGTAGGTGCAGACGGGGAACACCACGTCGGCGAAGGCGACCGGCGTCGGCGTCATGAACAGGTCGCTGCAGGCGACGAAGTCCAGCTTACGAAAGGCGCGACGCACCCGGGCCGGGTCGGCGAAGGAGCCCGTGATCGTGCCGGTCGATTGGATCCACGCCGCGCGGATCGGGTAGGGCTGACCGGACTCCATCTGATCGACCAGGCGGTCTCCCTGACCGTAGGGGATGCCGTGCTCGAAGAGCGGGTAACGATCGAGCCCGATCTTGGGCTGTTGGACCGCGGGGAACGCGTCCGACGCGACCCCGCGCCGGGGCACCCCGAAAGGGTGCCTCACCACCACCATCCCGCCGGGTACGTCCACCTGCCCGATCAGGCTCCATAAACACGCGATGGCGTGGGCGGTGGGAATACAGTCCGCGTTCATGTCCACGCCGATGCCCCACTGTACGGATGCGGGACGGCTCTGGCCAAAACGTCGCGCCGCCCGACGGATCTTCTCGGCCGGAACGCCGGTGCGCTCGGCCGCCCACTCGGGCGGAGTCTCAGCTACCCGTGCGGCCAATTCGTCGAAACCATGGGTCCACTTCGACACAAAATCGGCGTCGTAGAGCCGCTCCACGATGATCACGTGCAGCATGCCGAGGGCGAGCGCGGCGTCCGTGCCCGGGCGTATCGGCAACCACTCGGCCGCGCGTGACCCGAGCCAGGTCAGGCGGGGGTCCACGACGATCAGCTTGCTGCCCCGTTTCATACAATGAACGATCCACGAGCCCAAAAACCCGTCCGGATTCGACTCGGTTGGGTTGCAGCCCCACACCAGGATGGTCTCCGGCACCTGCCAGTCGGGACTGTCGTAACGTTCGACGTGGTACTGGCTACAGTCGGCCA
The DNA here is from genome assembly GCA_947486185.1 of Deltaproteobacteria bacterium. Taxonomy (GTDB): domain Bacteria; phylum Myxococcota_A; class UBA796; order UBA796; family SXON01; genus CANKTH01. The sequence continues at coordinate 54,793 of CANKTH010000004.1, forward strand.
CCATGAAGTCGCCCGCGAGGGCCGAGAGGCACGCCTGGCGCGGCATGAAACAGGCGTTCCCGTTGGCGGGTCCACAGGCGAAGTAGTTGGGGCTGCCGAAACTGTAGGCCAGCCGCGAGATGTAGGGGCTGATGTCCCGCCCCGTGCCCTTGAGGAACACCACGCTCTCGGGCCCGTCGGTCGCGCGCGCCTTCTCGAAGGCCGCCGCCGTGAGGTCGAGCGCCTCGTCCCAGCTTGCCCGCCGCCATTTGCCCTCACCCCGCTCCCCCACCCGCAGCAGCGGGTAGAGCAGCCGGTCCGGGTGGTAGATGGTCTCGAGCCCGGCGAGCCCGCGCGGACACATCTCGCCCTGGCTGAAGGGATTTGCGGCATCCCCCTCGATCTTGACGAGGCGACCCTCCTTGTTGGTGTGGAGCAGCACCCCGCAGCCACAGTGACAGCCGGGCGGACTCCAGCAGATGCTCCGCGTGACCGTGTGGCCGTCTTCGGTGAATCGCCAGTTTTGCGGCCCCTTCCCCCGCGGATGCGGGTTCACGCGAACACCAGGATGGACATCGGGATCTCGGGCTCAGGATCGTGGGCGTACAACCAGCCAAGATCCTCGTCGGCCACCGGGTCGCCACGCAGCACCTCGTAACGCGCCAGCTGCTCCCGCCGCGGCGCCTCGGCCCGCGCTGTTTGGCACAAGCCAGCCGCGAAGGCGAGGCCTATCCAGGTATTGGCGTCCGGATGGGTCTCGCCGGGGTCCTGGTGGTGGCGGAGCGCCGCGCGCAGCCGCAGCAGCCGCTGCTGGGTGGCATTTTCCGGTGTAAACGCCCAGTCTTCCACCAGCGCGAATCGCCCGCCGGGCCGCAGCCAGCCGCGCACTGCCGTCAGCATCGGCGCAAGTGCCTCCTCGCGCAGGTGGTGGAGGGTGGCCATCGCGTAGATGCGATCAAAACTCCCGGTGGGGAAGTTCAGCGCTCGGTGATCCGCGCAGATGACGTGGGCCGGCAGGCGGCCTAGCGCGGCGCAGAAGGCGGGCGAGACATCCGTCACCGTTAGAGACGCCGGTGCAAAGGCCAGTATCTGGCGGCTGACCACGCCGGGGCCAGCCCCGAGCTCCAAGACGTCTCCGGTGGGGGGCGCCAGGCGCAAGGTCGCGGCGTCCACCGCAGAAGGGCTACGTCCCGCGGTGTAGGCGACCGCTCCGGCGTCCCAATAGTCGGCACCATCCGTACGAATTGGCGTAGCCATACGGCTCAATCCCGTGAGGTCTCGTGTTGTTCTACCGGCCGCCCCACCCGCTCCCCGTAACGATTGGCGTTGCCGAGCGGGATGGTCAGAGGGTCAAGCGTGAGCTCGCCGAGGAGCGTACGACGTTCGGCCTCCGTCGGGACGTGGATCTCCGAGCCCGTAAGTGAACGGGCGACCAGGGTTTGCGCCAGATCGTTGATGGTCCAGCGTAAGATCTCACGGTCCTGGGTGCAGCGATGGGGGTCCAGGCCGTCGAGCTTGCCTGACGCCATCGCGGCGTCATACCGACATCCGCCGCCGCACAACGCGACGAGCGGGCACTCGTGACAGTCCTTCCATCGGATTGGGGAGAGCTGGGCCCAACGATGGTAGTCCGGGTTGGTCTCGAGGTCGAGGGTCTCCCCGAAGCGGTAGCTGTATTCGGGGGTGTAGGAGAAGCCGTCACAGAACGACCAGGTACCTCCTGGCTGTCCGACGATACGCCCCCCGCACGCGGAGCAGTCCTTCACCCGGTGAGCCCGGATGGCAAAAGGCCGCACACGCCGGTTGAACTGCTCGACATAGACGCCGCGGGACCTCGCTGCCGCGTAAGCCTCCAGCATCCGTCGGGTCCCGTCGAGCGGGTCGCAGGCATCGGCGTTCTCCGGCTGCCCATAGGGCGGGTGCAAGCACGAGTTCAGGCCAATATCCAGCGGCTTGAAATGGTCGATCAGCTCGGGGAAGGTGGTGGCGATGTCCTCGGCGTTGTGTTTGGTGACCGTAACCGAGATGGCGGTGCGCACCTCGGCGGCCTGTAGCAGGCGATAACCTCGTTCAATCATCTTGAAGGTGGGCGCGCCGCCCTGGGTCAGGCGCCCGGCGTCGTTGTCCTCCCCGATAGCGTCGCAGCTCACGATCACGAACGTGTCGTGCTCCTTGAAGAACCGAGCCCACTCCTCGGTGATACGCGAAGCGTTGGTGACCAGGATCACACACACCTTCCCGCCATAGAGCTCCGAGGGCGTGCGGCTGAAGTGTTCGATGACCCAGCGCACGAGCTCCGGGTGCAACATCGGCTCGCCGCCGTAGAGGAGCAGGTCCTTTTTACCGGGAGTACGCCGTGCATAGACGGCCCAGGCAGCGATCAGCGCCTGCGCCTGCTCGATGCTCATCCGCGAGCGCGACGCACGGGACTCTTCGGTCTCGTGACAGTAGGTGCAACGAAAGTTGCAGAGCGTCGTGGGGACCAAAGTCAGCATTCGCATCGGCGAATCGTCCACCATGGCATTGAGCCGCCCAAGCCAGGTGGCGTCGAAGGTGTCGCCTTCGGGCTGGAGCAGGTGCAGGTTCGCCAGGCGCGCGAGAGCGCTCGGGTCACCGCCCGAAGCGACCCAGTCGGCGGGCGACAGCACGGTGTCCGGTACGGGATAGTCGGGGGGAACGTCGCCGATGCCGCCGCGCGGGATCGTGAAGGGCACCGGCCGGGACCAGACCGGTGGAAAGAGAGCACGAAGCTCGGGACCGACGTAGGCGACCTCAAGGCTCAACGCGTGGAACACCGCGCAGCTCCCGTCAGGGAGGTCGTAGCGGTGCGCGTAGGGGGAGGGGTGTAGAGAGCCTTGCGACACGGGCACCTCCGCGGGACGGCGGGCGTCGGCCCGGACGTAGCATTCCGCTATCCGATAGCGTATCATAACTTACGAGGAGGCCGGCGCAGATGTTCTCCACGGATCCGAGCCCGGCTCTGTCGCTTTCCCAGCCTCCGCGGGCGGAGCTCGGCGTGGTGGTGTTGGCGGCGGGCCGGGCGAGTCGGCTCGGGAGCCTCAAGCCGCTGGTGCCGGTGAGGGGCGAGGCGCTGGTCGCCCGCCTGATACGCCAGCTTCAGGCATTGAGCAGCGAGATCGTGGTGGTCACGGGGCATCGCGCCGACGAGGTGGAGGCGGGCCTGGGCGACTGCGCGTGCCACGTACGTTTTGTCCGCAACCCGCGGACCACCGGGCTCGCCGGCTCGTGCGCGGTAGGCGTGAGCGGCTGGTCCCCTGAGTCCACGCCGTCCGCGCTGCTCGTGGTGCTCGGCGACAACGTGACAGAGTCCGCGTTGTTCGAGCGGGTTCTCGGGGTGGGCGGCGAGCTGGTGCTGGGCTGCTCCGACAGCCCGCTCGACGATGAAGCGATGAAGCTCCGCGCGAACGCCGCGGGGCGACCTGAGCGGCTCGGCAAGAGCTTGGGGCCGCCGGTGGTCGGCGAGTTTGTTGGGGTGTTCCTGGCTCGTGGCCGTGGCCTCGACCGGCTCCACGAGGTGTTGGAGCTCCACGGACCGGAGGGCGACCTCTGTGACGGGCCGCTCAACAGCCTCCTCGCCGACCCCGATCTGGACGTCCGCCTCGCCGACTGTCGCGGTATTCCCTGGATTGAAATCGATTTCCCGGAAGACGTGTCCCGCATGTCTGTGATGAGGTGGTCTCCTTATGCCTGATTCGCTCGCCGCGCCTGAGCCCCCCGCGCGCACGACCCGGTTCGAGAACATCGGCTGGACGGTGGGCAACCACTGCAACGCCCGGTGCGGACATTGTTATTCGTGGATTGTCCGAAAGGACAGTCGTGAGTTCCTCACCCACGACGATGTGGACCGTATCGTCGCCCAGCTGCTGCGGCTCGGCGTGAAGACTGTCAACCTGGGTGGGAACGAGCCGGTCTACACCCACGGTCCCGACCTTCGTCATACCCTTTTGCCGTACATTGTGCGCCGCCTGCATGAGGCCAATCTGCCTGTGGGTCTGACGACCAACGGAGTGTCCTTCACGTGGATGGCTGACCATCACCCCGACGAGCTCCGCCTCATCAACGACATCGATTTTTCGCTGGACTCACCGTATGAGTCGGAGCACGATCACAATCGGGGCACCAAGCTCTATCGGCTGGTGATCGGCGCGATCCAGCGCGCCCGGGCGATGGGCATCGACTGCAGCGTCATTGCCTGTGGCATGAAAGAGAACTTTACCCCTGACTATCTATCGGCGTGGCTCGCGCTCACCAAGATGTTGGGCTGTGAGTTCCGTATCAACACCCTCAAGCCGGTGGAGCGTAGCCTCCTCCCGCAAATGCCAGATTCCCGACAGTTTTATGCCGGCTTCTCGTTCCTCATGAACCGTTCCAAGTGTATCACCCTGGGGGAGAGCTGCCTCACCGCCTTCACCGAGACCGGTACCGAAGGTTGCCCATGTGGTACCTCATCTTTCCGGATCAACGCCAAGACCGCCGACGGCCGGATCCCCATCAGCCCGTGCGTGTACATGCACGACTTCAAGGCGGGAGACCTGCTCGCGGACGACATCCTGGATATTGTAGGCAGCGCCGAATTCCGTACCTTTGCCCAACGTCGCCATGCACTGCCTTCGGCGTGTCGGGAGTCCGGGTGCTCCTTTCTCGAACGTTGTCGTGGGGGCTGCTCGGCTCGCTCCTACCTGGTACACGGGCACCTTGACGGCAAGGATCCCTACTGTCCCCAGGAGCAGCTCGACTCCGCTGGCCGCCCGGACCTGCCGCATCGCCCCGAGATTGGCGTCGACCACGGCATTCGGGTACACGACAACTACCTTTGTACCTGGATCGGTGAGGTGTCGTCCGACTATGAACACCCCACCTTGACCGCGCTCGATCAGTACCGGTTCCATCCGGGCGAGGGCGGTGACACCCGCCATATGTCGGGGTGTAAACAGGTCAAACCCGGAGAGTCGGAAGGAGAGAGCCTCGCGCCGGCTTTGGTGTTGTTCGAGCCCTACGCCCCGCCTTCCCAGGAGCCGGAATGGCCGAACGAGGGCTGATCGTCGACCTCCAGAGCTGCACCGGCTGTCACGCCTGTGAGGTCGCGTGTAAACAGGAGCATCGTTACCGGGTCGATCAGTGGGGCATCAAGGTTGCCCAGATCGGGCCCTATCACGGTCGTGGCGACCGGTGGACCTGGACTTTTGTGCCAACGCCGACGGATCTCTGTAACCTGTGTCGGCATCTGACCGTCAAGGGCCAAGCCCCGAGCTGTGTACATCACTGCCCCACCAAGTGTATCGAGGTGGTGGAAGGGCCGGAGGCGGTCGCCGACGCCGTGCGTCTCGTCTCGGGCAGCGATCGATGGGTGTTTTTCAACAAATGAGCAGGGTCCTCCTCGTTCAGGCGCCGCTCGGCCGTAAGGAGCCGCCCGTCTTGCCGCTCGGCCTCGCGTGGTTGGCGTCGGGGCTGCCGGCCGACCAGCCGGTCGCCATCTACGATCCCAATGTGGATGAGCGACCGGTGGAGGAGGTGATCGACACCTTCCGGCCCGACGTGGTCGGGGTTTCGTTGAGGAACATCGACACCACACAATACAAGGACCCGTACTGCTTCTTCTCCCACTTCCGTCCGATGGTGCAGCGCATACGCCGCAAGGTGGGACCGGAGACGCCGATCGTGGTGGGTGGCGCCGGCTTCAGCCTGTTCGGCGAGGCGGTGATGCGCCGCGTGCCTGAGATCCACTACGGGGTCCACCTGGAGGGAGAGCTCACCTTCGCGCGTCTGCTTGGGGCGCTGGAACCTGGCGGTCAACCTGAAGCGGTGCCGGGAGTGTACCGGCGGGTCGGCGAGGAGGTCCGGTTCTCGGGACCGGGGCCGCGCGCGGTGTTGACCGAACACCGACCCCGGCTCGATCTCGTCGACGTCAAGCGCTACGCCCCCTACGCCAAGAACTACGCGATCGGCATCCAGACCAAACGAGGCTGTGTGCTGGCGTGCGCCTACTGTACCTATGTCACGCTGAGCGGCAGTCAGCTCAGGCTACGTTCGCCTGACGAGGTGGTGGACGAGGTGGAGTGGTACGTGCGCGAGCACAACATCACCGAAGTCTTTTTCGCGGACACCGTCTTCAATCTCCCTCCGTCCCATGCCCGGGCCATCGTCGAGCGCTTGATCGAGCGAAAGGTGCAGGTCCGCTGGCGCGCCTATCATAACGAACGGACCTTGGACGCAGACTATATGCGCCTCGCGGTGGAGTCCGGCTGCACCGAGTTCACCTTCTCTCCCGATGCCTGGAGCCAACGTTCGTTGACCTACCTGCAGAAGAACGTCCGGCAGGAGGACATCTTGCGTAGCTTGGAGCTCGTCCGCGCTACGCCCGGCGCCTGCGCCAACTACAACTTCATGATCGGCCTGCCCGGCCAGGATCTTCGGGAGCTCGCGGGTATGCTGCGCTTCTACGCCTATGCACGGCGGCAACTGGGTCGCCGGTTGTGCGGCTTTCGGCTGGCTTATGTGCGGGTGGAACCCGGGACCCCGCTCCATGTTCGGCTCTACGGGCAGGCCGACCCCGCCGGCCTGCTCCCGGACGGGGAGCAGGATCTGCGCCGGCTCTTCCAGACGCGCACCGGCGACGCGCTGATGGACCGTTTTTGTACCCTCACCCAGGTACATCTCTGGCCCCTGTCCCGCCGCCCACTGCCTCAAGCGGGCGACGAACGACGCGGGCACCTCCGAGGGGTGTTCGATGTCTGAGATTCGCGGCGAGGTTCGTGCTTTTGATCGCTTTCACACGGTGTACCGTCGCGGCGACGATGTCGCGGTGGTGCATCAGCTGAGCTTACAGAAGCTGTTCTTGAAGCGGGCCGACTGGGAGGGCCACGAAGCGACGCACCTGTCGAGATTCCGACCGTTTGACCTGGTGAAGCCGGCCACTCGCCCACGCGTGCTTCAGGCCGTGCTCACCCAGGCCTGCAACTACCGATGCGGCTATTGCACCGTGTTCAACAACGAGCAGCCGGCGGCGGGTCAGACGATGTCGATGGAGGTCGTCGACCAGGTCGCGACCTTGTTCAACGACACCGTCCGCGCGGGGAACGGCCTGTTGATCCTTCATGGTGGCGAGCCGCTCCTCAACTGGAAGGGGCTCACCCGGCTGGTCGAGCAGACCTGTTCCAACACGGTCCTGTTCACCAACGGGAGCCTTCTGTCGCCCGAGAAGGCCCGCTGGTTGGCGGCCCACGACGTCAACGTGATCGTGAGCATCGACGGCCTCCCCGACGTCCACGACCAACAACGCCGCGATACGGCGGGAAACACGACCTCCGAGCGTACGTTCGCCGGATTCCAGACGGCCCGCGACGCCGGGTGTGTCACCGGCATCTCGCTCGTGCTCGGGCCGCACAACCGGCACCGGCTCGTCGATACCGCGGCCGAGGTATTGGACCGCCTCTCCCCCGACTCTCTCGGGGTCAACCTCCCGCATTACGCCGAGAACTATTCCAGCTGCGAGATGGACGTGGACCGCTATGCCGCCGACATGGTGGCGCTGTTCAGGCTGGCAAAAGCAAGGAACCTCTACCTTTATCCCGTCACCAAGTATGTCAAACATCTGGTGCAGGAGCGGTTCAAGTGGTTCGACTGCTCGGCGATGGGCGAGAAGCTGGTCGTGTTTCCGAATGGTACCTTGTCCAACTGTATCAACCGCACGGAGACCGTGCCTGCGAGCGAGGCGGGCCAGGTGCTCGACGTGTGGCAACATGAGCTCCCTATCTACGATCCCGCCTGCCGCGGCTGTCATGCCCTGGCGATCTGTGGAGGAGGCTGTATCTACGACGGCAAATCGTTCAAGGCCTCCGCCGCGGGCGAGCCGATGGGCGACGCGCTGCGGCCGAGTCGGAGCGCGCCGCCCGCCGCGTGGGATCAGTGGGCGCCCCCAGCGTTCGCCGGGACGGAGCCCGCCCGAGGGGCGTGTGACTCCCACGGCTTCGATCTTCGTTTTTGCCGAACCTCGCTCGCGTTGATGGAGGCGATGGTCTGGGACATGTTCGATGAGTTCGGCTACGGCATGCCGACGGTCGCCGAGCTCGAGGCGCGCTACCAGTGCTTCTTGAGCCAGCCGGCGGGCAGCCGCGGCCTGCGTATCGGGATCGGCCACGAGACGATGGATGCCTGAGCTCGCGTGCGGATTTCGCACCAGCGGGTGGCGGATGTGGCCGCTCGACCTGTGTTTGTCGGAGCTGCGAACCATGGGCTACTCCGCGGTGGAGCTTTGCCTCGAGCACCCGGACGTCGCGCCACGGACCCTCGACAGCGCGCGCTGCGAGGCGGTCGCGGAGCAGCTCTCGGGGCTCCGGCTCTCATCCGTCAGCTTCCACGGCAAGCGTGAGCACCCGGCCTTGAAAGCGGAGTATACGCGCCTTCTCATCGACGGTGCAGTCCGCCTGCGTAGCGCGGGAGCGCCGAGCGACACCGTGGTGATCGCGCCGCCCGAGCGGCGCAAGCGCGACGACGCCCGCGAGCACCAACGGCGATTCATGGAGTTGGTCCGCCTGTTACGCGAGCTCTGCCCGGTGGCCGCCGACGCGGGGCTGTTCCTGGCGGTCGAGCCCGAGCCGGACACCGTGGTGCACGGTGGCGCGGACCTGGATCGCCTATTGGACGCGGTGGGCCATGACGCGCTCCGGGTCAACCTCGACGTCGGCCATACGTTCTTGACCGAGCCCGACCCCCTCGCGGAGATTCGCCGCCTTTCGGGCCGGCTTGCCGGTGTGCACGTCGAGGGCATGGCGCGAGGGGTCCATAAGCACCTGCTGCCCGGCGAGGGAGACCTGGACCTGCCGGCGGCGCTCGCCACCTTGTGGGAGGTGGGCTATCGCCGCCCGGTGGTGGTCGATCTTTTCGACATCCAGGACGATCCGCCGGCGCACGCCGACGCGGCGTTACGGGGGCTTCATCGGTGCCTTCAGGCGGCGGCGTTTGTTCCGCTCGGCCCCGCGGCCCTCTCCGCATGAGCCTCCCGCCGCTCTCCGAGCTCCGGGCGGTGTGTCAGGCGCCGGTCCGCGCCGCGGCGCACCGACACGACCCCTTGTATCGGGCGATGTCGATCCATGTCACGCGCGTGATGGTCTGGTTGGGGGTGTCGGCCCACGCCGTGACGGTGGTCTCCCTGGGGCTCGGCCTCGCCGCTGCCGGTCTGTTGCTCGAGCCGACCGGTCCCCGGCTGATCGGCGCGATGCTGTGCCTGCAGGGTTACCTGCTGCTCGACTATGTGGACGGCGAGGTGGCACGCTGGTCGCGCACCGCGAGCCTTGGTGGTCGGTTTTTGGAGCAGGTGGGCGCGAACGCGGTCGACCCGTTCATCCTGGCCGCCACTGGGGTCGGGCTGGCCTTGCCCGCGTCAGCGTACCTGGGTACGATAGGCGCGATATCCCAACTTATCTTTCGTAGCTTGCCGGCGGCGCTTGTATTGGTCGTGGTCGCTGTCGGCCTTCGTCGGGCGGGCGAGGCCACCCCGGCGCCCGCCCCCGAGCCAGCGCCTGTCCCCGATCGGGATCCACCCGGCTGGAGCTACGGATTGTACCGTAGGTTCCGCTTTCCCTTCTTCCACCCCAACTTTGTGCTCCTGATGTCCCTCGCCTGCGCGGCTGACGTATTGGGGTCGTGGGCGGGGCGGGGCGGGGCCCGTGGGCGGTGACGCTGCTCGTGACGGCGTACGGCGTCCTCACGCCGGTGTTCGTGCTCTGGCAGGTGCAGATCGTGCTCCAACACCGGCTCGTCGAGGCGAGGTACCAGCGGGTGTTTGTCGATCGAAGCCCCTTTCCGGAGCATATCTGATGGCCCGAGCAGTGCTTGTCTCGCTGGCGGATGATGTGACCAACGTGGGCATCCGTTCGCTCGCGGCGACGTTGGAGGCGAACGGCGTCGAGGCGCACGTGGTGATGTTGCCCCGCGCGGGCGAGACGGCGGTGGGCCAGCCGTCGTGGCTCCCCGACCTGCTCGATCTCGGTGATGGTGCCGACGTCTTCGGCCTCGGCGTGATGTCAATCGACGCGGCGCGCGCCCGTAGCTTGTCCACGTCGATCCGGGCGGCACGCTCGACGCCGCTGGTGTGGGGCGGCCCCTACCCGACGCTGCGGCCGCAGGCCTGTGCGCCTTACGCCGACGCGGTGTGTGTGGGAGATGGAGAGTCGTTCTTAGCGGCGTTGTTGGCGGGTCAGTCGTTACCGAACCCGGCGCCGCTCGCCGCGCCGGTGGAGGTGGAGCGCGCGCCGCGTGTGGCGCTCGACCGGACGTGGATCCTCGATCGCGGTCGAATCCGGGCGGCAACCGCGGCGAATCTTCGGCCATTCCTCGCACGGAGCGCCACTTCCCGCGACACCGACACCCTCGGCTATGAGACGGTCACGTCCCGGGGTTGCCCCCACGCCTGCACCTTCTGCGGCTCGACCGCGCTCAAAGGCGTAGCGCCCGGGAGGTATTTTCGCGGGCGCTCAGTGGACTCGATCCTGGACGAGCTGGAGCTGGCGCGCGCCACGTACCCCTACCTGACGGGTATCGGCTTTGCCGACGACAACTTCCTGGCGCGTTCGGTCTCGTGGATCGAGGATTTTTCGCGACGCTACAAGGCGCGTATCGGTCTTCCGTTTCTGTGCCTCGGCAGCCCCGCGACCATCACGGCGGCGCGCCTCGGTCCGCTGGTGGACGCAGGGCTCCGCCGGCTCAAGATGGGCATTCAGAGCGGCTCTGAGGCGGTCACCCGCCGCTTCGATCGCGTCGTGCTCAACCGCCGGCTCGACGACGCGCTCGGCGCCATCGCGGCCTATCAGCAACGGATGTACCCGCCCCGCTTCGACATCCTTGTGGATCTTCCTTTTGAATCGGTCGAGGATCGTATCGACACGCTCGCGCTCGTGGCGAGGCTGCCGCGGCCTTACCGGCTGGAGCTCAACTCGTTGCGGCTGATGGAGGGCACACCGCTCCACACCCAGGCGGTGGCTGAGGGTTGGAGCACCCCGGATGTCTCGGTCAACTTCAAGAAGGTTTCGCCAACCTGGACGAACCTGGTGCTCGCGCTGTGCCGGGATGGCCGCATGCCGGGTCCGATGGTGGCCACACTGGGCCGGCCCGCGCTGGTGCGAACGATGTCGGCAGGACGGCCGGCGGCGCTCCTGCGCGGAGTGTGGGGGGCGTTACGGAGGGACGGTGCGCCTCCCTGAGCTCGGCCTGCTCGGTCGGGCCCTCCTGCGCGCGCGGCCGGATCGCCGGGTGCATCTTGAGCGGCTCGCGGAGCGCCTCGGGGATCCCGGGCTGGTGGTAGCCGCGGCCCAGGCGGAGGTGCTGCACCAGCTTGAGGCGCTTGTGCGCCCGAAGCTCTCGGTGGAGGTGGATGGGCTTTCACCCGGGGATACCAGTGCTTTTGTGCTTCAGCTCTCCCACGTCGGCCATCACGGGCTCGCCGGTCCCAGGCTCGCGCGCGCGGGATGGCCCGTCTGGGAGGTGGTGTTAGCCCCTGACGCGCTGGACCATAGCTTGCCTTCGCCGTCAAGGCTTGGCCAACTGTCGCGGAGGCTGGTGCCCCCGAGCGAAGGGGTCCGTAGGCTCGCCGTCGGACGTTATCTTGGGTCGGCGGTGCGTGCGGCGTCGTCGGGAGCCGTAGTGGTGTGGCCTGGGGACTCGGCCTACGGGAAGAAGGGGATACAGAGCGAGTTCTTGGGTCTTCCGTGGTTTTTTCCGGTAGGCGCGGCGCGCTGCGCTCAGCTCGCGCGGTGCCCTCTGCGTATCGGTCATGTGTTGCGTGAGCGTGTTGGCCGACACCGGCTCTGCCTGGGGCCGCCGACCCCCGTCGAGGACGCGGCCGGGGTGGAGCGGGCAACACGCGCCTTCATCGAGGATCTCGAGCGGGTGGTGCGAGCACGGCCTGAGCTGTATCTCTGGCGCATGGCGACGATGCTGGCCTTCGGTGATGGTCAAGGTTGGCGTGGTGGATCGTCGCGTATCCGCGAGGTCGCGCCGTAGGCGGCCACTGCGACCCCGCTATTTGTCTCGCCGGAGGCCCGCGGGGAGCCCGGCCGCCAGGACGTAGACGCCGATGCTCAAGAGCGGGAGCAGCAGATCCATGACGGCCGCGCCAGGGGTCCAGGCGGAGGGGAGCTCCGCGCCGACCCGCAGCGTGAGCGCCATCACGGCGAAGCCCACGAAGGTCCGGCCGAGCCGGGGCCACCCGACCCGCACCGTGTGTTGCAGCACGAGCAGCAGAAATAGCGTTTCTCCCAAGATGATCGCGCTGTGTGCCCACGCGATGCCCTCCACCCCGCTACGAGAGACCCACCACGCGGCGAGCGGGACCTTGAGCCCCACCGCGAAGAGCGCGACCCACATGGGCCAGCGGGTGTCGCCCCAGGCCGCCAGCACGGCCACAACGGCGGAATGGAGCACGAAAGCCAGGGCGGTCGGGGAATAGGCTTGGAGCACCGCCGCGGTGGCCCTCACGTCTGCTTCGACGAAGGCGCCCCGTTGGTACACCGCCCGCACGAGCGGCTCGCTCCAGAAGCCGATGAGCAGCATCGCAGGCAGGCCCACCCACACGCTGCTTGCGAGCACGTCTCGCGCATGTTTACGGGCGGTGGCGGGTTCTTGCCGCGAGAGCGCAGCGGCGATCACGGCTAGCCCAGCGGTCGCGATCGGCACGGCGGCGAGGCTGCGGGGGAGCTGCGCGAGCCGGTAGGCATAGGTCACGGCGGACAGCGCGCCGTCACCCGCCGCCGAGGCGAAGCGGGTGTCGATGAGCCCGCTGGCTTGTCCGGCGAGCACGCCGATCATCGCGGGCCCGAGGGTCACCAACAGGGGGCGGAGCGCGGGATGTCCTCGGACGTGGGGCGATAATCGGTAGCCCGAACGCCACGCTGCGCCCAGCTGCACCACGACTCCGAGCGCCCCGCCGAGGGTGGAGGCGACCGCCAGCCGCCACACCCGTTGCTCGGCGTCGCCTTCACCCAGGACACAGGCGCCGATGACCGCGAGGTTGACCACAACCGGCGTCAGCGCTGGGATGAAAAACCGGCCCTGCACCTGCAACAGGGCGCCCACTGCGCTCGAGAGGCTGGCCGCGGCGAGCCCCGGCGCGGCCCAGACGACGAGCGAGCTGGTGAGTTCGAGCTTGCCCGGGGTCTGTTCAAACCCCGCCGCGACCAGGCGCGCCGCGGGTTCGGCGAACCACATCATTGCGCCGGTGAGGAGTCCGAGCACGCCGAGGAGCACGCCGAGGAGCGCATTGAGCAGGGAAAACGCTCCGATCGGCCCCGCTTCCTGCTGTCGTCGGGCGAGGGCGGGTACCAAGGCCGCCGCCATCGCGCCCTCGGCGAGCACATCCCGAAACAGGTTGGGGACCCGGGCGGCCGCGAGCCAGAGATCGGAGGCGGACGAAGCCCCAAAAACCGCGGCAAACACCAACTCTCGGGCGAGGCTGCTCAGGCGGCCGAGCAGGCTGGCGAAGCCGCCGGCGCGGGTCGGACCGCTCAACGCGCTCATAAGGTGGGGACCTCCGACACCCTGGACCACCGGATCTGTCCGCTCAGCGCCCAACGTTGGTGCAGGTCGAAGAACGTGTCTTGTAAGAGCGCCGCTTCACAGCCGGCGCCTGACCATCGCCGGGCGTCGACCGTACAGTCCTCCGTGTAGGCTAAGCGCTCGATAGCCGGGAGATGAAAACTCCAGGTGTAGGTGCCTTCTTCGCTCCGTTGAGCCAGCGCCCGGGTGACCAGCAGCGTGAGCACGGCGAGATCTTTGGCGTCAAAGGTGGCGCCGCCGCCGCGTTCCAGCACGTTGCACTCGTCGACGGTGAGGTTGGGGCAGTCTCCCAGGAAGTAACCCGGTATGTTGTCTCCAGGCAGCATCGTGACGCCGCCGAGCGGCTCGTCGGTGCCGACGTCCCCGTAGGCGTCCCCAACCCGCCAGGCGCGAGAGGGCGTGAGCCCACCGGCGGTGAACGGATCCTTCTTCCGAGGGTCATTCTTGGGGATCTGCGGCCACAAACTCATCGCGAACATCGGGAAGCGTGAGGGCAGTCCGAGGAGGGGGTACGTCTCGGTCCAGTCGAGACCGACGCGGGTGTGTTCGGCTGCACCGGTGATCATGGGGCTCATGACGTCGAGCAGGAGCAGGGGCGAGAGCTGCTCCTCCAGAAAGTCCCGGTAGCAGGCGCTGTCACGGCAGTCCTCAGGGACCTCGTGCAGGAAGAGGCCCGCCTCCACGTGGGGCGCCTGCAGGAGGTCGCGGAGCTCACCCCCGCGACCACAGTCCAGGAACGCCTCGGCGGCGGCGGCGGTGAGGGGGATAAGGGTGGGTGCCGGAAGATCTCGTAGAAAATCGAGGTTCTTGGAGACGACATCCAGCTGGGCGTCGACCGTTTCAGGACAGAGACCGTCCGGCGGGCCGCCTTGACAGGGCATTCGCGCGCCCGCCGCTTTGGGGTTCTCGATAGGCCCGGTCACCCAGACATGGAGAGGACGGCTCCCCCAAAGCCGATCTTCGTCGACCCGTACCGAGACCGTGCCGTCGTCGAGCCCCACACGCAGCTCTCCGGGCGCGCCTGCGGCGAGGTGACGAATCCGCGCGCCCACCTCGACCCGCGCCGTCTCCGACCAGGCCCCTTCGACCGCCTCGAACCGCAATAGTTGGTCACCCGCGGCGGCGTACACCCGCCCGTCCCACGTCGCGAGCGGGCCGGTCGCCCCGAAGACGGCCACCCGCTCGGTGCCTCCGGTGGCGTCTACGTGCCAGAGGCTGTCCGCTCCGCTCACCCACGCGCCGTCCTGCCCGTCGGCGACGATCGCCGCCTCCGACAACGCGCCAGTCGATGGTTCGATCGTCAAAAATGAGCCTTCTACGATGATTCCGGAGTCCGTCAGCACCCAAGGTGCGCCTTCGACCAGCGCGGCGCCCCGCGCGCGCGCCGGGAGCTCCTCGTCGGCGAAGCTGATACCATCGAGTGACCAGCGGCGTATCCGGGCGGGCTCGACCACCACGACCTCGGTGTCGGTCACGAGCAGGGTGCCGCGGGCGGGTGGCGAGCCGCTCAGCTGCACATGGGGCAGGAGCCGGCCGAGATCGAGGGGATCCTCGATCATGGGGTCGACGTCGAGGCGAAACAGGAGCCCGTTCCCGTCGACTACCCAGATCCGCGAACCGGCAGCGGTGATCCCCGAGATGCCCGCGTCAACCTTATGAAGACCCCGCTGGACGCTCACCTCTCCGGCCGCGCAGCTGCCCCGCCGGCCCGGGTCATCGACGACGTTGTCCCACCGTTCGAGCGGCAGGCATCCGGCCCGGGTGTCGTACCGGTAGCGGCTGTCGAGCACCCTGAGCTGGCCCGCGTCGGCGGACCACGTGGTGGTCTCGGCGACCCCGAGCCATATGGGGCTGTCGCCGGGCCGCACCCGGAGCAGTTCGCGCATCGGTTCGGGGGGAACAAGCGGCAGATCGTCCCAGGGCGCCGGCGACGTCGCCGGAGTCTCACACCCCGTGAGCGTGAACCCACCCAGCCACACGACGCCAACCCAATCGGCGTGGCGGGTCTGGCGGAGGCCGATGCCGGGGGACATAGGTCGGCCTAACGTCGGGAGACGCGGGGTGCTGGCGTGATTGCATCAACCCAGGCTTCTTCCTTTCGAACTCACGTCGCTCCGCTTCGCGTCTCGCCGCCAGCCCACCCCCTCACTCGGGCAGTGCTTTCGCTGGCTCCTGGCTCGGCTCCGGCTCGAAGGCCGCCACCGCCCCGGCCTTCAGTGACACGGGAAAGTCGAGTCCGAGCCTCGTGCTGGTGGCTTCGAGCTCCGCGAGCACCTTTCGGCACTCGGCGCTGTTCAGGCTCCGTGACCGGACCGCCGCGAGCCGGTCCGGATCGGTTGGGAGCGGCTCCTCGGGCGCCACTGCGCGGATCTCTTCAATCAAGGTGCCCAGAACGCGCCGAATGAGCTCTTCTTTCTCGCGGCCGGCCTGATCTTTGGCCTTGGCCGGCTCGGCCGCAACTTTGGCCTCCGTCGTCGACGCCTCCCCGGCTCCGTCCAGGCTCGTCGCCTCCGCTACCGGCCCGAGCGCGGGCTCCGGCGGATCGGTCCGTCGCGCCGGCCCCAACGGATCCTTCTCGACCAACACCGATTCCTCTTCCTCGTTGACCCCTAAACCCACGGCGAGCCGTGACTCCTCGCCGAGCAGGCTCGGTAACAGACCGCCGATACGCCCGCCGGGTCCGCCCGCGCCGGGTCCCCCCGGCCCGCGCGCCCCGGGACCTGACCCGGCGCCGCCGCGACCCTGACGATCTTTCCCTTCCGACACGGCGCCGACGCCAGCCCGGCCGGGCTCATCGACCTTCCCGCTCACCGCGGCCATAGGCGGAAAAAAGAAGGTGCTCGGCGGCTGTTCCTTTACCAGCGCCACCAGCTCAGCCGCGTCGACACCGCCGCTCTGGTCCCGATCGATCCGCTCGAACGGAGGCGCGTGGAAGGCGACTTTTCCGAGCTCTCTTTTGTCGAGCGTGCCATTGCCGTCGGCGTCCAGGCGCACCAGGGTCGGCGTCAGCACCGCCTCGGCGGTCCACGTAGGCGCCGGATCGGCGCAGGCGAGCAGCAGGATCAGGGTCACTGGACGTCCCAATAGCCGCGCGCACGCAGGGCTTCGCGTAGCGCGGGTGGGAGCTCCTCGGGGGCCTGGCGCGGGGCCGGCTCCAAGGAGCGTAACCAGGTGACCAGCGCCGTCCGCATCTTGGCCTTTTCCACGAGATCGAGGTCGGCAGGCTGCGCATCGAAGCCCGGGCCGGTCAGCGAGGCCGCTTCGATCAGGTCCGGCACGATCGCCGCGTAGGCATAGACGCCTGTGTAGGTCAGCCGGCCTTTCGGGCCGCGGGCCGACACCGAGCGCATCCGGTCGTTGCCGGTCGTAAAGGCATAATCCCGCCCCTTCCAGTCTTCTCCTCGCGCGGCCGGCATCAGCGAGCGCCCCCGGGCTTCCCCCGGCGGGGCCGCCCCGGCCAGCTCCAGCAGGGTCGGCATCACGTCGACCAGCTCCACGAGGCCCGTGTGGACCACCCCACGGGGAACCTCGCTCATCCGGTCGGGCAGCCGTAATATCAGCGGGACGTGGGACTCCTCGTCGTGGGTGCCACAGCAGTGATTGAAGTAGCCATACTCCCCCAACTGTTCTCCGTGGTCTCCCAACACCATGACGGCGGTGTTCTCCAACAGACCGCGCTCCGCCAGCCCCACCATCAGGAGCCCGAGCTGGGCGTCCGCGTAGCTCACGGCGCCATCGTAGATCTTACGTACAAACTCGATATCGTCGGTGTTCGTGCTCTGGGCCGGGCGCCGGCTCCGGCCGATACGCGCCTGGAGGTCGGCCACCGCCTCTTCGGAGTAGTTTCGGAGGTAGCTGCTGTGTACGATGTCGAGCGGCGAGGTGTCGTTCAGGAGCTTGCCGTGCACCAGCCGCTCGGTGCCGGTCCGTACCGCGAGCTGGCCGGGGCCCTGGTAGCCCAGGTCGCCGTACAGATAGCCGAAGGGGGTGGGCTTCAGGTAGTGGACGTGGGTGTCATAACCATGGATGAAGGTGAAAAAAGGCTTTGTGTGGTCCCGCTTGTCGATCCACTGGAGGGCGGCCGGCGCCGACCGCCACAACGAAGCGAAGTCCTCCGGGGAGTTATACTGGTCGAAGCCGACGTTGAGCTTCATCGCAGGGTTGAGGTCACCCCCTCCGACAAAAGCAGCGGTCTGGTACCCGTAGATCTTCAGCACCTCCGCGAGCAGCGGTTTGTCAGGCCCGAGCGCGGGGGCCCGGCCGGAGCCCACCTCCTCCACTGGATAGCGGCTGGTGAAGAAGCTCGCGTGGCTTGGAGCGGTGATGACCGCTTGACTGTAAGCCTGGGTGAACCGGGCTCCTTCAGCGGCGAACCGGTCGAGGTTGGGGCTCAGCCCATTCGGATTTCCGAAGGCCCCCAGACGGTCCGCGCGGAGCGTGTCGATAGACACGAGGATCAGGTTGGGCGGGGGCGCCGGGTCGGCCGCCGGCGCGGTGCCGCAAGCACTCAGGAGCAGGGACGGGAGGAGGGACCACATCGGTGCGGCACGAGGGAGGACGCGGCATCATAGCCTGCCCGACGCCGAGGCGGCGCGGGCCGGTGGCCCTCGGCGTCCCGCAACGACGGCGCCCGGTTAGTCTCGGTCGATGAACGAGCCGAAGGAGGACCGGCCAACCGCCCTGGTCACGGGGGCTGGGGTGCGGGTCGGGAGGGCGATCGCCGAAGAGCTGGCGTCGGCCGGCTACCGGGTGTGGCTGCACGCCTGGCGCTCCTTCGACGCGGCGGAGGCACTCGCTGACCGTCTGGGAGGTTCAGCGTTTGCAGCGGATCTTTCGCAGGTGAATGGTCCGGCGACGCTCGCGGCCGCTTTACCGGCTGGCCCGCTTCGGCTCCTCGTGTTCAGCGCTGGGATTTATAGCCGTCGGCGCT
Organism: Deltaproteobacteria bacterium; assembly: GCA_947486185.1. Classification (GTDB taxonomy): domain Bacteria; phylum Myxococcota_A; class UBA796; order UBA796; family SXON01; genus CANKTH01. The sequence goes on from CANKTH010000004.1 coordinate 73,271, forward strand.
TCGTGAACGTTGACGTGGATGATCTTGAGAAGATGTGGGCAATGCACGTCCGCGCCCCCTTCCTGCTCACCCAGGCCCTTCTCCCGCGCTTGAGGCCGGGCGGCTCGGTGGTGTTCGTCACGGACGCATCGGTGGCGCGGCGCAGTCGGCGGGATGACGCGATTTCGCACTATCTTCCCAGTAAAGCCGCGTTGGAGAGCCTCGCTCGCACCCTCGCGGTCGAGCTTGCGCCGGAGGTGCGGGTCAACGCGGTGGCGCCCGGCGCAGTTGTATTTGCTGACTTCGAAGACGCCGAGGACCGGGCAGCGGCGCTGGCGCGGGTGCCGCTGGGCCGGGAGGGCGATCCGCGGGACGTCGCGCGCGCGGTGCGGTTCTGCGCCGAGTCTCCCTATGTCACCGGCCAGGTGATTCAGGTGGATGGCGGGCTTTCGGTAGGCTGAGCGCCGACCGGCGCCGCGCGACGGCTCGGGATAGGGGGCGGTATGGAACCACAACTTCCCCCCTGGGCTGAGCAGCTCCGCTCTCGTTATGTGTCGGGTGAATCAAGCGTATTTCTCATCTATGGAAATGTGCGTGACCTGCAGCCCTGGACCGAGGCGGACGGCACGGTCCGCTACGTGGGCCTCCGCGATTTCCTCACCCGCTTCCTGGCGCGGACTCGAGACGTCGTGGTCTACTACAACGTGTCCGAAGGTCTGGAATTCCCGAGTCGGGCGCAGTCGGCACGCTTCTCCCAGGTGATCAACGCACGCCGCGCCCTCGAGGGTCGGGCGCCGCTCGACAGCCTGCCCCGGAGCGTCGGGGATGTGTTGCCGCTCATCGAGGATCTGGTCACCGATCCGGTGCAGCGCGCTGGGGTGGTGCTCGACTATGCGGAGACAATCGTGCCTTCGGGTGAGCTGTCGTTCATGGGCGAGGCCGAGAAGGCCAACCTCGTGACCATGCTCCGTCTGGGCGGAGATCCTGGCCTGCTCCAGAGCGACAACCTCGTGCTCCTGGTCGCCGAAGCGCTCCCCGACATCAACAAGAGGCTGGTCGCCTCCAGTCACATCGCGCCCCTCGAAGTGCCACTCCCGGGCACCGACGAGCGCGCTGCCTTCCTCAAGACCGAGGATCGCCGTGGTATTCAGTTCGAGCTGAACGAAGAGCAGCTCGCCAAGACCACCGCCGGCCTGACGTTGATCCAGCTTCGCGGCATCCTGCGGAACGCCCGACAGTCGGGAGATCTGGTGACCTTCCGCACGGTCAATCGGCGGAAGAAGGCGATCCTGGAGCAGGAGTGTCACGGGCTGGTCGAGTTTGTGGATGCGAAGCACAGTTTTGCGCACGTGGGCGGCGCCGACGCGCTCAAGACCGAGCTGATGCGCGTGGCGGACGCGATTCGTTCAGGGCAGCGAAATCGTGTTCCAATGGGCATGATCTTCGTCGGCCCGATGGGGACCGGCAAGACCTTCGTCGCCGAAGCTTTTGCCACCGAGAGCGGCCTCACCTGCCTCAAATTCAAGAACTTCCGCGAAAAATGGGTCGGCTCCACCGAGGGCAACCTGGAGAAGATCCTCCAGGTGGTCGACGCGCTCGGTTATGTGTTGTTGATCCTCGACGAGGCCGACCGTTCGTTGGCCGCCGGGCAAGACAGCGACGGGGGCACCTCCTCCCGGGTGATCGCGCGGCTCAAGGAGTTCATGTCCGATACCTCCCACCGAGGCCGGGTCGTCATCCTCATGATGACCAACCGCCCAGACAAGCTCGACACCGATCTCAAGCGGCCCGGCCGTTTCGATCTGAAGATCCCGTTCTTCTTCCCGGAGTCCGCCGAGGAGCGCAGCGCCATCCTCGCGGCCGTCGCGCGGAAGCTCCAGATCGCCTTCGTGCCGGAGATCGATCTCTCGGTCGCGGCGGCCGGCACCCATGGCTACTCCGCAGCGGAGATTGAGTCGGTGCTTTTGGCCGCTGCCAACTTTGCCGCGTGGGACGGCCGAGACAAGGTGGCCGTCGCGGACCTGGAGCGCGCGGTGGGGGACGTGATCCCGAGCCGGGACACGCGGATGCTGGAGTTCATGGAGCTCCTCGCGGTCTTCGAGGCGTCGTCCAAACGTATGTTGCCCGCCCGTTATCAGGACCTCTCGACCCAGGACGTGCAGGAGCGGCTCGACCAGCTCCGAAGCCGGCTGGGTCCGCGCGCGGTCTGAATTCCTGAGGCCGGCGGGCGGTCAGGGGGCTGACGGGGCGAGGGGCCTTGGGTTGACGAGCGCGTTGAGCACGTGGTCCCGCCACTGCCCGTTGATATACAGGTAGTCCTTGGCATAACCCTCGACCGTGAAGCCCAGGCGGCGCAATACGGTGGCGCTCCGGGTGTTCTCGGGCAGGTGGTTGGCCATCAGGCGGTGCAGGCCCAGGGGCCCAAACGCGTAGGCGATCACCGCGCGCGCGGCCTCGGTCATCAAGCCTTGCCCCTCGTAGCGGGCGGCGATGCCATAACCCAGGTAGCTCGCCAGCCAGGCGCCGCGGTGGAAGGGTCCGAGGGAGCAGGTGGCGACCACCGGCCCGCCCAGCTCGAAAAACGCGACGAACCTGGCACTTCGGTCAAGTCTGAACTCCTTGCGCCGCTCACGGAGTCGCGTACGCCAGGCCTCTACGTCGAGGTGGTTGGCCGGCGTCGGAGGGTTGGTGGGCGCAAAATGCGCCTCGTTCTCGCGATAACTGGCCACCAGTGGAGCGGCCGCCTCCGGGCCGGGCAGCGTGAGCACCAACCGGTCGGTCCGGAGCACCGGGATCGTCGTCGGCGCAGGCACCTCAGGCGACCGTGATCTGACCTTCGAGGTACACATCCTGAATCGCCTGGAGCAGCGCCACACCCTCGGCGCGCGGGCGTTGGAACGCTTTGCGACCTGAGATGAGCCCCATACCTCCGCCCCGCTTGTTGATGACCGCCGTACGTACCGCCTCGGCGAGGTCGCCAGCTCCGGTGGAGGCGCCGCCCGAGTTGATCAGGCCCACCCGTCCCATGTAGCTGTTGGCAACCATGTACCGCACCAGATCGATGGGGTGGTCCGTGGTGAGCTCACTGTAGATACGTTTGTCCGTTTTGCCGTATGACGAGCCCTTGTCCATGTTCAGTACGTTGAAGCCCCCGTTGTTCTCGGGGAGCTTCTGTTTGACGATGTCCGCCTGGATCGTGGCGCCAAGGTGGTTGGCCTGGGAGCCGAGATCCGTCGAGACGTGGTAGTCCTTATCCTGCTTGAAGGCAGGGTTTCTCAGGTAGCACCACAGCACGGTCGCGAGGCCCAGCTCATGTGCGGCCTGGAATGCGGCGGAGACGTCGACGATCTGGCGCCCCGACTCGGGAGAGCCGAAGTAGATCGTCGCCCCGACCGCAACCGCGCCCATGTCCCGCGCCTGCTTCACCGAGGCGAACATGATCTGGTCGAACTTGTTGGGGTAGGTCATGAGCTCGTTGTGGTTGAGCTTGAGCATCATGGGGATTCGATGGGCGTACTTCCGGCTCACCTGCCCGAGTACGCCGAGCGTGGAGGCGACCGCGGAGCAGCCGCCCTCCATCGCCAGCTCCACGATGTTGGCCGGATCGAAATAGTCAGGGTTTTTCGCGAAGGACGCGCCCGCTGAGTGCTCGATGCCCTGGTCTACCGGCAGGATGGACAGGTAGCCTGTGCCCCCGAGGCGCCCAGCGTCAAACATTGCCTGCAAGCTTCCTAGAACCGAGTTGCTCCGATCCGACGCGGCCCACACCCGGTCTACGAAGTCCGGGCCGGGCAGGTGCAGGCGGGACTTGGGGATGGTCTGACATTCGTGGCTGAGCAGAGGTTCGGCGTGGGCGCCGAGAAGGTCGACGATCTGCGGGTACGACACGGTGGACTCTCCGAGCGGCGAAGTTAGCTCAGATTGTTCCCGGAAGCGAGCGCCGCTGCCGGCGCCCGACCCCGGGTGCCCGTTGGCCCGGGCCGATGTCCACGCTGCCCTCGGGCGAGGTCCGCTCCTTCCGTCAGCGGCGCAACTTCTTCAAGAGCGCTTTGACCTGCTCGTTGTTGGGCTCGGCCTCCAACGCGGCCTGCACCTCTCGAGTGGCGTTGACGGCCATCTCCATGCCCAGGTAGTGCTCGGCGAGCGCGATGCGAAAACTGACGTTCTTGGGATCCTTCTGGACGGCCTTCCTGAGGAGCCCCATGAGCTGGCTCCGATCGGTGTCGCCTTCTTTCACCAGGGCCTGGTAGAGCTTGAACTCGGCGGCCCCGTTCGGACCGTCCGACTCCACGGCTTTTCGCAGCAGCGCGATCGCGTCGGTGCTCCGGCCATATTCGGCGGCTTGTTCGGCCTGATGCACGTACTGCTCCGCACGCAGGCTACGCGCCCTCTTTTGCGCGAGTACATAGAGCTGCTGGTAGGTGGCGTTTTTGGGGTCGTAACGGCTGGCGAGGTAGAGCTGGCTCTCCGCCTTCGCGAAGTGCCCTGCGTCATACTCTGCCTTTCCCGCCTCGTAGTACCGAGCCGCCCGCCCCAGCTGTTCCGCGAGCTGCGCCCCCAGCCGCGCAAGGGCCGGGGACATCGCCGCCCTGGGCGCCGGTGCGCGGGTCGCGGCCACCGGTGGGAGCGTGTCGGCGCGGGGCGCGCGCGCCATGACCACCTCGTAGCCCTCGGGATCGGGAGGGAGGGAGGCGCGTGGCGGTGGTATCGGCGGCGTCTGCCCCGTCGAGGAGGCCCCGGGCGGGGGCGGGAACGGGCGCGCTGGAGGTGGGGCGGTGCCCGGGGGGGGGGCTTCGGGCATGAGCCCCGAGGCGCGGAGCTCGCCATCGTAGATTGTACGCTGGTTTTCGTCCCTGAGGACGTTGTATGCCCGGGTAGCGCGGATGAAGTTCTCGTCGATCACCAGGCTCAGGTTGCCGACGTCACGGCTGAAGAAACGGTCGGGGTGCCAATCGCGCGCAAACTGTCGATACCCGTCGTCCACCTGGGCCCGAGGTGCGTTCACGGAGACGCCGAGCAGCGTGTAGTGGTTGGTTGCTCGCGTCTTTTCGTCGATCGCGTCAATCTCCTGCTGGGTCAGGGGTCGTTTGGCCATTGCCGGAGCCTACCGGGCTCGCCCAGGTGGGGCAAGCCGGTCACCGGCGCAGGCGGTGGAGGATCCTGCTCAAGGTCGCCTTCACCTTGCCTTGCGTCGCGCCTACCTCGGAGCGTCGGAATGGCGCGTCACCCCGCAAGACGGCGCGCGCAAACTCCGGCGTCGCCGCGTCGTCCACCTCTCCGGCGAGGTAGCCGGTCACCAGATGCGCGCGAGCCACCTCGACCGGGGGCGCCTCGGCGCTGTACAAGAGGACCCCGACGCGCGGGAAGGGGGCGAGATCGGTGCGCAACCGCTGGGCCTGCCGCAAGAGCTCCAATCCTTGAGGGCCGCCGCCGGCGAGCAGGATGCCGTCGGGCCGCATGCTCCGGGCGAGCCGCAGGAGGTCTTCCCCTTCTGAGACGCTGCGCAAGGTGGCAACGTCGCGTAGGCTTGCGATCAGGCTCAGTCTTCTCGCCGGGTCGGCGCAGGCGACGAGCAGGAGCGGGGCCTTCAACGGCGGCGACGGCCGCGGAGGAGGCTGACGAGGGGGAGGAGGACCGCGGCGTCGCCGCCGCCGCAGCCGCCGCAACCCCCGTCATCGCCGCCGTCGCCTTTGAGGCTGTAGTCCTCGCCGTTACAGTCCTGGTCGATCCCGTCGTCGGGTACCTCGCGAAAAGTCGGGTAGACGCTCGGGTCCTGGTCGTCGCAGTCGATGCCCAGGTCCACCCGGACGTGACCCTCGGGCGGTGTGCAGGCGCGCGCCACGTCGGCGCCGCTCGCATAACCGTCGGCGTCGGCGTCGGGCGACCAGTTGACGGCGTCGATCGCGTCATCTTCGTCCACGACGCCGTCGCAGTCATTGTCGCCGCCGCCGCAGTTCTCGGGGTGGGTGGGGTAGGACGCGGCGTCGCTGTCGTCGCAGTCGTCGGCAGGCAGGTCCGCACGGGCGTCGCCCGGACTCGCGCAAGCGAGGCTGCTGGAGCGTACGGTGGCGCCGTCGGCGGTGCGGTGACCGTCGCCGTCGCCGTCCCGGTAACAGAGCTCGGTCCCGTCACAATCGCTGTCCAGGCCATCGGTGGGCGTCTCGGTTGCCCCTGGGCCGACGTTGGGGTCTTCGTCGTCACAGTCGCCGCCGCCCCACCAGGTAGACCAGCTGAGGTCGTCGTCTTCGTCGCCATCGAGGCCATGGTACAAGCTCACCAGTCCGCCCTCGCTCGCTTCGGGCCGGGTGGCGACCAGCATGTCGTCAAACCCGTCGCCGTTGACGTCCCCGGTCGCCGTGATCGCCCCAAAGCCGGCGTCTTCCGGTCCAGGGAGCACCAACGAACGCGTGCTGGGTCCGCCGGGGCCCCCGGCGTAGAGCTCCACCCGGCCGCCAGACGCCGTCGCGCCCGGGGCCCCAACCAGCAGGTCCGTGTAGCCGTCCGCGTCGATGTCCCCGACGGCGAGGCCCTGGCCAAACGCCTGTCCCCGCTCGATCCCGCGGAGCTCCGTCCAATCCCCGCTGGCGCTCCGTATGGTCACCCGGCCGGCACCGTCCCCCGACTCCAAGAACGCGATCACCACCTCGCTCTGGCCGTCTCCGTCGAGGTCCCCGCCGGTGGTCACGCAGTTGTAGGCCCCGTCGATGTCCGGTTGCTCCAGGGGCAGGAAGCTCTCGAAGAGGGCATCTGATCCGCCGAGATAAAGGCGGCTTCCTGTCGTCCGGCCGCAGCCGGTGGCGAGCAGATCGTCGTCGCCGTCGCCGTCGACGTCGCCAACCCAGGCGATCGCCTCGCCGAAGCGCGCCCGCTCGTTGTCGCCGATCGCCTCGAAGCTGGGTGTGGCGACGGGACCAGACAGATCGCCACGGTAGCCGAGCACCCTGCCGGTCCAGGTCTCAAATCCTTCGGCACCTACCGCCAGATCATCGAAGCCATCCTGGTTGGCGTCGCCTCGCGCGTCGAGCGTGGTGCTGAAGGCCTCGTTCGGCTCCGTGCCCCGGAGGATCAGCGCGGGCGTAGCCCCGACGCCCGACGAGCCTCCCAGGTACACCGCCGCCGCGCCGCTCCCGTCTTCGGCTTTGATCGCCCCGACGATCAGGTCGACGACGCCGTCGCCGTTGACGTCTCCTGTGCCCAACGTGGCGCCGAACCGCGCCGAGCCCAAGGGGCTATTCAGGGTGATGCTGGGTTCTTCCGCTGCACCCCCCGAGCCTCCCGGGTAGACGTAGACCCGTCCGTTCTGCCGATCTTCGCCTGGCGCTCCGAGGATGACCTCCGCGAACCCGTCACCATCCAGATCGGCGACCGCGATCGCCGCGCCCAGCTCGTCGTCGAGGGCCGAGGCGCTCCATGTGGCGGCGCTCGCGATATATGCAGGATCGACGAGGATTGGATAGTGTGCGCCCTCGTCATCGATCTCCAGCAGGTACCCGCCGGGCCCTGGGACATAAGCCGCCGCGAGCTCTCGGCCGGCAGCGTCCCGCGCCCAAGGCGCCGCCGCGCGCCAGCGCGGACCGTCACCGAACTCCAGTCCCTCTCCGCGGAGCCTCACGTCGACGCCGGTCCTCACGTCCAATGTGAGGGGGCCGCGGCCCGCGGGTCGTTCCACCACCCGCCAGAGCTGCTCTACCCCCGAAAAACGAGGCTCCCACCACTCGTAGATGCCGGGACGTGCCCACGCGTCGAGGCAGGGGGCGCCGGTCGCGTCCCCGCGTGCTTCGGCGCACGGCACCCGGAGGGCCGCTCCGGCGTCCGGTCGGTCCGCCCTGCCCCATGCCTGCAGCGCCACCGTCAGCCGGTGGTCTCCATCCGCGCCGGGCGCGAACGTCACGCGGCCCGCGTCCAAGGTCGCCTGACCTGGGCGGGTGACGACCTGGCCGCCGCTGGTCAGCCGGTATTGGCGCTCGGGCTCGGCCAGCGCGCAGGCGGACAGTGTAGCCGAAATAACGAGGAGAAAAACGCGCACGTGACCTCGATGCCCGCTCCGGTGCGGACCCGGTCGGCGGCTCATGATAGCGCGCCGATGTTGCGGGCGGCCAGTCGGGTTCTGGTCGGATATCGCCGCGTCGTCGCGGCCTCTTGGCACCGGTGCGGTGGATCCGCCGACAGCTCACCAGAGCTCGCGCGCGAGGATCTCTCCAGAAGCAGCGTCCAAGGTCCAGATCTCGCCGCTGTCGGACGCCAGGGTGGCCGCCACGGTCCAGACGGGGCGGCGCCAGTCGGAATCGAAGGCCAACCAGAGGACCCACGGCGCGTTGCCGGCGGGCAGCACGTCCGGGTTGGCGCCGTCGTGCCCCTCGGCGATGCAGCGCGCCGCCTCCGCTGAGATGTACCGGTCAGCGCCACAACCGGTGCCCCCGCCGAGCTCGCAGGCCTGCTGGACCGAGGCTACATCGACGCCTCCGTAGCCGTACTCCGGCCCATAACGCCCGATACAGTCCTCTTCCCGCTCCCGTGTGTCACACGCGGCCAGGCCCAACAGGCCCAGGAGCCACCACGTCATGTCGGCAGAATCGTGTCGGAGTCCTCTTCCTCGAAGCGGCGAAAATGGCGCTCCGGTGTCGAGATCATGCGCACTACCAGCGCGGTGATGTTGTCGTCGCTCCGGGCTGCGATCGCCCTTTCGATCAGCGAGACGGCGCAGTGTTGCGGATCAGCCACGTTCTGCAGGACGTCGGCCAGGCGGCGATCCTCCACCCAAGCCGTGAGTCCGTCGGTGCAGATGAGCAGTCGATCTTCAGGCTGAACCGTGAAGGAGCCCGCGTCGATGCCGCGGTCGATCCGGATCGCGCCGTCCGCTCCGAGGCCCCGCGAGCCAAAGATGAAGCTCTGGGCCAGGAACGTCGGATTCGACGGCATCGGTCGCCGATCCCGCCGGGCAAACTCCGCCCGGGTCTGGTCACGGCTGATCCGGGTGAGCTTGCCGGCGCGCCAATGGTAGAGTCGACTGTCGCCGACGTTGACCCAGAAAACCCGGTTCCCCAAGAGCCAGGCGACCGTGAGGGTGGTGCCCAGCTTCACCTCGGCGCCGCGCGCGAGGCGGGCGCGGAGGCGTCGGTGAGAGTCCAGTACAAAGATCCTCATGGTCTCTTCGGGGTCCTCGCCTGGCGGCGTACCATAGAAGCTCGCCACCGCCTCGAGCGCCGAGGTCGCCGCGAGGTCCCCGGCGTCGTGCCCGCCCATCCCGTCGGCCACCGCAAACAGACAGCCGTCGGCCCCCGGCACATGACGGGTGTTTTCTGCCTCGCCCTCTCGCCAGACCACCCGGCCGGAGCGTCCGATGAGGTAGTTGTCTTCGTTCCGCGGCCGGCCCCCATGTTCCGGTCCGACACCGATTGAGCACACCACACCCGCGGTGCAGGACTCTACAGGTTCGTCCTGCCATTGGGTCATACGTTCACCTGGAATCGGTAGACGACGTTCCCCACGATCAGCACGTGGTTCGGCCCCAGGAAGAAGGGGCGGCCATCTTCCGGGGCGGAGGAGGAGGGGTTCTCGCCATCTGAGGTGTACAGCTCCGAGAAGCCGGTGGCCCGGTAGGTGTCGAGGAAGTTGCTGACCTGGAGCTGCTTCCCGTCGTAGACGAAGCTCGCCTCGATCCGGCCAAGGCGGAGCCGGCGCTCGGCGCGCACCCCGAAACCGAAGGTGAACATGGCCAATACGATACGTTGGCTCGTATCGGGGCACAGGAGCCGGGCTCGCGGCGAAGACAACACGGCCCAGTCGCGCAGCGTGAGTGGCACCTCAAAATCCGGCTCACGGTCCGCGTCGCGGCGAACCACGACCAGACGCGCCCGGTCGAGCTCGGCGGCCTTCGTGACCTTCTCGCCGCCAACCTCGATCGACGCCTCGGAAGGAGACAACAGCTCGGCCCGACCACGCTGGCCGCGGACGTTCAGCCGGAAGTAGTCGGCCACCTCGAACTCCTGATCGGGGCGGAGTCGCACCTCAGGGATCACCACGGCGGCGTTGGGGTGGTTCCCCACCGTCACCTCGTTCTCGACGACCCAACCGAACAGGGTGAGCCGCGCCGGCCGCGCCATCTCGCTGCGCCACGAGGTCTCGTCCACCCACGCGACGTCGCCCAACAACATCGGAGGCGGTGGTCGCGCCGCGTCGGGTACCCGTCGGGGAGAGGGGGCGTCGTAGTTGCCCAAGATGGAGTTGCTGACGTTGACGGGGAGGTTCACCTGGCGCGGTGCGGGACCCCGTTCGCCCATCAATGGCGCCGCGGGCACTTCGATCGAGCGGGGCGGTGGCAACGCAATCCCTGGCGTGTCAGCGATCGCAGGCCGCACGGCGCGCGGCGGCTCAGCGCGGGCGGGCTCGGCCCTGGGCGGCTCGGCCTGTGGAGGCTCTAGCCGTGGAGGCTGGGCGCGGGGAGGCTCGGCGGGCGGGGGCTCGGGGCGAGCGGCGGGCCCCAGCTTGGGTTCCGGCCGTGGATCGAGCGAGAATTCGAACGTCGGCTCGGCCTGAGGCGGATCGGGTCGGGTCGGGTGCAGGGGCCCGCGCTGGGCCGGGCGCGGCTCGGGCCGGGCGGGGGGCAGGCTGATCGGAGGTCCGCTGATCGCCGGTGCGGAGTTGGCCGTGATGGCGGGTCGGGCCGGCTGGTCTCCGGTAGGCGCCCAGGACATCTGGAACAGGCAATTGCCCACCAGGAGGTCGTCCCCCGGCCGGAGGACCGCCTCACGGGGGCCGGTGACGTTCCCCTCACGGGGGAACAAGCCGATGATCTCGTCGCCCCGTCGTATGTAGGAGTAACAGAAGCGGGCCAGGGAGCGTAACGTCGGCTCGCCTGACAGGTCGATCTCGCAGTGCTCCGACGCAACCATGATCGAGTCGGTGTAGAAGCGACTCTTGGGGATGTCTCCGTTCCGCGAACGGATCGTCGTGCCCGTGCCGACGTTGGGGTGCCAGGCGATGTTGTCGTTGTGCGGCTCGTCGGGCAGGCGCACCTTACATCGGCGATCCCGGCCGACCCGGTATGCTGCGCCAAAATCAAGATAGAAGCCTGATCCTGGGCGGATGATCTCACCAAGATAGGGCCAACCGTCCGCGCGTACCCGGGACAGGTCGCGGTATTGGAGCACATGGCCGTCCACCTCGATGTCGACGACCCGATCGAGGGGGACCAGGGTCCCCGGGCTATGTACACGCCCGCCGACACGGATGCCGGCTTGCATGATCAGCAACGTGGCGCGGCTGCCACGCACCTGGATCGTGGCGCGCGGGGAGACGTTCTGGGTCGCCACCTGGCCTTGGGGGCCGATGTAGACGTCGTAACCCTCCATGAAGTTGGCAAAATGGACCTTTTGCAGGAGGGCGCCGCGCTCCTGGAGCGTGCTGATACGCACCGACACCGCGCCCGGAACGATGGTCTTCTGGCGTTCGAGGCGCGACTTTTGTGCGCTCTCAGGCTGGAGCGGAACCTCGCGGAGCGGGACGCGCGCCTCGGCTCCGGGGCTGCGCGCGGCGTCCAATACTGGACGAACCGTGTGAATCCCTGAGTCTACCGCCAGGCGGGCGTCGGAGCTCGGGCGCGGCGCGTCCCCGCTCGGGCGCGGCGCGGGCTCGTTCCGCTCTGCCGCGGTAGCCGGCTCGATGATCGCGAGCACCAGGTAGGCGATCGGCTTCCCGGACCGCTCGCTGATGGTGATGACTGAGGCTCCGCCCTCGACGGTGTCGGATGACACCACATAACGATCCTGCAGCTCGGGGCTGATGACGTGGACGAGGGTGCCGTCGGTGAACTGTTGGAGGCGATAGAGGCCGGGTTCTCGCAGGGCCTCATGATGAAAGTTGTCCAGCCAGTGTCGGCCCAACGTGAACAACATCTGATCGCTGTAGAGGCGACCAATCTCGCGGTATCCCTCCCACACGCCTGGGAGGTTGGCGTGGAGCGCGAGCACCGGCCGGCTCCGGGGGGAGGGACCCACATAAAGGTTCGGCAGGAGGCCGGTGACGAACTCTCCAGGTGCGAGGCTGAAGGAGTGCTGGAGCATGTCCGCACCGCCGTCGGCCACGAACCAGTATCGGAGCGGGCGGGTGCCATAGAGAAGCTCAAATGCTTCACGCTGGCAGTAGGTGTGAAACTCGGTGCTGATCGCGCGTGCGGCACGTTCGGTCCACGCCTCGCCGGTCATCGCGGCGGCGCGCCGGGCATCTGCCTGATTGATGATGAACAGGACATCGGTAAAGGTCGCTACACCATCGCCCCGCTCGGCGTGGATGTGGGCCTGAAGGCCACCCGGGCGCCCGGCAAACTCGGTACGCCAGAGGTGCTCGGGGACAGCGACAAGGTCGTCGTCGGTTCGGTGTTTCCGCAGGCGAGAGGTATAAAAAGCGCTGGCGGGGTCCGAGTCGATGACGACCTCAGCCCCCCCGGACAACCCCTGGGTGCGACCCGTTGGGAATATCCGAGAGATGAAGTCCGCCAACTGCGCCATCGTCTGCCTCCTGCCGCTTTGCGAATAACCCGAGCGGGGCGCGCGGTGCAGCCGGGCCGTACAAGACTAACGGATCGTCGCGTGTCCGGAGCTGCGCGCGGGCGGGGGCTCGGGGCGGAGCCGGCGGGTGAGCGTTCCGAGCTCCCTCCAGTTCAGGCGGTTCCAAAGAGGATCATCGATGATCGGGCCGCTGGTCCCGACGAGCACGAGGTGGGTGCTCAGGCCCTGGTTGCGCGCGGTCTCGAGGCGTCGGCGCGCGCCCGCGCCGAGGTCAAAGGCCCCGTCACTCACGATCACAAGGTCGGTCTCGGGTGTGTCCGCGATCCGGTCAAGCGCCCGGTGGAGCGCCGGCTCGGGGTCGGTCCCGCCTCCGAACGAGACGCGCAGCAGGGCGTGAAGATCGGCGTCTCTCGTGGTGTTCTGATGCTCCACCAGCTCGCGGCTGGACCCGAAGACCAGTACGCGTGCGTCCCGGCGCTCAGCGGCCAGCGTCGTCACCAGCGCCAGGACGATCGCCTTGGCCAGGGCCTCCGGCTCTCCGGCCATCGATCCCGAGGTATCGAGCAGGATCACTGCGGGTCCAGGACGCCGGCCGCTCGGACGAGGCGGCGAGGCAGTCGGCGGCGCCTCGTCCCAACATAAGAGTCGCTGCTCCAGGAGGCGCACGAGGTGGGCGCTGTCGCGTCCGGGCGAGCCCCCGGCGCGCGGAAGCTGGGCGAGCTCGGCCGGGAGTGCGCGGCTGAGCGGACCGCCGGTGACAACGCCGCCGGGGTCTCCGGCGTACACCCAGGGCCGGGGAGGCGAAGGGGTGAGGAGTTCATCGGTTCGAAGTACAGCTTGTACTCGTCCCAACGCCTCTGCGAGGCGCGCCAGTGTGGGTTCGCGGGCCAGGCGCAGCGCCCAGGTCCCAAGCTCCGCCACGGGCCGGTCCTCTGGCGGCCGGATCGGCGCCTCCGCCCAGGGAGGGGGCGTAACGGGAGCAGTGGCGGTGCCGGGGGCCGGCTCCTCGCCCTCTGTAGGCGGGCCCCCGTCCGGCCCCAGAGCGGACCGGCGGCGGGTGCTGAGCCAGGCGCGCCACCGGTGGAAGGCGCCGTCGATTCCGCTGGGATCGGCGTCGAGCGCGCCGATCAGGGGCAGCAGGCCGGCCCGAGCCACCTCGTCGCTCGCGCACAGCTCCCGGAGCGCCAGCGCGGCGGCGGGGGCGCCACGCACAAAACCCTCTTCTACCGCGTCGATGTGCGGGAACAGGCCGCGCGGGGGGAGGCTCGTCACGCGCCGACGTCGACCTCGACGGTGACGTAGATCTCGTCGTTCTGGGCGTGCTCCGCGAGGAGCTGGATCCGGGCCTGCAGGTGGTGGAGCTCGGCCAGGAGCGCGTCGAGCCCGGCGAGCAGCGGGCGAGCGGCGGCCTCGGGTACGAACAGGTGGTTACGAGAGAGCACCTCTTCGGACGCCCGGGTCTCTCCGACGAGGTGCCAGAGGCTGTGGACCTCGTCGGAGAGGGCGTAGAGGTCACGGTTGAGCCAGCGCGCCAGACTCGGGCGGAGGCGAGCGCCGGGCTCCCGGCGCGTCGTCGTCGTCACGACCTCGTCTGAACGGGCGGGGGGGTTGAAGGGCAGCTCGCCGAAGAAGGTGTCCGGATCGGTCACGCTCAGGCCATTCTGTAGGTAGATCTCGCGCTCTGGCCCGCGGCGCACCGACACGAGACGGCGTCCGTCCCACCACAAGCCGGTGTGCCGAAGCCGCGAGAACTGCGCCTCCGGGTCCGAGCCGGGGCGGCTCCGCCAGCGTTCCGCCTCCGAGGCGCTGAGGTCGATCCGGAGCTTTCCCGCTTCGATCCGGAGCCCGTCGGCCAGCGGCGAAGCGACCCCAGGCTCGCGCACGAGCCGGAGGAGCAGGGCCTGCCAGCTGGCGTGTAACGGCGACGGATCGAGGTCGAAGAGGCGCCCCACGTCGGCGAGCTGAATCGCGAGCGAGGCCTCGGCTTCGGCGGCCTCGTCCGGCTCCTCCCACAACACATGGCGCAGGATCAGGAGATCGATAGGTCGAAGCTCCTCGACTCCGTGGGCGGCGGCGGCGGTTCGCAGCAGCTCCGCGGACTGCCGCCACCGGCGGTCAGACAGGGGGAATCGGCGTCGAAGCTTTATCATCACGTCGATCGCCCACGGCGGCGTCCTCACCCTCAGCGCCGCTGCCCGGATCTCCGCGACGAGATCAGCGGGGCCCTCCCCCGGCGCCGGGAGCGCGCCGTTCCGCCCTTCGGGTCCGGTTGCTGGCCCCGTTTCGGGCGCGGGGCCACGGAGCAGCTCCGCGACGTGCGCTTCGTCCTGGAGGGGCAGCACGCGGAGGCGCACGAGAAAACGGTCGGCGAAGGCGGCGAGGCTCTCGTCGCCCGCGAGCTCGTTGGACGCGGCGATCACGGTCTGGAGCGGGCTCGGCTCGGAGCGCGCGCCGTTGGAGTACCTGCGTTCTCCAAGCAGCCCCAGCAAGCTGTTGAGGATGGCGCTCGAGGCCTTGAAGATCTCGTCGAGGAAGGCGACCTCGGCGTCCGGCAGGTAGCCTTGGGTGTTGCGCCGCCACTGATCCTCTTCCTGGAGAGCCCTGAGAGAGAGCGGGCCAAAGAGCTCATCCGGGGTGGAGAATCGGGTGAGGAGGTAGGTGAAGCAGCGCCCGCCGAGCCCAGCGGCGACGCGGCGCGCGACGAGGCTCTTGGCGGTGCCGGGCGGTCCGAGCAGGAGCACATGCTGCTGCGCGAGGCCCGCGAGAAAGCTGATACGAACGGCCTCTTCCCGCTCCAGCAGGCCGTCGGTGAGCTGGCGAAGCGTCGGGTCAAGGACGGGCATTGGGGGGGGGTAACCGACCGGCGGACCCCGCCCTTGCCCCGGGTTAAGAGGTCCCGGTGAGGGGCGCTCGATGTGGTTGATGATCGCGGGACCGTACAGCCACCCCGACCCGGCGGAGCGCGCCCGGCGTCTCGAGCAGCTCAACCTCGCCGCGGTCGGCGCCAAGGAGCGGGGGTACACGCCGATCATCGGCGTGAACGCCGCGTTGCCGGTGCTGGCCGCCGCGGGGCTGCCGGACAGCCATCCCTGGATGATGGAGCTCAGCATGGCGCTCGCCGAACGTTGTGACGCCTGCCTGCTCCTTGCGCCGTCGCCGGGAGCCAGCCGGGAGGCGCAGTCCTTTCGAGCGCGTGGCCTCCCGGTGTACCACACGCTGGATGAGCTCCCGGCTCGGACCGGGCCTCCCGCCGGATTGCGTCCCAAGTGACGCGCGGGCGGCGGCTCCCAAAGAAGCCGGCACGCCGCGCGGCGGCGCGGTTCTCCGAGCGAGGCGGCGCAAGATCGAGTAAAGGACCGCCCATGAGTCGTCTTCTCCTCCTGCTCCTGGCTGCGGGCGCCGGCGCCTGCGTCTCCGCATACGCCGATGTGCCGCCCGTGCCACCCGTGCCGCCCAGCCCCGTCACCCCTGACCCCGCTGGACCGAGCTACGGGCTTGTAGAGCTCGACGCGCTCGACGCCGCGATTGAGACCGTCGCGCGGAGCGGCAAGGTGGTCGCGGACGGCGTGCTCGCCGGCACCATCGATCCGCGGGTGGACGGTCCGGCGATCGTCATTGCTTTCGCGAGGTTGAGCCTGAGTGTTTCGCGCATGGATCTCCTGGTCGCCCAGGCGGCGCCGGCAGATCTGGCAGCCGCGGCCGTCGCGGACGGGGAGGTCCCCGAGGCCGCTGAGGGAGAGGGGCGCGCCCCCGGCGGCGCCGCCCCCTCGCGGCCGTCCACGCCTGGGCAGATTGTAAGTGTAGGAGGCGTGAAGAAGCCCGAAACCGCGGCCGGGGCGGCCTCGGCCGCGACCGAGCCTGCGCCGGCCGACACAAGCAGCGCCGACGCCGGGGGGCTGGAGCTGACGGGCGTCGCCAGCGTGGACAAGTTCCTGAGCGACTCCGTCCGGCTGTCTTCCGCGATGGTCACCAGTCGCACCACGCTGGAGTCCGCCCGCAGCAAGACCGCGGAGGTCCTCGGCCTCTCCAAGAAATTCAAGCCGGACGAGGCGAAGTCGGCACTGCGGAAGAACCTGGGGAGCTTCAAGGTGTCCAAGGGGCCGCCGGTCAAGCTCGTGCCGGGTGACGACGCCGCCAAACCCGAGATGGCCGGCTCGCTCCAGGGGGTGGTGGCCGACATCATGGTGCTCAAGGACAGCGTGCCCAAGATGGTGACCACCGCGGTCGATCTTGGCAAACAGGGCGCTGCCCTGCCCACGACGGCCAAACAGGAGCTCCTCGCCCTCGGCCCAATGACCAGCGCCAAGGCGATCGGCAAGATCACCAAGCAGGTCAAAGTGGTGACGAAGATCCCCAAGGACGCCAAGGAGCTCTCCGCCGAGGTCGCCGAATGGGTCAAGGTATTTTCGGGAGGATGATCATGCACCTTCGCCTTGGATTTCCTCTCGCCCTCACCCTCGCTGCGGCCCTGGCGTGTGGCGGCAGCTCCACCCCGCCGGCGACGGTCGGCCAGGCGAGCCCCGCAGTGGTGGAGCTCGGGCTCGCGCTGGACGAGCTTGAGGGCGGCATCGACAAGGTCGAAGCGTTGAATCAGGCGGATCTTCCGCCAGGCCGAGTCGCCCGCGCCACCGAAGCGCTCCGGAGCGCGGAGCGTACGGTCGAGCCCGCCGTCCTGGTGGCCTCCGGCCTGACGCCCGCCCCCGTCGGCACGGACGGCGCGGCTCCCGAGACGACGGCTGCGCCTGCTCCGGGCGCGGCCCCTGCCGAAGGCGGCCCCGCCGAAGCCGACCCCGCAGGAGCCGGCCCTGCCGGAGCGGGCGCCGCGCAGGCCCCGCCGAAACCAGCGCCTACGGCGGCAGCGAGCGGCACTGCGCCGTGATCAGCCGGGGCTGCGAGTCGCGTCGTCGCGCTCAGTCTCCAGGTAGACCGCGAGGGAACACGCGCTCCGAGGGGTGGTTCAGCGCTCGACGAAGCGGCGCAAGGGCACCCGTTCTTCGGGGTCGAGCACCGGCGGCTCCAGGTGCTCGCGGTGGCATGCCCGCAACGAGGGGCGTTCTTCGCCGGTGACCGCGAAGAGATACGCGCTCTCTTCGGCGGCGTCGGCGAGGCTGTGGGTGCCGAGTCGGCCCACAGGCACGATGCCGCGCAGCTCCATTTCAAGGAGATAACGCCGATAACGGGAGAGATGTACGCTCTGCCAGGCGGGGAGGGCGTACGGATGGCGCACCACCACACCATCGGCCTGGGCACCGGAGAGGCCAGCGTCGTTCATCGCCTTGGCCGTGGAGGCGAGGAGCTCGGAGTCGGTCGCTCGCCACAGCGGATCCGACTCGCTACAGCTGTAGTGTGCGATCAAGGTGCCTGAATCCTCACCCGGCAGGCCCGCTGGGCGGGTGACCCGGAAGAAGGGCGCGTCGAGCGCGTGCAGCTCCTCAAACCTGGCTACGCCGTCGTTGTCGACTCGGACGCGCACCTGAAGCTGGTGCAGCGCGCCAAGCAAGGCGGCGTCGCGTGCCAGGGCATCGGAGGCAGGCACCCCCAGCGCGGCCACCACGTCCACCGGCCTCAGGTCGACGAAAAGCTCGCCTTCAAAGCTGTCCGACCCGCACTCCACCACTCCCGGACTCAGTCGGACGGCGCCAACCCCTTCGCGGACCGTGAGCCCGGCGCGGAGCGCGCGGGCCATTTCGGGATGACCAGCAGCGGGCGCCCATGCGGTGTGGGGGCGCGCGACGCCGTGCACCAGCCGGGCAACATTACAAGAGAGCTCGTCCGTACTGCCGAACCGGCGGGTGGCGTACGGAGCGTGGAGGCGTTCGTAGATGGGCTCCCCGAAGCGGCCGCCCAACCAGCGCGCGTAGGTGCGCTGTTCGTGGCCGCCGCCGATGAGCCGCGCGAGCTCGACCGCGCCCCGGGTGCGGCCCCAGGCAGCCCCGGCTTTCGGCAACTGCGCTGCCGGAATCAGGCGAAGGAGCCCTGGTACGCCCAGTGGTAGGCCAAGCTGCCGCCCCCCGGCGAGGACCCCGCGGCGCCACGGCACCGAGCGTGCCTCGCCCAGCGTCGAACCCACCGGCTCCTGGACCCACACCCCACGATCCTCGGGGATCGAGGCCAGGTCTGGCATAGCGTGTTGGAAGATGAGGGTCACCTTACGCCCACGGCTGGAGAGCACCGCCGCCGCCCTGAGCGCCCCCGTGCCCCCACCCACCACCACCGCGTCCTTGAGCATCCCAGCCCCCGCGCCCGGTTAACCGCTTCGTTCGCGCTTCTGCACCCGGCACGGAGCCACCGGGCCCGAAAAGCAGGGGGGTGGCGCGGGCACAGATTGAAGCAGGGGGCTATGCTCCGCGCGTGGAACGTGATTCTGCGCAAGAGCTGAAAGTTGGCCTTTTCGTCATCTTCTTCATTCTGGTGATCGGACTCGCCGTCTTCATCCTAGGCGGTTCGAGCGAGATCTTTGAGCACACGTACACCCTTCGGACGTCGTGGCGGGACGTCAAGGGTATGAAAGTTGGCGCCGTCGTGCGCGTCGCCGGCATCGACGTGGGCGAGGTCTCGCGTGTCGAATTCCTCACGCCCGAGCACGGCGTCTCCCCCGAGCTGGTGACCGACCAGACGCTCGCAGCGGGCGAGACCGCGGAGAGCACACGAAAGCTCGCGATCTACGTCGAGCTCAAAGTGCGGGAGCAGTTCCAGGAGCGTATCCGGGACGACTCCACCGCCTCCATCACGCAGGTGGGCCTTCTGGGGGATCAGTACGTCACCATCACGGTCGGCGGGGTCAACGCGGTGCCGCTGCCGGACAAGTCCTTCGTCAAGAGCGCAGAGGCGCTCAACCCGCTCGACTACGTCGACACGGCCACCGACATCGTCGAGCACGCCAAGAGCATCTCCAACAAGGTCGATCTCATGCTCGGCTCCGATGAAGCCGCAGCGCAGGCCGGGATCTCGCAGAGCTTCACCCACATCGAGCAGATCCTCGCCGACGCCAAGGACGGCAAAGGGGTGCTGCACCTCCTGGTCTACGACAAGGCTGCGGCGTCGAGCTTGCGGCGTTCTTTGCAGAATATCGAGGGACTGACGGCCAACCTGAGCGACATCACCCGGGAGGTGAAGTCTGGGGACGGCATGGCCACCGCGCTGATCTACGGCGAAGGTGGCGACAAGCTGGTCGAGGAGCTCACCGCGGTGGCCGGCGCTCTCGAGGGCATGCTGAACGACATCAAGAACGAACAGTCGCTCATCCACGCGCTCATCTATGAACCGGAGCGAGCGCAGATGGTCTCCGATCTCTCCGAGACCGCGCGGTCCCTGCGCGCGGTGGCGCAGGAGGTGGAGACCGGCGACGGTACGGCGGGCCTGATGGTGCGGGACCCCCAGCTCTACGAAGATCTGCGTGCGCTTGTCGGTGGGGCTCAACGAAACGCCTTGTTACGCGCCTACATCCGCTCGACCGTCGCCCGGTCGCGGGGTGAGCAGGCGGGGAGCCCCCCATCGGATGACCCCAAAACCGGCGGTCGGTGAGGCTGGTGCTTCGCACCCTCCTTTCCCCGGGAGCGCTGGGCCTCCAGAACACCCTGCTCCGGGGCGAAAGGCGAGGATTGTACCTGGGCTTGGGTGTCGTCGGCGTGCTGTTCTGGCTGGCGCTGTTCGGGCTCATCACCTTCCTGGTCGGCCAGCTCTGGGCGATCGACGGCGTGGGTCCCTTCCTCATCCGAAAACTGTTGGAGATGATGATCGCGAGCCTGTTCGTGATGCTCGCCTTCTCCAACGTCGTCACCGCCCTATCTACCTATTATCTCGCCGAAGATCTGGATCTGGTGCTCGCGCTCCCGGTCTCCCGCACGACGTTTCACTACTCCCGTCTGATCGACACGTTGGGCCAGTCCAGCTCGATGATGGCGCTGTTCGGCGTGCCGGTTTTCATGGCGTACGGCTACGTGATCGACGCGGGGGTCGCCTATTTTTCGGCCTTGGCCCTGGTTATCGGCTCGCTGCTCTTGATCCAGGCCAACGTCGGCGTGATCATCGCCACCGTCCTGGTCAATGTGTTCCCCGCCCGACGCACGCGGGAGCTGATCGTGCTCCTGGGCCTGATGATGTTGGCGGGCCTGCTCATCCTGGTGAGGACCTTCCGGCCCGAACGCCTGCTCAACGCCGAGGAGTTTGACAGTCTCGCCCAGTACATGGCCGAGGTGCAGGTGCCCGCGCCGGCGCTCTTCCCCCCGCGCTGGGCCACGGATCTGTTGCTGTCCACCCTGCTCCACACGCAGACTCCGTGGCTGGAAGTGGGCTTGTTGATCACCTGTGCGCTCGCCACCAGCGGAATCGCGCGCTGGACCACCGCGTGGGGTTTTGACAACGGCTGGGCGCGGGCCCAGGAGGCACGTTCGGCGCGCTTTTACCGGTCATCGGTGTTCGATCGGGTCGCGGCTTTCACCCCGCGGGAGTGGCGCCCCCTGGTGTCCAAGGAGCTTCGGGTTTTCACCCGTGATCCTGCTCAGTGGTCGCAAGTTTTCCTGCTGATCGCCCTATGCGCCATCTACCTGGTGAGTGTGCAGTCCTTACCTGTAGATAGCTATTCCGGCAGCCTCGCCCAACGGATCAAGGAGGCGGTGTCCTTCATGAACCTGGGCATGGGCGGCTTCGTGATGGCGGCGATCGCGGCGCGCTTCCAGTTTCCCGCGGTGAGCCGGGAGGGGCGGGCGTGGTGGATCGTGCGGAGCGCGCCGATCGATCCGGTGAGCTACCTGTACGCCAAGGCCGTACCTGGCTTTGTACCGATGTTGATCGTCGGAGAGATCGTGGTGGTCGGCTCGGGGCTCCTGCTCGGGGTCGGAGGTCCGCTCCTGCTGCTGGAGGCGCTCACCGCCCTGTTCCTATGTTTTGCCATCAGCGGTCTCGCGGTAGCCTTCGGCGCGTTGTGGCCGGATTTCAAGGCGGACAACGCCGCTCGGGCCGCGTCAGGACCGCCGGCGGTCTTCTTCATGGTCATGGCGCTGACGCTCGTGGCGCTGGTGATGTCGCTCGAGTTCGTGGCGGTCTATGTGGGCTATCGGTACGGCCCCTGGCACCCCTACCCGTTGCTCATCCTGACTTTTGCGGCGACTCTGTGCGTGGTGGTGGGCATCCTACCGATGCGGCGCGCGGCACGCGTGCTCTGGGAGCGTGGCCTGTGACTGGAGCGTCTCGGCGTCCCGGTGGCCGAGGCTCATGGTTGTTGGCGGGTTTTTTTGCGTCGTGCGCCCATCCGGTCCCGCCGCCGTCGCCGCCGCTCGAGCCGGTGCCGCAAGCCGCGCGGTATCACTACCTCGTCGCGATGCGCGCCTTGACCCTGGATGATGTGGTCGGCGCGGAGGCTGCGCTCGGGGTGGCGATGCTCTACGATCGCGGCGCTCCCGATCTCTGGATGGCGATGGCCGATATTTCGGCGCGCGAGGTGTCGGATCCGCGGCAGGAAGTGAGCCGGGCGTCGCGGGCGCTCGACGGGGGCCGCGGCAGGGGCGAGGTCTGGGCGCGCCTCGGGGAGGCGCAGCTCCGCGCCGGAGAAGGTGACGCCGCAAGACAAAGCTTCGAGGCGGCGGTTCTGCGGGGGGCGGGCGATGAGGCCTGGGCGCGGCTCACTGAGCTGCTCTGGGAGCAAGACCGGGCCGCCGCAAAAGAGCGGCTCGGAATGTGGACGCTCCGGGTGATGGAGGATCCGGTGCTGTTGGCGCGGCGCGGCCATCTGCGCTTGTTGTCGGGGGACCTGCGGGGCGCTGCGGCGGATCTCGGGGGAGCGGTAGGCGTTTCGGCGCCGGGCCTCGATCCGGCGCGGGTCGTGGAGGACTGGACGCTCGCAGTGACCGGATCCCGGAGCTACCGGAGCGCGCTGGGCCGGCTCGGGGGAGCGGCGGGGGAGGCCTACCCCAGACTTCGGTTGAAGTTCGCGCTTCGTGCCCGCGACCCGGTTCGCGCGGAAGCGGCGCTCGCCCACCAGGAGGCCGCGACCGGGCTGTGTGACGGCGGCGCCTGGGGTGAGCTCGCGGGCTTCTGGGCCGAGCTCGGCCGTTCGACAGCGAGCGCGACGGCGCTGACGGAGGCGCGACGCTGCCGGGATCCCGAGCTGGCGCGCCACCGGGCGCTCGTGCTCGCGGCGCTGGGTCAGCCGGGAGCCGCGCTGAAGGCGCTGGAGGCGGGCGCGGACGCTGACCCGGTCTGGCGGCTTCGGGGCACGCTCTACCTGGAACTCGGCCGGACGCGGGAGGCCCTCCGTGCGTTTCATCGCTGCGACCCCGATCATCCAGAGGTGCGTGCGGGGCTCGCGAGGGGCTACGCCGCGCTCCAGGACGTCGAGCCGGTGGAGGGCTACGCCGCCGAGGCCGGCCCAGAAGAGGGCGTCGAATGGTTGCTGTTGGCGGGCGCTCCGCAGCTGGCGGCGGCCAGGGTGGCCGAGCCGCAGAGCGCCGCGGAGTGGCGGGCGGGCGCCAGGCTCCGTCAGGGAGAGGCCCGGATCACGTGGGTACAAGAAGGGCTTCAGCGGTTCCCGGACGACGCGGGCTTGTGGGTGGTGCTGGCGGAGGCCCGATCCGCCGCGACGGAACTGACGCAAGGTGGGGCGGACGAGCCCGCGCAAGCTGCATGGATCGCGGCGTTGTTACGAGATCCACGGCACCCGGCGGCGTCCCGGTGGCTGAGCGGGCGCGTGTTGGCGCGGGACACGGGTGCGGCGTTCCGGGAGGCGGCTGGGCCCTGGTTACGCGACGCGCTCGAGGCTGAGCCGGCGAGGGTCGATCTGCTCCATGCGTTGGGGGAGATCGCGATGGCGGCGGGGCGGCCGGGCGAGGCCGAGGTGTGGTGGGCGGAGGCGCAGGCCTATCGGGGTGGCGCCGAGATCAACGCGCGCCGCTGAGCGAGCCTGGCGGGCCACGGTGCAGCGTGCGCGCCGGATCGAAGTGGACTAAGAATGTCGGGCCTGCCCTGCCCCGGAGCCCCCAATGTCCCTTCCCCGTGTCAGGGTGGTCGCCGCAGAGATCGAGCGTGATGGTGCATTTCTGATCACCCAGCGTCGCGCCGAGGCCGCTTTGCCCAACCTCTGGGAGTTTCCCGGCGGTCGCGTACGCGTGGGCGAGAGCGACGCCGAGGCGCTCAAACGGACCCTGCGCGACCGCCTCGGGACCGACGTGCAGATCGGCCACAAGTTGTTGGCGATCTCCCACGACTACGACGGGTATTCGGTCGACTTTGTGGTGTACCGGTGCGCCGTGGCCGGCGAGCCAAAGTCGGCGCGGGTGCAGGAAGTTCGCTGGGTCGCGGCGGAGGACCTCGACGATTACGACTTCCCGAGCGCCGATCAGGCCTCGGTCGATCAGCTGTTGGGCGAACGGACGGATCCCGGTGGATGACGACGAGCACCAGCGGCGCTGGCGCCTGGTGCTCGCGGTAGAAGAGCCAGGAAGAACACCCGGGTTGGATGGAGACGACCTGCGGGTCGACCGTGCGCTCGCCGGGCTCTACGACGCGGATCGGGGTGGCGGGTTGGGTCGTTCGGCGCCACAGGTGGCGCGCTGGTTGACCGAGGTCCGAACCCTGTTTCCGCGGCGCGCGGTGCATCAGCTTCAGCACGACGCGCTCGAACGCCTGAAGCTCGGCGAAGCCCTGCTGGAGCCGGAGCTCCTGGCGGAGATCGAGCCGGACGTGCAGCTGGTCACCATGCTGCTCGGCCTGTCGCGTTCAGTCCCCGCCCGGGCGCGGGAGGCGGCGAGGGTGCTGGTTGGCCGTCTGGTGGCCGAGCTGCGGCAGCGCCTCGAGGGGCCGCTCCACGCGGCGGCGCGCGGCGCGCTCCTCCGACAGCGCCGCACCTCGCGGCCTCGGGCGCGGGAGATCGACTGGGATCGTACCATTCGCCTCAACCTCAGGCACTGGCACCCCGAGGCGCGGCGGCTGGTCCCGGAGCGGCTGAGCGGGCGGCGCCGCCGGCAGAACGGCCTCCACGACGTCATCATCTGCCTCGACCAAAGCGGGTCGATGGCGGCGAGCGTGGTGTACGCCAGCGTGCTGGCCTCGGCGTTGGCGTCGATCCCGTCCTTCCACACACGGCTCATCGCGTTTGACACCTCCGTGGTGGATCTTTCGGATCGCCTCGCCGATCCGGTGGCGATCCTGTTCGGCGTGCAGCTGGGCGGAGGCACCGAGATCGCCCGTGCCCTGGCCTGGTGTAGCGCTGCGATCACCCGGCCCGCGGAGACGCTCTTGATCCTGGTCTCCGATCTGCACGATGGGGGCGACGCCGCCGACACGGTGCGCCGCGCGCGGGAGCTGCGTCGGGCGGGGGTGAAGGTGCTGGTGTTGCTCGCGCTGTCCGACCAGGGGGTGCCGTCGTGGGATACGCGGATGGCGGGGGAGCTGGCTGCGCTGGGAATCCCGTGTTTTGCCTCGACTCCCGACGATTTTCCGGGGGTCTTTGCTTCGGCGCTGACCGGCGCGGAGCGGGGCTGAGGCCGGCGGCGACGGCGATCGGAGACCGGCTTTGTACGCCCGGATCCCCCTGAGGGCCTGACCGGCTCCTCCTTCGTCCGCTCCCCCCGAGCCGGTCGGCCCTAGCGGATCGGCGCGCCGCCGCTTGCCCACCGTCCCGAGGGCGACCGCGGGCAGTGATAGACGCGGCGCCGGAGTGACCATGATTGACCATGTCGGCCTTTCACGCGGCCGCGCTCGCGGCGGGTGGCACCGACAATGGCGGGCCCGGACTCCGCCCGAAATACCACCCGAACTACTCCGGTGCCTTCGTGTTTGACCCGGATGGCAACAACGTCGAGGTGGTCAAACACGCGCCCGAGTAGGTGTCGTTGGTGCTGGGCAAGGTCTTTCCCAGCGGATCGGGCGCGCCATCCGGCATTTTGGGCTTATGGGAAAGCTCTTTCACCTTTGATGGGAAGACCGCTTCCCATTTCTGGGCGGGATAAGCCCCGGCCAACCGTTGTTGCAGGTTGGCACGGAGCTTGCACTAAGGTTCTGCGACACCCGGTAAGCCCGGTGGTCGAACCGACAGCGAGCTGGAAACGGCGAACTTGACGTTCAACTGGAACATCCAGCCCGAAGAGGAAGGAGCCGAGCGTCGCGAAAGCGGGGTGGAGCTTCGGAGGCGGAGGGGGTCGGCGGTCACTTCGGTGCTCGTCGAAGGTCGCCTGAAAGGGTGGCGCGGATGGACCCAGGCAAGCCCAGGAGAGCAAGGGCCTGACGACGTTGGCAACGACGGCGGCGGGTACGGCTCTGGATGTGGAGCAAGACCTCGAGGTTCAGGTCGAGCGGGATCGAAACGGCGAAAGTCGTGGAGATACCGGGAGAACAAGGACGAGGGGGTAAGGTCTTCGGTGGTCCGAGTCAGGCAACTGGCGCGGGTGACGAAGGTCGAGGAGCAATCCGATGCTGCATTCAGGGAGCAACGCTTTGAAGGGCGGAAAAACGTGGTGGGGAAGCGCGCTGGTCGCGACGAAACACCACGAACCCCATGACGGGAAGTCCGGTGCAACACCCGGACAAGGTTGAAGAGGAATAAACCGCCAAGATCGTGCAAAACGGTGAAGGCGGCATCGAGGCGGGTTGGTGACCTGCTTCCGAAGTCCGGGCGGCAACGCCGGGGCGGGTGACTCTTCCGCTCCCGATACCGTGGAGGGGGCTCTTTGGAAACGTGAAGGAATACGAAGAAGCACGAGGGCAAGGCGACGAATCTCACAAGGATTCGGAGCCACCTGCTCCAGTGACCCTGTAGGTGAGGGGGCTCCCAACACCACG
>CANKTH010000005.1 GCA_947486185.1 Deltaproteobacteria bacterium
CGCGCCACCACGCCGCCTCCGCTTTTCCGGCCTCGGACTTGTCGACCTCAGCGAGAACGGTCGCCGCAACCAGCGTCAAAGCGGGCTTTCCGGCTCGGAGCGCCTGTTCGGCTTCCATCGCCGCCAGCACTCCGACCGTCTCGTTCTTCGCGGCCTTCCGCTGGTTCTTGACGATTTCATAAAACGCTGGCCCTTCCCAGGCTTTGAGCCAGACCGGTGCCGCTCCCTCGAGGAGGGGCACGAGGCCACCCGGATCGCCCTCTCCCGCGGCCTTGAGCGCCGCCTCCAGCACGGGTTGGGCCGCCGTGACGCCGTCGGCTGCCTTCAGCCGGATCAACGCGGCGAGATGGCCGGCGACCCGACCGCCCGGAGCCATCTTGTCCGCCTCGGCGGTCGCGCCTGCGCGGTCGTTCGCGGCGAGCTTGAGCTCGGCGCGGAGCTCCGCGGCGCGCCAGCCGGCGAGCGCCTCCACCTCGGCCGGCAGGGCCGGAGGGGTAGGGGGTGCGACCTCGGCCCCGGGGGACTTCTCGACGTCAGTCGCTACTTTTTCCGGCTTGCGCCCGGGCGCCATTGGCGCTGGGGCCACGGTGGGATTCAGCGCTTCGTTGAGTGCCAGGGCCACCGCCGGCGCGTCGGGAGGCGCCGCGATCCCAGCCGCGATCGCCCGGTAATAGAGGACAGCGCTGTCGGCTGCCGCGGCGGAGGCCGCCGCGCGCGCGGCGATGACGGCGTCGGCAGGGCGTCCCGCGAGCAGGGCCAGGGTTCCGCGAAGCACGTGGTGTTTTTCGGCGCGGCCGCCGAGCGCCTGGTCGGCGGAGAGGCTGTCTACCCACTCGCCGGGAGTGCCCGTGCGCCGCATCGAAAGCTCGAGGAGATCCCAGGCTTTGTCGTCCTCTGGAGCCTCGGCCACCCGCTTCTGCAGTTGCCCGACCGCCTCGCGGTATTTCCCCCCCTGAATCGCCTCTTCCGCGGCGCTGTTCGGGTTCGCCGCCACCGGCGCGACGGTCTCCGCCGTGGAGGAGGCCTCATCACCATCCAGCAGCCCGCAGCCCAGGACCACAGTCAATAGCAGCAAACCCATCGGGAATCCTCGCGGCGGAATGGTAGCACAAGCGGTCGGAACGAATGCCACCGTCCGGACGCCTGCGGGGTATTGAGCTTGGGAGGTGGCCTATCCGGTGCAGATCCTCAGCGGCCGCTCACTGGCAAGTGCGCGCCCCGCCCTGGAAACACACAAAGCTGCGGTTGGCGGTCACGACGGCGCTGGTGATCAGCGGGGTCTCCATCCCGCGGCCGGTCACGCGACAGGGCCCGCGCCCGACCTCATCGAGCACCACCGTCACGCCTGAGCCCGACTTGTTGATACACTTGACCTCGATCGAGGTGATCGCCGGGTCGCCCGACTTGAACTCGACCCGATACCGTTCGAGCGCTGCCGGCTCGGCGGGAGGTGCCGCGGCCGTTGGGGCCGGGGTGGCGGGAGCGGCCGTCGGAACGGGGGTGGGGGTGCTGGGAGCCGGCGCGCTGGGGGCGGGCGCCGCTGTCGCCGCGGGGGCGGTCGGAGCCGGCGCGCTCGGGGCCGGGGCGCTGGGCGCTGGCGTGATGCGGGGAGCCTCGGTCGGGGTGATACGCGCTTCTGAGGCGGGTTCCGGCGAGGGGCCCGTGGTGACAGCCGGCTTCGGGCTCGTTGCGGGAGCGCTGCTCGCTGCGGGGACGGCAGGCGCGGTGGCCGTGTTTGGCGGCGGGCTCTGCGTGGCGCTGGGCGTTGGGCTCGTGGTGGGGGCAGGGGGACCCACTTCTGGCGCCGCGCCGGTGGTCGGGGCGGGCGCCTCGGTCGGCGAGGGGGGCGCGGGATCCGCGACCGGATCCGCGGGTGTAGTCGCGGTGGAAGTCGAAGGATCGGTCGTGGCCGGCGTCTCGCTGCTGGGAGTCGCGACGGGGTCGGTGTCGCCCCCGCCGTTGAGGAAGACCGCCGCAACCACCATCACGACCACCACGACGAGGCCAAGCGCCAGCGCGCCGCCCGCGACCACAAAGAGCATCCGGCTCCGCTGTGGCGGTGGCGGCTCCTCAAAAGGATCATCGTCGGGAGCCCTTTTGTCGATGACGACCGACACCTGCGGTCGGGCCGGAGCGGGGTCCATCGGCCCCTGGTTCCGGAGCTCGCTCGGGCCGGGCGCGCTGAGCGGTCTGAGGCCGGCCACCATCGTGGCATCGTCGTGAATACCGGGTTCAGCCGCCTGGACCCCCGGTTCCGCGCGGCCGGCCTGCGGTCGGGGCCCCGGGGGTACGCTCGGGTTGATCCGCGGACCGGGCGGCATGCTCGGGCTGCCGCGCGGCGAGGGGGGGGACGCGGCCGAGGAAGGGCCGACGGAGACCGGAATGGCGGTGTGGCCTGGGCTTTGGGACTCAGGCCTGCGCGGCTCGATCGAGGGGCGGCCAAGCGCCGCGAACGCGTCGGGGGCCGGCGCCGAGGGTCGGGGTAGCGGGTTGCGCGTCGGGATCGCGACGGTCTGGTCGCCAAAGTCGCCGTCCTCATCGAGCGCCGGCGCGTTGGCTGTGGGCTGCGCGTAGGCGGCGACCAGGGCCGCGGCCTGTCGCGCCACTTCGGAGCCGTCCTCCATCGGGACGATGGTGGACCCGCCCATCGGCTCGGCGTTGCCACGGTGCAGGTCGAAGGTGCCCGTGTGCATCGGCGGCATGGAGACGCCGAGCCCCGGTGTACGGAGCGGAACGTCGAGGGGGCGAGCTATGTCGAGCGGACGCGACGCGA
Organism: Deltaproteobacteria bacterium; assembly: GCA_947486185.1. GTDB lineage: Bacteria > Myxococcota_A > UBA796 > UBA796 > SXON01 > CANKTH01. Next base: position 2,774 of record CANKTH010000005.1, read on the forward strand.
GCGCCGACTGCGGGCTTGATGGCCAGGCCGTCGGAGCCTTCTGGGCGGCGGGGACAAAACCGGGGGCCCAGCTCCGTAAACCGGCACCCGGCACCGAGACGGCGAGCTCCCGGAGGCGCCGGGCGAGGGTGCCGGGGGTGCCGCGCGTTGCCGGCTCAAAAGCGAGGGCTTGCCGTAGCGCCTGGACGACCATGTCGCCCGGCGGATCGCTCGGGCGGCTGATGATGCGGATGAGCCCGCGTCGCACGGCCCCGTCGTGCTGTTCGGCGTTGATGCCCGCGGCCGGGGGGGCCTCGCCCGTGAGGAGCTCCACCAGGAGCGCACCGAGCATGTAGGTGCCCGCGGCGAGGCTGCCGATTCCCTCGGGTGCGGCGTACCCGGCCGGCGACGCGGGAGGTGCGTCGCCCATCACCGAGATCCCGGCGAGCTTGACGCGCCCGGAAAGGTCGATCAGCACCTCCTCCGGGTTGGTGCCGGCGTGCACCAGACGACGCGCGCCGTCCTCGATACGGAGCGCCTCTTCCAGCACGAGGCCCACAGCAGCGACGAGCTCGATCGCCACCCTGGCCGGGACCGGTTGGTTCCGCATGCGCAGCACCTGCATGATCCGGGCGGCGCTCGCCCCATCGACGCCCTCGTAGACGTGGGCGACCTTCCCGGTCACGGCGCTCACGTTCTCCAGCCGCATCACGTTTTCGTGTTGAAGCCGGGCGATCAACCGGGCATCATCCCGCAGGCTCGCAAGTACATCTGCGTCGGCGACGGTGTCGGGGCTGATGAGCACCAGCACGGGAACCTCGGCCCCATTGGAGCGGGTGAGCCGCGCCTGACGCGCCCGCGGCGACCAGGCGTCGTAAACTCCCACCAGCTTCAGCGTCGACTTGGCCAACTTGGACTCCTCGTGGGGATAGCATAATCGGGATGACCCCATCCGTGCTCCCTCCATCCCTGCCTCCCGAGACGGACCTTGCTCAGGCGCCGGCCGAGCCCCCCCGTCTCACGCTCCCCGATCCGCCTCTGGGCGGCGCTCCCGCCCGTCTGGGCGACAGAGCGTGGATCACCGGCCTGGTCCGGGACGCCGGCGCCGTCGCGCTGGGCCACCTGCACCAGGTCGTCATCCTTCATCACAAACCGGATCGCTCGATCGTGACGACCGCAGACATCGCCGCCGAGCGCGTGCTGCTTGACGGCATTCGCCGCAGGTATCCCGACGAACGGATCTTCAGCGAGGAGGAGGGGCAGCTCGCGGGGAGCGGCACAGCCCGCTGGTACGTCGATCCAATCGATGGAACGAGCGCTTTTGCTGAGGGCCTGGCCCATTGGGGCCCGAGCATCGCGCGTTTTGGCGTGGTAGAAGGTCGGCTTCAGGTGACCCTCGGCGCGACGCTCCTCCCCCGGATCAACGAGCTCTACGTCTACGACGGAAAACCATGGTTCAACGAGCGTTTGATGTCGCCCATCTCCGCGCCCACCTCTCAGCGTACGGTGCTCCTGCCCTCACGCTTCCATGACTACTTTCGGCTTTCATGGTCCGCAAAAGGGCGATGTCTCGGTGGCACCGCGGCGCACCTCGCCCTCGTGGCTCGCGGTTCGGCGGCGGCCGCGCTGGTGGCGCCCGGTTGGTCGCTCTGGGATACCGCCGTGGGCCTCGCGCTGATAGACGCCGTCGGGGGGCGAATCCTCCGGGTGGCTGATGGTCTCCCGCTCGATCCGCTGGCCCACGAAGGAGAGGCCTTCGTCGCCGCGGCGCCTGAGATCGCGGACGAATTTGTGAAGTGCGCCGTGCCGGCGTGAGCGCAGCCGGGCTGATGGGGGAAAGGTGACCGAGAGAGAGTCGAACAACGATGATGAGAGTAGCCTTCTCGACGAAGACGGAGAGCTCGTCGATCCGCTCGGGAACAAGCGCCGTCCGCTTCCCGCCCGCGTAGGGGTGCCGGCGGTCGCCGGTGGGCGTCGTGGGGGTGATCTCCTTGCCAACTACCTCGCAGAGGTGCGGCGGTACGCCATGCTCGATCCCGAGGAGGAGCGTAGGGTCGCCCTGACCTATTACGAGTCGGGCTCACCGGAGGCGGCCGAGCGCCTGGTTACGGCCAACCTTCGGCTCGTCGTGAAGATCGCTTTCCAGTATCACCGACAATGGGCCAATGTCCTGGATCTTATCCAGGAGGGCAACGTCGGCCTGGTCGAGGCGCTCTCCCGTTATGATCCTTTCCGGGGCATCCGCTTCTCCTCCTACGCCCAGTACTGGATCCGGGCGATGATCCTGCGGTTCTTGATGGACAACTTCCGCCTGGTGCGCCTGGGTAGCACCCGGAACGGGCGAAAGTTGTTCTTCCAGCTCCAGAAGGAGCGGGAGCGCCTCCTGCGGGAGGGCGTGACGCCGAGCGCGCAGAACCTCGCGAAACGGCTTGAGGTGCCCGAGAGCGAGGTGATCGCGGTCGACATGCACATGCGCGCGCCGGCGATGTCCCTCGACACGCCAGTCGCGGGCGAAGAAGGCCGTTCCTTGTCCGAGGTGGTGCCCGACGACATCCACCGGGGCCCGGAGTCGCAGGTGGTGGACCGGGAGATCGGCGACCTGTTGAAAGATAAGCTCGGGGCGTTCGAGCTGACCCTCGAAGATGAACGTGAACGTGCGATCTGGCGCGAGCGCCTCGTCGCCAGCGAGCCCGCGAGCTTGTCAGAACTGGGCGACCGTTACTCGGTGAGCAAGGAGCGGATCCGGCAGATCGAAGTACGGATCAAGCGGCGGCTGAAGGCCTACCTGCAGCAGGAGCTTGGGGAGGAGATCACCTTCGAGTTCGACATCCCCGAGGGCAAGTGAGCCCCATCGACGCGTTGCTCCGACGTGCGGAGCTGTCCCTGCTCAGGGTGGTCGCGCCTCCCGCCCGGGTCCGCGCCGACGGGCCCGCCGCGCCGATCGACAGCCCCCGCGGCCCGACCGGCATCCAGGCGGTGCCGGCGCCGTGTCCGCCGCTCCCACCCGAGAACAGTCGAAGCTGGCATCGGCTTGGGTGGTTCTCGGCGCTCGCTCGGTCGGCCCCGACCGAAGCCGCCGCGCGCCTGCGTCTCTGGCTCGCGAGCGACGTCCCGGGGGACGGGCCGGCGTGGGAGCACCGCTCGGACGCGGCGGTTCGGCTGGCCCATCTCGCAGCGGGCCTGAGCTGGGGCGGGGGGGTAGAAGCTGGGTTGAACGCAGCGATTGCCGGAAGCGTAGCCTGGCATCTCCGCGTGTTGAGCGGCACCACGCCCGTCTCAGAGAATGACGGCCTCCGTGCGGTGTGCCATCACGCGGGCCTGGTGATCGGTGGCTTTTTGTATCCTGAGCTGGAAGAGTCGGCTTCGGCCCGCCGTGATGGGCTGGCCGGCCTCCGCTTCGGGCTGCCCCGGCAGCTTCACGCCGACGGCTCAAGCCGAGACCTCGCGCCACGCGCGCTGGGACAGGCGCTGATGCTCGTAGCGGTGGCGCGGACGATGACCCGGGCCAACGGCGCCGCCTTCCCGACCAGCGCCGAGGCGGCACTGGTGGCGGGCGCTCGTTTTCTGGAGCGTCTTGGCGGTGATCTGGGCTACCTCCCTCCGCTCGGGGTCTACGGACCCGAGGACCTGCTGCCCGGCGTAGGCGGTGGGGGGCGGGGTCTGTGGAGCTACGTGGTGGGCGCCGGCCTCCAAAGCGGTGAGGCGGGCCCGGAGCTTTTCGCGACCGCGTTGGGAGCGGGCGGCTCAGAGGGGCAGCCCGAGCCCAGCTCCGGCAGTACGTGGGCGATGTGGACCTGGCGAGAGTCAGGGGTGGTCGCTGCCTTTTTGAAGGTGAAGTCCCAGCCGTCACGAGTGATCGCCAACTTTGGCGCGCCACGGCCCTCCGAGCAGAGCCATCACGCCCCGATGTCAGTGCTGTGGGAGCTCGGGGACCTGGCGTTGCTGGCGGATCCTGGCACCCCGGGGGACGATCCTGGGGCAGAGGTCGCCGCGGGCGCAGTGGCGCACGGCTGTCTGCAGGTGGATGGTCGTCCGGAGGCCTCTGGCGCCGTGCTGGACGTTGCTCGGGTGGACGGTAAAAAAGCAAGGATAGAAGGTCATCACGAGGGATGGCGTCTCTCCCGTTCCCCCCTGCGACATGAGCGGGAGCTGTTGCTGAACCAGGCCCGGCTGTTGTGCACCGACCGGCTTGTTTCGCTTGGCCGGAGCACCTCGTCGGAGACGCTCAGGTTGTGCTGGCAGCTGGGACCCGGATTTGCCGTCGAGCGGGCCGAGAAGGGCTTCATCGCCAAAAACGGAAAGATCCAGCTTCAGATCTTGCTGCCTACCGCGCTGGAGTGGTCCGTGGAGCTGGGCGGCCCGACCTTCGGCCGGGTGTGGACAGACGCGGGTTTTGTGTCCGCGCCCGCCCTCGTAGGTACGGGGACGGTTGAGTCTGGGGCCGAGCTGGTTTCCAGCTTTGAGGTGCGTTAGTCGCGAACCTCCTGGTCGCCGCGCGGCTCACTCCTGCCGGAACCAGAAGACGTCCCCGTATTCGGCCGGCGCGCCTACCCAGAGGTCGAGGTCGCCGTCGTCATCGGTGTCGTCGAGCACGGCCGTCTGGCCGAAGAGGGTGCCGTTGAGATCACCGTCCCATACCGGCCAGGTCTGAGCGGTCAGGCTGCCCGTCCCCGGGCTCAACGCGACGCATCCGCCAATGAGCGCCGCGGCGTCTGTTTCGGTGGATCCCGGGCTACAGACGAGGATCTCCGCGAGAGTGTCGCCGTCGAGATCGCCGGTCCCCACCACCTCGAGCCGGCTGTCGGTTGCGGCGGGTGCCCAGCTCGCGCTTGCCTGGTCGGCCAGGCTCCCGCCCGCGAGCCATCCGTTCGCCGGCAGGACGTAGAGCGCGCCTGCCCCTTCCGCTCCCCGCGGATCGAGGGCGTCGGCGATGAGGAGATCCACGGTGCCGTCTCCGTCGAGATCGGCCCCGAAGGTGGTGACCGGGCCGAAAACGCTGAGGTTGAGCAGGTCGTCCCGACGGAGGTCGCCCGCTTCGTCGGCGGAGAGCAGGCTGACCGTGCTGGTCGCCTCCGCCTCCAAGTCCCCTGAACCCAGGAAGCCCGCGATGAGGTCGGAAATACCGTCTCCATCAAGGTCTCCGGGGGACTCGAAGCTGCTCGCTACGTCCTCGGCTGTGCCCCGGACGAGCAGCCTGGCGTCTGCGATGTCCTGCGCAGCCGCGGCCGCGGTGAAGAGTCCGAGGAAACAGGCGTTCGGGCAGGGGCCTGCGTTCCCCATCAGGATTGAGTCAACGAGCGGACCGGCGCTGAGCAACGGGAGCGCCCCAGGGGTGCTGATGGACCCTACGGCGTCGTCGCTGCCGAGCACCACGCGCCCGTTGAGCTCGGCGGTCTCGTACAGGAGCGCCCCTGTGCTGCCCATCACGACCAGGTGGGCGCCGACATGGGCAAGACCGAAGCCGAGATACTCGCCCGCGCCGCCTTGAATCCAGGCCTCATAGTTCGCTGAAGCGGTGTTGATGCCGGCGTTGACCTCTACCAGCCACACCCGGCCCGCGTCGGTGTCCGTGCCCGGCGCGCTGAACGCGACCTCCGGGTCGCCGTCGCCGTCGAGGTCGCCCATGGGCACGATCGCATAGCCAGCCTGGGCCTCCCCGTTGGCGAAATCGGCGCGCCACACCGCGGTAGCCCCGTCGGGGTCGAGCACGTCGATATCGCCGTCACAGTCGGAGTCTTCGTGATCCCATATCTCCGGCGCGCGCGGGAAGATGGAGGCATTCTCATCGTTGCAGTCGTCGCCACCGGCGGGTTCCCCCGGGTGGCCGTCGCCGTCGATGTCGTCGTCGGCCCGTCCGTCACAGTCGGTGTCCTCACCGTCGTAGGGGACGTCTTCGGCACCGGGGTTGATCGTCGGGTCCTCGTCTTCACAATCGACGGCGCGGTCGTAGCCGTCGTCGTCGCAGTCGGTGCTGTCCCCGTCGTCCCCGACACAGTCATCATCCAACAGATTGTAGCAGATCTCAGTGGCAGCGGGATTTACGTTGGGATTGTTGTCATTACAGTCGTCACCACCTACGGAGTCGCCCACGTAGCCGTCGCCGTCGTAGTCGATCACATCGGCACCGTCACAGTCCTGGTCCGTGCCGTCGTAGGGGATCTCGGGCGTACCGGGTGCGACATAGGGGTCCTCCGGCGCGCAGTCGACCGCGTCGGTCGCGCCGTCGCCATCTGCGTCGGGAGCCTCGGGCGGCGGGGCGGGAGGCTTGGCGGGAGGCGGCTCGGCGCAGGCGACCAAGAGGAGCAGGAGCATGCCGCAGGGTAGCCAGCCACGGGCAGCGGCGCATCCTCGGCGCGGATCGCCGTTCGCCCGCCGCGGAGAGCGGACCTCAAAGCTCCAGAAGAATCCGCTCCGGGTTCTCCACACACTCCTTGATCCGCACCAGGGTGCCTACCGCTTCGCGCCCGTCCAACAGGCGGTGGTCATATGAGAGCGCCACATACATCATCGGACGGATGACGATCTGATCGTCTACCACCACCGCTCGTTTCTGAATGCTGTGCATTCCAAGGATCGCGACCTGGGGCGGGTTGAGGATCGGCGTGCTCATGAGCGATCCGAAGACACCCCCGTTGGAGATGGTGAAGGTTCCACCGCGGAGATCATCGGGTCCGAGCTGGCCGTCGCGCGCGCGCTGGCCGAACTCGGCGATCGCCTTTTCGGTCTCAGAGAAGGAGAGTCGGTCTGCGTGGCGCAGCACCGGCACGACGAGGCCGCGCGGCCCGCTGACGGCGACGCCGATGTGGTAGTAGTGCTTGTACACCACCGATTCCCCGCGGATCTCGGCGTTTGCGGAAGGAAAGGCCTTGAGCGCCTCGATCGCCGCCTTTGCGAAAATGCTCATGAAGCCAAGCTTGACCCCATATTTCTTAACGAAACGCTCCTGGTAGCGTTCGCGGAGCGCCATCGCTCCGCTCATGTCGATCTCGTTGAAGGTCGTGAGGATCGCGGCCGTACGTTGGGCCTCCAGGAGTCGGGCGCCAATACGGCGCCGGATCGTGGTCATGGGCACCACCTCTTCGGGCTCCTCTCCCTCAGGTACAAAGCCGAAAGTACGTACAGGCGCCGCCGGGGCGGGCGCGCCGGCGCTCGCGACGGATGGGGCCGCGGCGGCTCCGGGGGCGGTCACCGCGACGCGTGCGGCGCCCTCGACATCGGCGCGGGTGACCCGTCCGTTGGGGCCGGAGCCGGCGATCTCTGCAGGGTTGAGGCCGGACTCCTGGGCGGCGCGGCGAACGGAGGGGCTCGTGGGGCCGGGGGCGACGGGCGCGACGGCGGGCTCCTGGGCGGTGCTTACCGACGGAGCTTCATCCCGTTTTTCGCCGGGCTCAACCCGCGCGACCACCTGTCCGACCTGTACTTCTTCGCCTTCGGCGGCAAGCACCTCGACGAGCACTCCGTTGGCGGGAGAATGTAGCTCCAAGGTAGCTTTATCGCTGTCAAGCGCCACAAGCACCTCGTCCTGGGCGACGCGGTCGCCGGGCGCCTTGAGCCAGCGCCCCAAGATGGCGCTGGTGACCGACTCCCCCATGGACGGGACCCGTACGTCTGCTGGCATGTAGCCTCCGAAGCCGCCGGGATTAACGCGCTCCGGGCAACACGGTGGGCGAGCGGGCCGCCGGAGCGCCGTGGTCCCGCCGCGCAGGTTGCGCGAGCGTAGCGCGGACTCCGTTGGCGACGACGTCTCGCGATTCGACGCCGGCCCGGGCTGCGATCGTGAACAGAGACCGGACGCGAGGCCCGGATCCCTCTCAGGGCGGTACCGGCTCCCGCTTGCGCCCCGGACGGCTACCCGGCGCCCCTCCGCACATCCGGGGCCCAAGCGACCGGATCAATCCAGCGGCCACACATCGGAGATCGGCCCGAAGTTCACGGCGTAACGACCGAGCTCCGGCACGTCGAAGAACACGCTGCCGTCGATGGTGTAGGGCACCTCGAGCTTTACGTTGCGCCCCGCGAGCACGTCGTCGATAGCGTCCTCGAGTAGGGCCTTCGCGAGCTTGAAGGTCGTGTCGACGTTGAGGTCGAACTGTACGTGACCTTCGACCGTCTCCAAGGGAGGAAGGAGCCGCCAATCTCCATTGTCGATGTCGCCTTCGGCGATGGACTCAGCGAGACCCACCAGATCGTCTACCGTAGGGATCAGATCCTCCGGCTCGTTGATCTCCTGATCCGCGTCGTCGATGGTGCAGGCATCTTCGGCGTTGACCCCCGGGCTACAGGAGGTGTCCTCCGGGTCGCAGAAGCTGATACACACAGCGCCGAGGTTGGTGTCTTTGATGACCGTGATCGCGAGCAACAGCTCGACGAGGGGGATGGCGATGATCTCGTTGTTGTTGGTGAGGTCAAAAACGAGGTCAAAAGAGATCAACATCTGGGCGTCGCTCGGCTTGCTGTTGAAGCCCGCCGCAACACAGAGCGCGTCGCTGCTCAGGAGCTCGTAACAGCCCCATGCGAGCGCCTGGTTGGTGGTCGGCGCCTGAACGAGGTCCACACGATTGAGCGAAGCCGTAGGTACCTGGACCGATTTGGCCACGCCGCCGAGCAGATCGCAGCCGCCCAGCATGAACAAGAAGGAGAACATTCAGACTCCAGAATCAGAAGCTGCGCGAGCTACGCGAGACTCAGAAGAAAAACTCGATCACCGCTGCAGTTTCACCATACCAGACCTTCGACACCCTTAGCTGGTCCTCTTGTAAGGACTGGCCTCGGTAGACCCGCCCTGCATAACGGAGCCCCAAGGAGACCGCCGGTTCGCCGTTGCCGCCAGCGAACAGGTACTCTGCCCCGAATCCGAGCTCCGCCCCGATGCCGCCGATCTGGGCGCGTAAGCTGTCTTCTCCCTCGACCGCGTCGGCCTGTTCCTCAGCGGTGTAGGAGTCGCTCACGTCGATCGCCGAGGGCACCACGACGAACACCCCGCCGGTGCCGTAGCCGTTGACGCCGCCCGCGGCCCTTGGCCGCAGATAACGCCGGTAATCTACCGCGGGTCTGAAGGCGCCGACGCCTCGCACCGTTGAGGTGTCCGCGAAGGTGCGATCGTGGAGATACAGGAAGCCGAAGCTGGCGGACAGGCTGGCGCGCGTGTTGATCCAACCGCCGTGGGCGGAGAGCGGAGGCCGGATCCAGCCGTCAAACTCGCCTACCAGGTTGCCCGACAGGCGTCCGTCGTCTTGCCACGCCAGGGCGCCGAGGCCGGGCGGCACGTAGTCCACTCCAGCAAAAAAGCCGCGTAGACCTGGAGCTTCTGGGGTGGCCTCGGCGGCGGCGAGGAGGGAGACGAGGAGGAGCACCTTCGTCGCCTAACCGGTCAACGCCGCCGCCGACGGGGTCAGGCCTGCTTCTGCCGGTAGGCGTCGATGAGCACATCGGCGACGTCCGGCCGGAGAATCCGGACATCCGGACGCTCCCCGGAGACCAGCTGCTCGCGCAGGCGAGTGCCGGAGATGGAATAAGGAGCCTCTCCCGGATGGTTTTCGGTGAGGTCCACGCGGCCGCAGGAGTCGTACCAGGCGGCGAAGCCGACCTTGACGGGGCTGGTATGGAGCTCACCCTGGAGACGGTCGAAGACCTCCTGCGCGTCGAAATCACCCCAGATCGCCGACTTGTCGAAGTAGGGGGCGTCGGCGTGCTTGCGGCCGATGACGATGTGGGAGAAGCCGTGATTCTGCCGGTAGATGCTGTGCATCACCGCCTCCGACGGCCCGCCGTAGTACATCTTCATGTCCAGGGTCACCAGATCGAAGACGTCGTTGAGGTCGTAGCCGACCTGCTCCCATAAGCTCCGGTCGCTGTCGCCCTGGCCGAGCAGGCGACGATCACGGAGGATCCGGTAGGTCTTTACGCGGGTAGACGCGTCCACATCGTCGCCCTTGAGCTGGCCGACCAGCGGGTTGAGCACCACGCCGGCGTAGAGCCCGCGGCGGGTGAGCGTCTCGACGCCGTACACCAGCGCGTACTCGTGGGCGCGGTGGAGCGGGTTACGCGTCTGGAAGGCGAGCGCGGCTTCCCAAGCACGATCCTCGATCATCGCGCGGGTGCGCCGGGGAGAGAGCAGCAGGTCGGCGTACTCGGGGTGACGGGGCTGCGGCAGTACCGCGATTTCCCCGCCGATCAGCGTGCCGCGGCTGTCGGAGGTGGCGATCGCCGCGCCCGGGTGATCCAGGCGAGCAGTGCCGTAGACCTTCTCGACGTAGCGTTGTTTGTCCCACGCGAACACCGAGCTCACCTTGAGGGTGCCGACCAGATCGCCCGCGGCGTTCCGCAGAGCGACCGACTGGCCGATCTGGAGCCTCGCCGCCTCGGCTTCGGTGACCGGCAAGGACACCGGGATGGTCCAGGCATACGCTTTACCGGCAACAAGCACGTTCTTGTGGTCGAGCACGTGGTTGTAGGTGCTCTCGTCCATGAACCCGGTGAGGGGGGAGAGGGTGCCGTCGGCGATCCGGTAGACCAACGAAAGATCGGCGTCGGAGACTGCGATCTCGGGGAGCGAGGTCGCCTCCGCGAGGAGAGCCTTTTGTTGGTTGAACTTGAGAAACCGGGAGACCGGCTCGGAGAGGCCGCCGTGAACAGGGACAAGGGCCATGAGATCCTCGAAAGGGAGTCGGGAAGGAAGCGCGGGCCCGGGCGGGCCAAAAGGGGTCGCCGTCTAATCGGCGAACCGCGCGCCGGCTACGCCCTCAACCTTTGTTGACCATCCACCAGAAGACCAGACTCAGCGGGACGGAGATCAGCGTCCCGCCCACCGACCACGACACCATCGCGCGCCGGATCTTCGCCGGATCGCGCGTTTCGACCGCGGCCAGCAGGCCCTCCTGCGCGGGGACCACCCAGACGAGCGCCAGCGCCGAGGTCACCAGCAACGCCACCATCGAACGGAGCAGCCAGGGGTGAACCTGAATGCCGCCCAGCGCGGATGCCATCGCCAAGCCGTTCCAGATGGTCAGATGGAGTCCCGGCGTTGTAATCCAGATATCGGCGTCCACCAGCGTGCGGACGGCGAAGGGCAAGTGTGCGCCATCGTCCCGAAACCAGGCGTAGGCGATCCACAGCGGACCGGCCACGAGGTTGCCGGCGAAGAGCACGACCCCGGCGATATGGAGGGCTTTATGTAGGTTGTAGGCGAAGGGCGGCTCTGCTGGCCACCCGGACCACGCCAGAGCCAGCGCCCCCAGGGCGACCACGTTGGAGAGAATCGATACCCGGGCGGAGAGGGAGAGCGGCACGAGAACTCCGGGCCAGGACGGGCGCATATTGCGTGGCGCTCCGCCTGTCTCCCCGGCGCATATGCTGGCGGATTGGGAAGGATGGAGTTAGCAGGCGCACCTTCGAGGAGTGCCACCTATGGCTACGAAAAACACCAGGAAACCCGCCGGTTCTCCGGCAACGGCGGCCCCAGCATCCGCCGAGACGCCCACCGTTACCGCGGGCTTGAGCCCGGCCGCGCCCGCGCCCAAGGCGCGTAGCCGGCGCGCGCTGACGTCGACCAGCCCCGCGGAAACCCAGGTATCGAAGGTAGAGACTCCGAACCTGGCTCGCCCGGACACCTCGCCGGTCGCCGCACCTGTCGAAACGCCACCCACGTTGTCCGCGTCCAGCCAGGCCGAGCCCGCGCTGACCGCGGCTGCGTCTACGGCGCCGGCGTCCCGGCCCAGTATGGAGCAAATTCGCGCCCGCGCCTATGCGCGCTACCTCGCGGGGAGTCGGGATACGCTGGGGAACTGGTTCGCCGCCGAGCATGAGCTCTCGGTCTGAGAAGCCCGCCGCCTGGCCCTCGTGTGGGCACGGGCTGGACGGGATTCCCTCCGCACGCCTTGGGCGAGGGTCCGGTTGACCTCGCGCGTCCGGGCCCGCGGCGATCGCGCGCCCGAACTCGGAACGTCAGGCTTAAAGCTGGCCTGACGCCGCGATCTTGACTGCGCCCTTCACGGAGCCGTTGGCGGTCCCGCGCTTCTCACATTCCTTGATCACTGAGTAGCCCTCGACGACCTCGCCGAAGACCACGTGTTTGCCGTCGAGCCACGGAGTGACCGTCGTGGTGATGAAGAACTGGGAGCCGTTGGTGCCCGGGCCGGCGTTGGCCATGGACAACAGCCCGTCGCGGGTGTGGCGCTTGGTGAAGTTCTCATCGGCAAACTTGGCGCCGTAGATGGACTTGCCGCCCGTGCCGTTGTGGTTGGTGAAGTCACCGCCCTGGCACATGAACTGCGGGATGATGCGGTGAAATCCGCTGCCTGCGTAGCCGAAGCCCTTCTCGCCCGTACACAGGGCGCGGAAGTTCTCGGCGGTCTTGGGGACCACGTCGGCGTAGAGCTCAAACACGACGCGGCCAGCGGCAGCGCCGTCAATGGTGATGTCGAAATATACGCGAGGATTGGCCATGGTGACTCCGGAGGGCGGCGGCTTAACCCGTCGTCGCGGGTCGTACACCGGCTTTTGGGTCCGCCCCCCGGGGACCCAGCTCCCCTCAGCTCGGCGTATCCGCACCGCCGCCTTGACGCGCCGCCACCACTTCGTTAGTCGCCGCCGTCTCTCAGGGCACAGGTAAACGATGGTTCGAATTCGTCTGACTCGTATGGGCGCCAAAAAGAAGCCGTTCTACCGGGTGGTTGTCGCCGACCGCCCCTCGCCGCGCGACGGGCGCTGCATCGAACAGATCGGCTACTACAACCCCCTCACTACGCCTCCCACGCTGCAGATTGACCTGTCGCGCGTGGATCACTGGCTGAGCAAGGGCGCCCAGCCCTCCGACACCGTCGGTGACCTCATCAAGAAGGCGCGCGCCGGCCAGCCGGCTGAAGCCGCCCAATGACCGAGCTGGTCAGCTTTCTCGCCCGGGGGCTCGTATCGGTCCCCGACGCGGTGCGCGTGAGCCAGGTTGAGGGGGAATCCTCGCTCCTCCTGGAACTCTCGGTCGATCCGGTCGATCTCCCGGCGCTGAAGGGCCCGGATGAGAACACCCTGCGCGCGATTCGTACGGTCTTGTCCGCTTCTTCGGGGCGTCGTAAGGCGATCCTCGAGCTGGTGGAGCCGGGCTCGGACGGCGCGGCCGAAGAGTGAGCGCGGACGAGCGCACACCCTCGGTGTCGGACCGGGTGCGGCTCGGCGAGGTGAACGGAGTGTTCGGCGTTCGGGGAGAGGTTCGGTTGTTCCTCGAGAACCCGACGTCGTCGACGTTGCGGATCGCGCGCGACGTGGTGCTCGTATTGCCCGATGGTCGCGAGCGGGCGTGCCGGCTGCGCGCGCGCTCGGGTGCGGGCAAGCGGGTGCTGGGCATCATCGACGGCGTTCAGACGCCGGAGCAGGCGGCAGGCCTCATGGGCGCACAGCTCTTCATCGCGCGGTCGGAGCTCCCGGAGCCCGAACCCGGTGAATATTACGTACATGACTTGGTCGGCCTCCCGGTGCTCAACCCCGAGGGGACGGCCCTCGGCGTCCTCACCGAGGTGATGCCCGGCGTCAAAGACGTGTGGGTGCTCGACACTGATGCGGGCGAAAAGATGATGATCGCCTCTCTGGAAAATGTGCTCGCGGTGGACCTTGTCGGTCGCCGGATTGTCGTCTCGGCGGACGCGCTGTCCGAGGAGTGACGCTGCGTTTCGACGTGCTCACCCTGTTTCCTCCGATGGTCGAGGTTCCGCTCGGCCTCTCGATCATGGGGCGCGCGCGGGCGGCGGGTCTGCTCGAGCTTCAGGTCCATGATCTTCGGGAATTCGGGGTCACGCGGCACCGGAGCGTCGATGACACGCCGTACGGCGGTGGCGGCGGCATGGTCCTCCGAGTTGACGTGGTGGCGGCGGCCCTCGGGTCCCTGGGCGCCGATCGCGCGGCGTCGCCGCCGGAACGGCGTCCGAGAGTGATCCTCTTTGAACCCTCGGGGGCACGTTTCGACCAGGCGGCGGCGCGCCGGCTCTCGCAGGAGTCCCACCTCGTTCTGCTCTGCGGTCACTATGAGGGCTTTGATGCTCGGGTTCGGGAGCACCTGGTCGACGAGGTGCTGAGCATCGGCGACTACGTCGTCACCGGGGGCGAGTACGCGGCGTTGGTGGTGATCGACGCGGTCACGCGCCTTTTGCCCGGCGTGCTCGGGAATGAGCAGAGCCCGGTAAGCGAGTCCTTCTCCCAGCCTGATCGTCTGGATTTTCCTCAGTATACCCGGCCGCGGGAGTGGCGGGGCCACGCCGTCCCCGAGATCCTGGCGGGAGGCGATCACGCGCGTGTCGCGGCCTGGCGCGCCGACGCGGCGGCTCGGCTCACCGTTGCGGTGCGGCCCGATCTGCTGCCCGCCCTGCCCGAGAGCGCGCCACCCCGGTCCGCACGCCGGCGCCGGTCCGGTCCCCGGGTGCCGCCCGCGGCGCAGTCGTCCCCCGGGGGAGGCGTCACTTCGGGGGCGGCGGCCGCCGATCTTGACGACCCTCCAGAGACCGGATAGACGCCGCGCGCTCACTACGGGCCTTGCGGCGAGGTTTCTTTTTCGGCCGTGCGCGACTCCACCTGAGTCGGGCGCGGGAGGGAAAACACATCTGCTGCGGGGTTCGCGAACCCAAGGAAAGAATCCATGGCAATGACCGAAGAGCGTCGCGAGACGCTCGTAGCTACCCACCGGCGTCACGAAGGCGACACCGGCTCCTCCGAGGTCCAGATCGCGCTGCTCACCGAGCGGATCAACTACCTCAACGAACACTTCAAGTCCCACACCCAGGACCACCACTCCCATGTGGGGCTCCTGAAGCTGATCGGGCAGCGCCGGCGCTTGCTTCGCTACCTTAAGAGCAGCGACAAAGCGCGTTACCAGGCGCTCCTCGGCCAGCTCAACCTGCGCCGCTGAGCGAAACCCAGACGGCAGCCGAAAGGCTGCCGTCTTCGTATCTACCCTCTCGTTTCAACCATCTCTCCACTCTCACCCCTCACCGTCTCGCGACGCTCTGATTTCACTGCTACCGCCCTCGTGTACCTCCGCGGGCTGAGCGCGGCCGCCAACAACGGCCACGACTCATTCCGAGTGGGTCTACGGAGGAGGACGCGGCAACAGCGAAGAGAGCGCCGTCAATCCGCCGGTTTTTCCGGCTTTATCCAAGGTAGAATCCCATGAGTATCCATTCCGTCACCGTCGACGTCGGCGGCCGCCCTATGACCATCGAGACCGGGCGTTACGCCCGGCAGGCCCACGGCGCCGTCACCGTCAAGATGGGCGACAGCCTCGTCCTCGTCACCGCCGTCGCCGCCAACCAGCTCGCGCGCTTCGACTTCCTGCCGCTCACCTGCGAATACATGGACCGGTATGCGGCATTTGGCCGGATTCCCGGCGGTTATCTCAAGCGCGAAGGTCGCTCCAACGAGCGCGAAGTGCTGGTCAGCCGCGTCATGGACCGGCCGATCCGCCCGCTCTTCCCCAAGAGCTGGCGTTACGAGACCCAGGTCCTCGCCACCGTGTTCTCCTACGACCCCGAAAACGACACCGACGTGTTGTCGGTCGCGGGTGCGGCGGCGGCCCTCGCCGTCAGCAACATTCCCGTGAGCGAGTCGGCCGCGGCCGTGCGCATCGCCCGGGTCGAGGGGAAGTTTGTGTTCAACCCGATGGTGTCGAGCCTCGATGCCGCCGAGCTCAACCTCGTAGTCGCCGGCACCAAGAGCGCCGTGTGTATGGTGGAAGGCGGCGGTCGTGAGGTGAGCGAAGCGGTCATGCTCGACGCGCTCGACCTCGCCCACGCCGAGATCAAGAAGATCTGCGCCGCCATCGACCAGCTTCGTGAGATGGCCGGCAGCCCCGTGCGTCGCACCCTGCCCGAGACCGGCGCGTTGCCCGCGGAGCTCGCCGACAAGGTCAAGGCCGCCGCGGTGGAGCCGGTTCGCGCCGCGCTCCGCGTCCGCTCCAAGCACGCCCGCCGTGACGCGTTGGAGGCCGCGAAGGTCGCCGCCGTCGCCGCCGCCACCGCTGACCTTGGGGACACCGAGGCCGCCGCGGTTGGCAGTCTCGCCAGCACCCTGGTCGACAAGGTCGTCAAGGCCGAGATGCGGCGCATGGTGATTGATGAGGGTGTACGCCTCGATGGGCGCGCAACCGACGAAATCCGTGGGATCCACTGCGAGGTCGGCAACGCCCCTCGCGCCCACGGATCGGCGGTGTTCACCCGTGGCGAGACCCAGGCCTTCGTGTCGGCGGCCCTCGGCGTCGAAGACGACGCCCAACGCCTCGATTTCGCCGGCTCCGTGAACCAGGTGCGTCGCTGGATGTTGACCTACAACTTCCCGCCCTTCTGCACCGGTGAGTCCTACGCGATGCGCGGCCCCAAACGCCGTGAGATTGGCCACGGCGCCCTCGCTCACCGCGCCATGGTCGCGGTGCTGCCGAGCCACGAGGCCTTCCCCTACGTGCTGCGTTGTACCTCCGATGTCCTCGAGTCCAACGGCTCCTCGTCGATGGCCACGATTTGCGGCTCGACCCTGGCGCTCCTGGACGCCGGCGTGCCGCTCAAGGCGCCGGTCGCGGGCATCGCGATGGGCCTCATCAAGGAGGGAGACGAGTACGCCGTGCTGTCCGATATCCTTGGCGACGAGGACCACCTGGGCGACATGGACTTCAAGGTGGCGGGCACGACCAATGGCATCACCGGTTTCCAGATGGACACCAAGATCTCCGGTGTTCCTCGTGAGATCATGGCGCGGGCCCTCGCGCAGGCTCGTGAAGGTCGCATCCACATCCTCAGCGAGATGGCGCAGACCCTCAGCGGCCATCGCGCCGACCTCTCGCCCTTCGCGCCGCGGATCACCACGATCTACATCAAGTCCGACAAGATCCGTGAGCTGATCGGCCCCGGCGGCAAGGTCATCCGCGGCTTGCAGGAGAAGACCGGCTGCCGGATCACGGTGGACGACAGCGGGAAGGTGGACGTGGCGTCCACCGACGGCAGCGCATCGGCGAAGTGTGTGGCGATGATCCGCGAGATCACCGCCGAGGCGGAAATCGGCAAGCTGTACGTCGGCGTGGTCAAGCGCATCACTGACTTCGGCGCCTTTGTCGAGATCTTCCCCGGTACGGACGGCCTCGTGCACATCAGCCAGCTCGCCAAGGAGCGGATCAACAAGGTCACCGACGTGGTCAACGAAGGCGACGAGGTGCTCGTTCGGGTCATCGACATCGACAAGGCCGGCAAGATCCGCCTCTCCCGCCGGGACGCGCTCGAGACCGACTGATGGTGAAGGTCGCCGTGGTGGTCCTCCCGCACGGGGAGGGCCTTGAGCTGCCACGGCGCGCCACCCCGGGCTCAGCGGGGCTCGATCTCGTAGCTGCCATCATGGCAGATCGGGTGATCGTCCCATTTGAGCGGGCACTTATCCCGACCGGTCTGTGTCTCGCCATCCCACCAGGCTGGGAGGGTGAGGTGCGGCCGCGTTCGGGGCTCGCGCTCCGGCACGGCATCACGCTGGTCAACGCGCCCGGCACGATCGACGCGGATTATCGCGGGGAGCTCAGCGTTCCGCTCATCCACCTCGGCGCGGAGCCCTATCTCCTGCGCCGAGGCGATCGTATCGCGCAGATCCTCTTCCACCCGGTGTACGAGGTGGAGTTGGAGCGGGTAGACCAGCTCCCGCCCGCGGGCGAGCGGGTCGGCGGGTTCGGCAGCACGGGTCAGTAGGCCTGGCCCCCGGCGAGCGGGGCCTCCTACCAGTTCCGCTTGACCCCAGCCTCGTTCGCCAGCAACTCGACGGTGTCCATGCTGCTCGGGAGCTCGCCAGCGGCGATCCGGTACACCAACTGCTGCGCTACCCGGTTGACCGGTGTGTCGATCCCATGGAGCAGCCCGCGGCTCACCACCTCGCCGTTGAGGAAGTCCACCGCCGGCACTCGCCCGCGCTCGATCGCCGCCAGCATCGACGAGCGCATCCGACGGTAACGCGTGCCTACCGCGAGGATCAGCGAATGTTTGGCGACGAGGCTCACCGATCCTGAGCTCTCACGCTCCCCCGGAGTCAGGGCCAACCATTCGAGATCCATCGTCCCGGCGATACGCTCGAGCTTCACCCCCTCTGCGCGCGCGACGGTGACCGTCTCGGTCATCAGCTCGAGCGCCAGCCTTCGGATGATCCGATGGAAGACGAGGGGGCCGAGGCGATCGCCACCGATCGTTCCAAGCGTTGAAACGGCGTTGTTGAGCGCGAGCTTGCTCCACCGGGCGCCCTGCAGGTTGGTGGTGAGGGTCACGGGCCCCACCGGCTCGAGGAGGGCCTGCAAGCGGTGGAGGTCAGGAGTCACCTCACCGTTCAGCGTGCCAACGGTAAAACCCCCTTCGCTCGTACGTTCGTACACGCCGGGCTCGGGCATGGACGCGCCCCACGCCACCACCGCGCCACACACCCGCTCGGCGCCGGCGATAGCGGCGAGGCGCCACTCACATAGGCCGTTCTGAAGGCAGACCAGCCTGCCCGTAGGCGCAAGCCAGGGCAGAGCGGCGCGCGCGGCGGTCTCGACCTGTGGAGGTTGAACCGATAGAAAATAATCCAGTCAAACGGGGCGTCCTGTTCGGTCAGGGCCGTCACGATCCGTGTGTGCGGCGACGCGCCCGGCAGGGTGCGTTCGCGGCCGTCGGCGCGGAGTCGAAAGCCAAAGTCGCGAACAGCGGCGGCGATCTCCGGGTTGGTAGAGAGCACAACGAGCTCGTGTGGCACGCTGTCGGCCGAAGCCGACAAGAGGCTTGCGACGACCCCGCCGATCCCGCCTGCGCCGACGACGAGCACCCGAGGCGAAGCTGTTGAGCCCGATTCCATGGTCCTTTTTTTAGCGTCCTTGGGACCGGGGGGACAGGGGCAGTTGACGCTTCGGTCGATATTGCTCCCCGAGAGTGGTGTAGTCCAGCTCCTCTTGAGCTCAGGACGGGCCCGGGGACCCGATGCGGACCAGCAGCAGCTTCACCCGGCGGAAGTCGCCCTCGGACTCTCCAAAAATCGGCGTACAACGCACTGGCATTGGGGTGGTGGGCAACGAGGCGGCATCGAACGAAGGCGGCAGCTTGAGCCACACCTCGGCAAACCCCGTGGTCATCGGCCAGAGGTCGGCCAGGAGCGGCAGCTCCGCCAGCTGGACCCGACGCCGGTCCCAGTGCTCCCCCCAAGGGGGATCGAGGAAGAGGAGGTCGCCGCGGAGGTCCGGCAGGCGTCGGCGGGCGTCGGCGTGCTCGAAGGTGATTTGCCCCGACACGCCGTAGATCGAGGCGTTGTGCCTTGCGACGGCGATCCGACCCGGGCTCACGTCCAGCGCGTGGACGCGCGCGCCCGACCGGGCGAAGCCGATGCTGCTTCCGCCGACCCCGCACATCAGGTCGACCACTCGCGCCCCCCTCCGCGCCATCCGGCCGATAGTCAGCGACAGCGCCTCGGGCGTCACAGACCAGCGAGCCTCAGGATCCTCCTGGTGCTCCGGGGCTGTTCGGGCGCCGGGCCGGAGGAAGCCCGGCGTCGTGTGCCACCGTCGGCGACTGTCTTCGCTGCGCGCAGTCCGGACCAGCGTCCGTGAAAGCTTAGGTTCTACATGAACCTCTACCGCTTGACCGCCGAAGCCCAGGCCCCGGAGTCGGGCGCTCACATCCGCGGCAGCCTCAGCCGAGAGGCTCGCGCTCCAATAGCCGCCTTCTTCTTCTTGGATGAACCCGGGGCCGAGCAGTCGTCCCGCGTCCATCCAGGTCGGAAGGGGGCCCACCCGGAGCCGTGTCATCAGCGGGTCCGCTCAGGGCGCGGGAGGCGCGGGCGTCGGCGCCGTGGTGGCGTCGGGAGTGGCTGAAGGATCGGCCGCGGGAGGAGCTTCTTTGGCGGCCGCATCCTGGGCGGCCTTCATCATCTCCTGCATCGTCATGACCTTGGGCGGCGCCGCGGGATCGGGGGCTGCCGCTCCCGCAGCCGCGTTCTGCGACGCCTTCATCATCTCCTGCATCGTCATCACCCGCGGAGCGCCGCCCGTCGGGTCGGGCGGTGCCTCCGTCGCAGATCCGGTCGCCGCAGGCGGTTCCCAAGGAAACGTCTCCACAATCTCCCGGCCATCGCGCCAGTTGAGTACGCCGGTGGAGAGGGTCGGCACGTAGATGAGCGCCACCAGGGCCGCGCAGATGATGCCGAGCGTCGGCAGAATCGCCTTTGCCACCTCGGCGAAGGGCTGCCGGAATATTGCGGCCGCGACGAACAGGTTGGTCGCGACGGGAGGCGCGATGTACCCGATCTCCATGTTGACCACGAAGACGACGCCGAAGTGAATGGGGTCGATGCCGTAGAGGTCGATCGCCACCGGCGCAAGGATCGGCGCGAACACCAAAGTCGCCGAAATACTGTCCATCAAGGCGCCGATCACGATGAGGACCGCATTGACCAGCAGCATGAACTCCCAGGAGCTCAGCGCGCCCTCCTCCACCCAGGACTGGATCACCCCGGCGGCATCCACTTCGACCAGGAAGTCGTTGAGCCCGAAAGCCAGGACCACGATCAGCACGAGGCTGCCGATGAGCGACGCCGCCTCCACGAGCAGGCCAGGAAGCTGCCGTAGGCTCACGTCCGCGTGAACGACACAGGCGATCACCGCCGAGGCCGCGAATGCGACTGCCCCGGCTTCGGTCGGCGTGAAGACGCCGCCGTAGATGCCACCCAGCACGATCGCGGGCAGGGTCAAGGACCACGCGGCCTCGCGGCCGGCGTGGAGCAGCTCGGTGGCGGCAAAAGGCTGCCGGGAGCCGGGGACCTGAAGGCCGATCACCACCGAGTAGAGGGAGAGCAGCCCGGCGATGAACAGCGCCGGCAGCAGCCCGGCGAGGAAGAGGTCGGCCGGATTGACTTCGCCCGAGCGGCCTTGTACGCAGATCGCGTAGATCAGCATCGTGATCGCGGGCGGGATCATACACCCGAGGCTACCCGCCGACGTGATGATGCCGATGGCAAAACGCCGCGGATAACCACTGTCGATCAGCGCCGGGAACATCACGGCGCCCACCGCGACCAGGGTCACTGGGGACGAGCCGCTGATCGCGGCGAATACGATACACGCGATGATCGAGGCGACCGCGAGCCCGCCTGGGAGCCAGCCGACCAGGGCGCGCGCCAGGTCCGTGAGCCGCTTGGCGATGCCGCCGCGGGTCATGATCGAGCCGGCAGCGATAAAAAACGGGATCGACAAGAAGACGTTCTTGGTGGTCAGCGACTCCATCTTGGTCGCGATCCGGTCGAGCTGGACGATCGGGTCGCCGTAGTCGGTGAACAGGAGGAACGACGTGGCGGTGGCGGCGCCTACTACTACAAAGAGTCGAGGGCCAAGGGCAAGGAGCCCCAGGAGCGCAAGGGTGAAGGCGATCCCGATCATGGTGCTTTCTCCAGCTTGATGCCGAGGGCGTGGAGCGTCCCATCCTCGATCACCTCCGCCTCTCCGCGCCAGGTGTCGATCGCCTCCAGCGTGAAGCGGAAGGCGAGCACGGCCATACCGTAAGGGATCGCGAGCGCCGCCGTCCAACGAGGAAGAAAGCGCACTCCCGAGATCAGTCCGCCGGCGTACTCGCTCGCGACCCAGACGTGCCAGGCATCCATCACCGATCGCAGACCCAGGCCGAGGATCAGGAGGCAGAAGCCCGCGGTCACGAAGTGGCCGATCGCCGCGACCCGAGGCACGAGCGCGGCGGGCCAGATCTTGCTGCCGATGTCGATCGCGAGGTGTTTACGCTCCTTGGCGGCAATGGAGGCGCCGAGAAGGGAGAGCCAAAGCAGGAGGCCGAGCGCCAAAGGTTGGGCTTCAACCAGACCATTCGGAAGTACGATCGGCAGTAGCCGGATCACGAGCGGGACCAGCACCCCGAGGCTAAGCGCCACCACCAACGGCCTGGCGCTGCCGCGGCTCCGTGCGCCGAACCAGCTCGCGAAGAACGTGATCGCGGCCACCAGCGCTGTCCCCACGGTCGGCCAGCTCTCCAGGGAGCCACCCGCATCGAGATACCAGTTGGGAGCCGGCGTTCCCGGGACCAAGGAGCTGGCGGCCCGGTGCGCGACGGATAAGAACACGACGACGCCCATCACCGCGAGCATCAGCGCGCACGCCACCTTCTCCGCTCGATAGATCAGGTCGTCCACCGCCCTCAATCTTGACATCGTGAGCTCCGCCGGAAAGGTCGTGGTGGGGTCTACTTGCCGCCCGCGGCGCGGTAGGCCGCGAGTCCATCCGTGATCTGTTTGTACAGCGCCTTCTCGCCGGCGGTCGCCTTGGCGAGGTAGTTATCCCGTGCTTGCTTGGCCGGGGCGTCAAAGCTGGCTTTTTCGGCCGCGGTAGGCGTGTAGACCTGGATACGCATCGCGGTCATGTTCTGGAGCAGAAAGGGGTCCATCGCCCGGATCTGGCTGCGCATGCCGGGCACCAGGGCGCGACCCTCCGCCAGCACGAGGGCCCGAAGGTCGGCGGGCAGGGAGTCGAACCACGCCTTATTGAAGACGATGGCGGCCGGCTGGTAGATGTGCTGGGTCAAGGAGTAGAATTTCGTCGCGCCGGTCCACTGGGCGGCCTGGGAGAACAGAGGGGTGTTGTCGTACCCTTCCACCACGCCCGTCTGGAGCGAGGTGAGGACCTCGGTAACCGGGATGGGCACGGGGCTCGCGCCAAAGGCCCGGTACATCTCCAGGTGGACGTTGTTCTCCTGGGCGCGCATCTTGCGGCCCTTGAGATCGGCGGGGGTGCGGATCGCCCCGAAGCTCGTGCCGAAAGAACGGAATCCGTTTTCGCTCCAGAAGCCGAGCACGAGGCCCTTGCCCGCGAAGGCCTTCTCCACCGTGGGCGTGATGACCTTGTCGAGGATGTGGTCGGCTTCGGTGGCGCTGCGGAAGAGGTAGGGCAACTCCAAGACCGACAGCTCAGGCACGATGGAAGCGATGGAGCCAGTCGAGGCTCCTACGCCTTGAAGCTGGCCTTTGTAGCACTTGTCCACCGTCTCGTTCTCGTCGCCCTGCACGCCGTTGAGGAAGGCCCGAACCTTGATCTTGCCGGCGCTCTTGGCCTCGACACTCGCCTTGAAGGCTTCGAGACCCGTGGCCCACGGGGTCTCGCTCGGAGCGACGGAGGCGAGCTTGAGCGTGAACGCGGCTTCCTGCGCAAGGGCAGGCCGGACCGTCCACAGCGTCAGGAGCCCGACCGCGAGGAGCAGCAGGGTGAGCACGGAGCGCCGGGTGTGCCGGGCACGTACGGGGTCGATCGACGGGGAGAGGGGCGATGAGGGGCGACGGGTCATTTCAGCTCCTTGTCTGACGGCGGGCTTCTACCACGAAACCCGCAGGCGGGGCGAGATTCCGCCCGAACTGCGACCCCCGCGGATCGTATTTGGCGCGCCGTCGTCGGTGGCCCTTGCCCAGGCGCCACGAAGCCGATAGACGGCGCCCCCTTTGGAGAAGGACCGATGAACATCGTCCCGGATCTCCCGTTGGTGCTGGCGCAGCTCGCGCCGCTCTTCGTGCTGATGTTCGGCCTGAATACGCTGCTCTTCAAGCCCATGCTCTCCTACCTGGCCGAGCGTCGGCAGGTCACCGAGGGCGTGGCGCACGAGGCCGCGGCAGTCGCGGAGCGGGCCGACGCGCGGGTCAAGGAGTGGGAGCAGCTGATGGCACGGGCGCGCGGTGAGATCGCCGAGCTTCGAGCGTCGCGTCGGGCGACGGCCAACGCGAACTATCAGGACATCGTGAGCGCGGCGCGGCGCGAGTCCGAGGCGCGGCTCGCGCAAGGCCTCGCTGACCTGCGGCGGGATGCCGAGGCTGCCCGGGCGGAGCTTCGGCCGCAAGCCCAGGTTGTCGCAGCGCTCATGACGGCGCGGGTGCTGGGCCGCAGCAACGCGGCGGAGGCGTGATGACCCTTTGGAGCTTGTGGATCTCCCAGGCCGTTGCCGGGGGCGGTGGACAGGGCGGGGACACGCACGGTGGTGCGCTCGTGCCGCCGTGGGAGCAGCTGGGAATGGCGCTCGCCGCCCTGGTGCTGTTCCTCGCGGTCCTCAACAAGTACGCCCGCCGGCCGATCTCTGACTACATGAGCGGGCGTGCGCTTGCGGTGCGTTCGTCGCTGGAGGCGGCGGGTAAGCTGCGTTCCGACGCGCAGACCCGCTTCGACGAGATTGAAGCCCGGCTCGCGGGTCTCGATGCTCAGCTCACCGCGCTGCGGGTTGAAGCCGAGGTTCAGGCCCAACAGGAAGCGGATCTTCTGGAGCGGAAGGCGGCGGTTGACGCGGCGCGGATTCGCGCGGCGGCGGAGCGCACCCTGAAGGACGAGCTGGGGCGGGCGCGGCACGCGCTCCGTGCGGAGCTCACGGCGGCGGCGGCCGAGCTGGCCACCCAGCAGATTCGTAGCTCAATCACCGACGACGATCGGCGTCGGCTCGACGCGGAGCTGCTCGAGACGCTCCGGTCCCGGGAGGCACGATGAACGAAGGTTCGGTAGGGCGGCGCTACGCACGTGCCCTCTACGGTCTGGCGCACGAAGACGGCGCGGTAGCGAAGATCGGAGCCGATCTCGACGCCTTCAACGCCATGCTTGCAGCGGCAGGTCCCGCGCTGGAGACGGTGCTTTACAGCCCGCTCTACACCCCAAGCGAGCGCCGCGCCGTGCTGTCCAAGCTCCTGCCCCGCCTCGAGTTCCACCGGCACACGGCCAACCTCATCCACCTCATGGTCGATAAAGACCGGCTCTCGGCTTTCGCCGATATGTCGCGTGCATTCCGCGAGCTCGCCGACCTCGCAGCGGGCCGGGTACGCGCCTCTGCGGTGTCCCCTGCCCCGATAGATGCGATGCAGCGGCGGCGGGTCGTTGAGGCCCTCGCCCGTGCGACGGGCAAGGAAATTGTACTCGAAACTCAAGTAGACCCCTCGCTTTTAGGCGGGATGGTGGTGCGCGTCGGCACGTGGTTGTTCGACGCCTCCGTCCGAGCCCGCTTGGAGCAGCTCAAGCTCAACCTCACCTCGAACCAGGGCCAGGCCTAGCGCAATCGCAGGCCTCCAAGGAGCTTTTATGGATATCCGCGCCGAAGAGATCAGTCAGATCCTCAAGGAGCAGATCAAGAACTACGAGACCCGGGTCTCGGTGTCCGAGACCGGCACGGTGCTCACCGTCGGTGACGGTATCGCGCGTGTGTATGGTCTCCAGAACGCGCTGGCGGGTGAGCTGCTCACCTTTCCGGGCGGCCTGCAGGGCATGGTGCTCAACCTCGAAGAGGACAACGTCGGCGTCGCCTTGCTCGGCGACGATCGGGCGATCAAGGAGGGCGACATCGTCCGGCGCACCGGGCAGGTCGTCTCGATCCCGGTCGGCCGCGCGGTTCTCGGCCGGGTGCTCGACGGCCTGGGCCAGCCGATTGACGGCGGCGATCCGCTCCCCACCGACAACATGCGCGCGGTCGACATCAAGGCGCCAGGTATCGTGTACCGGAAATCGGTCAGCGAGCCGGTTGAGACCGGCATCAAGGCGATCGACGGCATGATCCCGATCGGCCGTGGCCAACGGGAGCTCATCATCGGCGACCGCCAGACCGGCAAGACCGCGGTGGCGATCGACACGATCATCAACCAGCGCCAGTTCGTCAACGACCCGGTCAAGAAGATGCACTGCATCTACGTCGCGATCGGGCAGAAGCAGTCCACGGTGGCCCAGGTGGTGGAGAAGCTCCGCCAACACGGCGCTATGGAGTACACGACCGTGATCAGCGCGGCGGCGTCGAGCCCGGCCCCGCTCCAGTTCCTCGCGGCCTACACCGGCGCCACCATCGGCGAGTACTTCCGGGACAATGGTCAGCACGCCCTGATCGTCTACGATGACCTGTCCAAGCAGGCCGCCGCCTACCGCCAGCTCTCCCTGCTGCTCCGCCGGCCCCCCGGTCGTGAGGCGTACCCCGGCGACGTGTTCTACCTGCACAGTCGCCTCCTGGAGCGCGCGGCCAAGATGTCCGACGACAAGGGTGCCGGCTCGCTTACCGCCTTGCCGATCATCGAGACCCAGGCGGGTGACGTCTCGGCCTACATCCCGACCAACGTCATCTCGATCACCGACGGGCAGATCTTCTTGGAAGCCGGCCTTTTCTTCTCGGGCGTGCGTCCCGCGGTGAACGTCGGCCTCTCGGTCTCCCGCGTCGGCGGCGCCGCGCAGCTCGCGGCGATGAAAGAGGTGGCGGGCCCGCTCAAGCTCACGCTCGCCCAGTACCGTGAGCTTCAGGCTTTCGCGGCCTTCGCGTCGGACCTCGACGAGGTGACCCGCCGCACGCTGGAGCGTGGCGCCCGGCTCGTGGAGATGCTCAAGCAGGACCAGTACGCGCCGGTCTCGATGGCGATGCAGGTCATTCAGATCCTCGCGGGCACCCGGGGTATCCTCGACGACGTCAAGGTTCCCGACGTCATCCGCTTCCTCGGTGACATGAGCAACCACATGGAAAACCAGGCGGTCACCGCCGAGCTCCGCGAGAAGATGAACTTCAAGAAGAACCCGGGCCTCGAAGACCGGGTGCTCACGGCGCTCAAGGCCTTCCGGGCGAGCTGGAAGTAGGCCATGCCTTCGCTTCGCGACATCCGCACCCGTATCGGGTCGGTCAAGAACACCCGCCAGATCACCAGCGCGATGAAGCTGGTGTCAGGCGCGAAGCTCAAGCGGGCTACCGACGCCGCGACCAACGCGCGGCCCTATCAGCAGACCCTCGCGGGCACGTTGAAGCGGGTGGCGGCGCGGGCCGGTGAGGTGGAGAACCCTCTGCTTCAGGCCCGGAGCCAGGTCAAGAAGGTGGCTCTGGTGGTTTATGGCTCGGATCGTGGCCTTTGTGCGGGCTTCAATGCAACGCTCGCGAGGCGCACCGAAGAGCGCGTCCGTGAGTGGCGTGAGGCCGGCGTCGAGGTGGTGGTACGGACCTACGGAAAGAAGTCGCGGGATCAGCTCAAGAGTCGTGGAATCGTCGCGGCCGAGGCGGTCGTCGACTTGCGGGCCCCGCACTACGCGGACGAGGCCACGCGGTTGGCCGGCTGGCTCTCCGCGGGTTTCCTGAGCGGTGAGTTTGACGAGGCTTGGTTGGGCTTCAATGCCTTCAAGTCGGTGCTCACCCAACTACCGACCTTTCCGCGCGTCCTGCCGCTCACCCTCGAGGCCCAGACATCGAGCGGCCCCAGCTCGGATTTCTTGTTCGAGCCGGACGGCGCGTCGATCCTCAACACGCTGCTTCCGCTCTACTTGCGCACCCTCCTGCTCCAGGCTTTCCTGGAGACCGAAGCGGGCGAGCACGCAGCGCGGATGACGGCGATGGACAGCGCCACCCGTAACGCAACCGACCTCATCGGCCGCCTCACCCTGGAGTACAACCGCTCTCGGCAGGCAGCTATCACCAAAGAGCTCATCGAGATCATTTCGGGCGCCGAAGCCCTCTGATCTTCCAGTTTGGAGACTTTTCCGATGCTACAAGCGCAAGCCCCGACCCATGGTGTCGTCAAGCAGGTGATGGGCCCCGTCGTCGACGTGGAGTTCCCGCCCGGCCAGCTCCCTGAGATCTTCACCGCGTTGAAGGCAAGTAACTCCTTCATCAGCGACGAGGCCGACAACCTCACGCTCGAGGTGGCGCAGCACCTCGGTGAGAACACCGTCCGCGCGATCGCGATGGACCTGACCGACGGCCTGGCGCGTGGGGTTCCGGTCCGGAACACCGGCTCCCCGATCATGATGCCGGTGGGCAAGGCGACCCTCGGGCGCATCCTCAACGTCATCGGGCAACCGGTCGACGAGCGGGGACCGGTCAACGCGGGCGCCACGTGGGCAATCCACCGCCAGCCCCCTGAGTATGTGCGCCAGTCTACCCAGGTCGAGATGTTCGAGACCGGCATCAAGGTCATCGACCTTCTTGCTCCTTATTCTCGCGGCGGTAAGATCGGCCTGTTCGGCGGCGCCGGCGTCGGCAAGACCGTGCTCATCCAGGAGCTCATCAACAACGTCGCGAAGAAGCACGGCGGTTGTTCGATCTTCGCGGGCGTCGGGGAACGCACCCGCGAGGGGAACGACCTCTGGCACGAGATGGAGGACACCTTCCTGGAGGACGGCAAGACCACCGTGCTCTCCAAGACTGCGCTGGTCTTCGGCCAGATGAATGAGCCGCCGGGCGCCCGCGCTCGTGTCGCGCTCTCGGCGCTCACCGTCGCCGAGTTCTTCCGCGACGAAGAGGGCCAGGACGTGCTCCTCTTCATCGACAACATCTTCCGGTTCACCCAGGCCGGGTCCGAAGTATCGGCCTTGCTCGGTCGTATTCCGAGCGCGGTAGGCTATCAGCCCACCCTCGCGACCGAGATGGGTATGCTCCAGGAGCGCATCACCACCACCGACAAGGGTTCGATCACCTCGGTACAGGCGATCTACGTGCCCGCCGACGACCTCACCGACCCGGCGCCGGCCACCACCTTCGCGCACCTTGACGCCACCACCGTGCTTGACCGTAAGCTCACCGAGATCGGCATCTATCCTGCGGTGGCTCCGCTTGACTCCACCAGCCGGATCCTGGATCCCAAGGTGGTCGGGCAGGAACACTACGACGTCGCGCGTGGGGTGCAGCGCATCCTCCAGCGGTACAAGGAGCTCCAGGACATCATCGCGATCCTGGGCATGGATGAGCTCTCGGAAGACGACAAGCGGACCGTCGCGCGGGCCCGCAAGATCCAGCGCTTCCTCTCGCAGCCTTTCTCCGTCGCCAAGAACTTCACCGGCGCCGACGGGAAGTACGTCACCAAGGACGAGACCGTTCGCGGCTTCCGCGAGATCCTCGAGGGCCGGCACGACAACCTCCCCGAGGGCGCGTTCTACATGGTGGGCGGCATCGAGGAGGCTATCGAAAAGGCCCGGAAGATGGTGGAGAAGTAATGAGCCTCAGCGTCCAGATCGTCACTCCGAGAAGCGTGGCGTGGAGCGGGCAGGCCCTCGAGGTCCTGGCTCCTGGCGAGCTGGGCGAGATCGGGGTTTTTGCCAACCACTGCGCGCTCCTCACCACCTTGAAGGCCGGCGTGGTGAAGGTCCGCACCGAATCCGGAACCGAACGGTTCGTGGTGGGTGCGGGCTTCGCGGAAGCGGGCGCGGAGCGCGTCGTGATCCTGACCGAGAGCTGTGAGGAGCCGGGTCGGCTCAACGCAGGTACGGTCGAGGCCGACCTCGCCGACGCCGAAGCTCGTCTGAAGACGGCGATCGCGGGCAGCGCCGAGCACCTGTCGCTCACGCGGCGGGTTGCGCTGGCGCGTGCACGGCAGGCAGCGCTCAAGACCTGAAAACCTGGCCGCGACCTGGGATCAGTCCAGGCCGACGGCGAACTCGTTCCAGGTGCCGTCGTCTTCGCTGAGGTTTCCCGCGAGCACGACCGGTAACGTAGGAACCGGGCGGAACACCATCCGCACCAGGATGCGCGTGCCGATCGGGCCGTCGGCGAACTCAAACCAGCGCACGGAGAGAGACACCCGCCGATCACCAGGGTGGAGCTGGCTCAGGCGAAGCCGGAGGACGAGCCCTTCGACCAGGCTCAGGCGGCCGTCCGAGCTCTGCGGCAAGCGCCAGGTGGTGTCGATGCGCACCATGTCCTCACCGAGGGTGTGGATACCGTGCACACCCTCGAGGAGCTCCCGAAGCGAACGCAGCACCGAGCGGTTGAGGAGCGTGTAGTCCACGCCGAGCTCACGCGGTGCCGGTTTGTGCGCGGAGAAACCATCGTAGAGCCGGTCGTACCAGCCCACGATGTAGTCCGGGTGATAGATCCGCAGCGTCCGCACGGTTCGAGTGTACACCCCCGGGCGGAATGGGGAAAGGCCTTGCCGCTACTGCTCCTGGACATCGATGGAACGCTGCTTCGAACCAGGGGAGCTGGTCGAACGGCTCTCGACCACGCCTTCGTTCGGGTACACGGGTGGGAGGACGCAACCGAGGGCGTTGAGATCGCCGGGGCCACCGATGCCGGTATCCTCAACGACGTCGGTCGGCGTTTCGGCGTGGTGGACCACGACGCGGTGCGGGAGGCTTACCTGCAGGAGCTGGCGCGGTTGCTTCGGGAGCCTGGGCGTGCGGCGCCGATTGAGGGGGTACATGCTGCGCTTCCCCAGCTCGGGGCCGTGGCCGAGCTCGCGCTCCTCACGGGGAACTGGCGGGTCGGGGCGGCGCTGAAGCTCGCGGCCGCCGGTCTGCCTGATTTTGGCCTTCGCGGGGCATTTGGGGACGACTCTGCCGATCGTGGCGCGCTCGTGCCGGTCGCGCGTGAGCGTTGTGGAGGTTGGCCGGTGGAGGAGGTGGTGATCCTCGGAGACACGCCGGGAGACATCGCGTGCGCCCGGGCTGGGGGGGCGCGCGTAATCGTGGTGGAAACTGGCTTCGCGAGCGCGTCCGCGCTGCGCTCGGCCGGTCCCGACCTTCAGGTCGCCGATCTCGAGTCCGGCCTCGACGCCGTGCTCGCCCTTCTCACGCGCTGAACATCAGGGCTGCGGCCCGCAGACTCAGGGCCGAACGAGGTAGAGGCCCACGTTGGAGGCCCAGGACTGGTCGGCGGTCACGCCGCCGGCGATGAGGAGGCCGTAATCTGGGTCGGCCGCCACCGAGAGCCGCGCCGCGCCCTCCTCGAGCCCCGTCGTGGATTCGTCGCTGCAGCCGTTGACCACGGTGAAGGAGTTCTCGTTCGGATCGAAGATCTCCGCGCACCGAACGGGCTCACCTTCGGGCATCAACGAGTTGTTCCAGGTGCTGCTCCCGCCGACGATCAGGACCCGGCCGTCGGGCAACAGGTGCATCTGGTGGCCGGCCCGCGGGTAGTTCATCGCCTCGGGCAGGGCAGTGGACCACCGCTCCGACGCGCTCGCGCTCGGGTTGTAGGTCCACGCGTTGGGCAGCGCATCTACCTCGCCGTGATAATCGTCGATGTAGCGGCCGATCACCATCGGATCGTCCTGGTTGGCGCCGCCAGTGAGCAGTAGCCGCCCGTCGGCGAGGGTGACCATCGCGTGGCCCGCGAGCGACAGCGCCATGTCGTCGTCTGGCAAGTAGTCGTTTCCCGAGGTCTCCACCCGAATACACCGCGCTGTGCTGCGCCAGACGTCGTCGTCCTCGCTGCCGTCGGCGTCGGCGTCGATCCGGACGAACTCGATGCCCCCGCAGATGAGCGTGCCATCCTGCCCACCGAAGTTGGCCGCCCCGACGCCCAAGGAGCCGGCGCCGAGCTCGTCAGGGATCTGGACCTTTTCGGTCGCGTCTTGTTCGGGGTCGAAGTATTCGAGGTACATGGGTGTGAATGCGGTGGCCGGCGACATGTGCTCGTCGTCCTCGTACTCGGTCGCGACCCCGCCCCAGAACAGCACCCTGCCAAGCGCGTTCTTGATCGCGATGTGACCGCTCCTCGGGTACGCGAGGCGCTCGTCGGCGCTCCACTGGGCCGTGTCGGGATCCCAGATTTCTAGGTCTCGTGAGGCAGACGAGCCCGCGGCGATCGGGTAGGTGCGCCCGCCACCGGTCAGCAGCACCCGCCCGTCGTCCAGCGCGGTGAGCGTCGCTCCCAGGCGACCGCGGGTGACTTCCTCGCCGACGCCAAGCTCCGCGTAGAGCGGGAGTGGTGCATCGATCACACCAAAGGCCAGGTTCTCGGCTGGTGACAGCAGATCGAGGATCGCCGTGACCTCGGAGAGTTCGGCGCTCAGGCCGGAGTCCTTCGTCATGCCGGCTGTTGCCAGGAAACGTCCGTTGCCCAAGGCGACAACCTCGGGCCCGAAGAGGTCGATGTCCAATCGGTCGAGCCAGGCGATCTCTCCGACGGCCCCCATGAAAACCGACGCGGTCTGCTCCCCCTCGTCTAGGGTGAGCGGCGCGGTGCGGCCCCAGGCGTGGAGGCCCTCCCCCTCGTAGCCTTCCAGTCGCAGCACGACGTTTTCCATAGGTTCGAAACCGCTCTCGTTCAGAACCCCGCCGGAGGCGGGTGTACCGAAATCCCGCGGCTCGTCGATCGAGCCGTCGGAGTGCTGGACGACGAGGTCAAGCTGAGAGACCTCGTCAAAAAGCCGAGGTTGGTTTGTCGCCAGCACAGGGTCGAGATGAAGCTTGAATTCCGAGCCGGCAGCTTCTTCACCAGAGCAGGCGGCGAGCACCCAGAGGGACCACATCGCGGGAGTCTACCACGTCGCCTTCACACCGTGGCGCGTGACCCCCACGGAGTAGGGGCGGGACTGCGGAACCGGGCCACTACGGGTTGCTCCCCGGGCCCGCGCTCGATCCAGGCGTGCGAGATAGCTTCGGCTGATGCTGCGCTCCGCCCTGCTCGAAGCCCCCCACGGATTCAGCATGATCGCCGATGGTGATCTTCGGCCGGGCGCGGCGGGCGCGGTCTCCGCCGGGCAACGGCTGGTCGACGGGCTCGGTGGTGCGGGCCCGCTCTGTTTGGTCCATCAGGTTCACGGTCCCAGGGTGGTGCACGGCGATGTCGCACAAACGGCGGCGCTCACCGGGACCGTGGAGGCCGCCGACGCGTTGTGGTCTGACCGCGCCGGGCAGGTGCTCAGCATCCGGGTCGCCGATTGTGTGCCGATCCTCCTCGAGGGAGACCGTGAGGGGGCGGGGCGCGTGGTGGCGGCGGTGCACGCCGGGTGGCGCGGGACGGCGTTGGACATCGTCCGGGAGACGGTCGGGGTGATTCGTCAGGTTTATCCAAGTGGAGTGCGGCGGGCGGCCGTTGGCCCGGCGATCTGCGGACGCTGTTACGAGGTGGGGGCCGAGGTGCTCACGGGGGTCAGCCGAGTCGCGCCGGGTCGCGCCTGGCGTAGCGGCAACCAGGTGGATCTCGCGCTCGCCAACACGCTGATCCTGGAGTCCCTGGGGATCGAGGTAGACTGGCTTCGGCGCTGCACCCGCTGCGATCCGGGCTTCTGGTCCTACCGGCGTGACGGCGAGGCGGGCGGACGCCAGGCGGCGCTCATCCGCGCGTGAGGGGTCGCCGGGCGGGCATCGTCACGCGCGGAAGGAGACCGGCCGGCCGAGCTTTCGGCTGAAGATCGAGGCCAGCACCGACTCGAGGGCCTCGTTCGTGTCACGTTCGCGCCAGCCCTCCGCGCGGAGCGAGAAGTGCCAGGCCCGCGAGAAGGCCGAGAGCCAGAGCTCGCGCAGCGGCACCTGCTGCGACAGCACGAAGGTGCCGCCCGACTCGAACTCGACCACGAACACCCCCTCGGTGAGCCGCGCGTCGATGTCGTCGGTGTCGAGCTGATCGACCTGCAACATGAGTTTTTTGAGTGCGCCGTCAACGGTGTGGCGGAACTGGAGCTCTTCGGGGTTCTGCATTTCGCCGCGGTAACCGTAATCGGTTAGCCGCGCGCCATGCTCGACGCCCTCTCCCGCGGCTTTCGTAACGCGCGTCTCAAACTCCAAGGCAAGGCCGAGATTTCCGAGGAGAGCCTCGCGGAGGCGCTCCGGGATGTCCGGGTCTCTCTGATCGAGGCCGATGTGGAAATCGGTGTCGTCCGCCAGTTCCTGGACGCGGTGAAAACGAAGGTGCTCGGCAAGGTGGTGGTGCTGGACCTCCCCAAAGGCGTGCAGGTCAGCCCGGCCGAATACTTCATCAAGGCCTGCTACGACGAGCTCGAAGCGGTGATGGGCCCGCCTGACGCCAGCCTCGATCTCGACGCCAAGCCCTCGTTGATCATGATGGTGGGCCTCCAGGGGTCGGGCAAGACCACGACCGCCGGAAAACTGGCGCGGCACCTGCAGAAGCTTGGTAAGAAGCCCATGCTGGTGGCCGCGGACATCTACCGACCCGCGGCGGTGGAGCAGCTGATGACCATCGGCCGCAAGCTCAACGTGCCGGTGTTCTCGATCAAGGGCATGTCGCCGGTGCAGCTCTGTACGCTCGCGGTGCAGCAGGCCAGAAATGTAGGCCGAGATGTTGTGATCTTCGACACCGCCGGCCGGCTGGCGATCGACGAGACCTTGATGGGCGAGCTCGACCAGATCAAGGCCAAGACCTCGCCCCAGAACATCCTGTTCGTGTGCGACGCCATGATCGGCCAGGACGCCGTGCGCACGGCGGCCGAGTTTGATCGACGTCTCGCGTTTACAGGCTTTGTGCTTACGAAGTTCGATGGTGACGCGCGTGGCGGCGCCGCGCTGTCGATCAAGGCGGTCACCGGAAAGCCCATCAAGTTCTTGGGGATGGGCGAGGCGCTCGACCGGCTGGAGGAGTTCCGGCCGCAGGGGCTCGCTACGCGCATCCTGGGTTTTGGCGACGTGGTCGGCCTGATGAAGGACTTCGAGAGCGTCGTCGACCAGAAGACCGCCGAGGCCGACGCCAACCGGATGATGCGCGGCGAGTTCACGCTCGACGACTTCTTCAAGCAGCTCCAGATGCTCAAGAAGATGGGCAGCCTCCGGGACGTGATGGGCAAGCTCCCGTTCATGGACGAGCTGATGCAGCAGATCCCCGCCGAGGCGATGGACGACTACGAGGTCGTCAAGGTCGAGGCGATGATCCAGTCGATGACCCGGCAGGAGCGGATGCGGCCCGAGGTGCTCAACGAGTCTCGGTACGCCCGTATCTCCCGTGGCTCGGGGCGCCCGGTCAACGAGGTGCGCGAGCTCCACGCCCGCTTCAAGATGACCAAGGGCATGATGCGCGACCTGGGTGCCGCATCCGGCGCGTTCGGGCCGCGCGAGGCCAAGCGGGTGCAGAAGCAGCTCGCCGAGCTCGCTCGCTCCGGCGGAATGCCCGGCCAGCCGCGCCCGGAGGAGCCGCTCGCGTTACCCGCCCCCAGCATCTCCGCCGAGGAGCGCGAGGCGCGCCGTCGTCGCGCGAAAGAGGGGCGTAACGCACGGAAGAAGCAGCGCCGGTGACCGCGCGTCGCCCCTGAACGGGGCGGGGCCGCGCCTATGTTGTCGCGCGTACGCGGCCGGACCTCGGCGGGCGACCGCTTCGAATCAGCGCTCGCTCGGGGCGTCCTTCGTCACGATCACCAGGTCGACCCTGCGGTTCTTGGCCTTTCCATCTTCGGTCTCGTTGCTCTCGACCGGTCGGGTCTCGCCATAGCCGCGCGCGACGAGACGAGCCGGACTGACGCCCTCTTTGTCGATCAGCCACTGCCGGACCGCGTCGGCGCGTCGTGATGAAAGGTCAAGGTTATATGCCTCGCTTCCGTCGCCGTCGGTGTGCCCGCCGATCTCGATCAGCGTGATCTGGCTGTTCTTCTGGATGATCGCGCCGATCTCAGCCATCAGCGCGCCCGACTCCGGGAGGATCGTGGCGGCGTTGTAGGCGAAAAAGATGGGTTCGTTGAACTTGATGCGGTCGGCGGTGACTACGACGCGCCGCAAGCAGCCGTCTGAGGTGCCGGGATCTTCCAGCGGGTCCTTGGGCTCATCGGGGCAGGCGTCGCGGCGGTCGGCTACGCCGTCTGCGTCCCGATCCGGGCAGCCTCGCGTGCTCCGCGGGCCGCGCGCCTCCGGGCACCAGTCATCCGCGTCGGCGAGACCGTCTTCATCGCGGTCGGGGCAGCCCTGAAGGTGGGCGGGCCCCGCGGCGATGGGGCACTGGTCGTTGGGATCGACGACGCCGTCCCGGTCATTGTCCGGGTCGGGGCAGCCGTCCACATCCTGGAACCCGTCGAGGTCCTCCGGTTGGTTCCGACATGAGTCCACGGGGTCGGCGACACCGTCCTGGTCGTTGTCGTCGTCGGGGCAGCCGTCGGCGTCGAGCGCGCCGTCGCGGTCCTCGGCCTCCTCGGGGCATGCGTCGATCTCGTCGTCGTTTCCGTCGCCATCCCGATCTTCACCGAGCTCTACGCCGGGGTACCGGTAAGCCAGCATCAGCAAGGCCCGAAAGTTGGCCGCGCCGGGCCCGGTCAGCAGCGCTCCGCCCGCGCCGAGCATGCCGGTGAAGCCGTTGGTCGTCCCCAAGACCCCGTAGCCGTGAAGTTCGAGCGGCTGGAGGGCGCCGTCTCGGAGCTCGCCGTCCAGCTCCAGGCCCACCCGCGCCAAACGGTGGATGCTCAACCCGGCGCCGATCCCCCCGATACCGGTCACGCGACCG
This sequence comes from Deltaproteobacteria bacterium, assembly GCA_947486185.1. Classification (GTDB taxonomy): domain Bacteria; phylum Myxococcota_A; class UBA796; order UBA796; family SXON01; genus CANKTH01. The sequence goes on from CANKTH010000005.1 coordinate 38,842, forward strand.
AGCGGAAAAAGTTCAGCCCCTACCTGGGTATCCAGAAATGCGCGCTGGCCACGATAGCCCAACAGGAGGGCTCCACGGCCGTCTACGCCCCCCGTCGTGAAGGTCTCTGGCGCGCCTGCGGGCAGCCCAGCGCCGAGGTCGAGGCCGACCCTCCACGGTACTGCGTCCTGTCGGATGAAGGGGACGGTCGCCCCAACGCGAACGTCCCCAAGGTCAGAGGCGCCGTTCTCGGACCACGGGGCCAGCTCCAGGTCCGCGTCGAGTCGGAAGAGCCCCAGCACCGAGTAGCCCGCGAGGGCGTGCAGCCCTACGGTCTGGCCCGAGTCGAAGCGGTTGTAGGAGCCCAGGGCTGCGAGGTAGGTTGCAGTGGAGTCTCCGACATCCGCCGCTTCAACCTGTGGCCCTCCCGCGACGTCGAGCAGCGCGCCCGCGGTCCAGAGGCCGTCGTCAGCGCGGAGCACGGAGAGTAAGGACAGGAGCACCATGCTGAAACCTCGCCCGGCCGCCGGCTGCGCGCCACCCGAAATGCCGGCGGTGCGGCCACCTTGAGGCCCAACGCGTCGCCCCTACTCCTTCTTTTTGAAAAAACCATCCCAGAAGCTGGAAGAACTATCGGCCTGTTTCGCCACCCTCCGCTCGTTGAGGCGTAGCTCGCGCAGCGCGTCGCGGTTCTCCGGATCTTTCTCCAGCGCGCTCCGGCATGCCGCCAGGGCTGCCTCATCCTGACCGCCCGCTTTGAGCACGCTGGCGATCACCACGAGGACCTCGGCCTGGCGACTCGGTCGCGCCCCCCCGAGTGGCCGAATCAGCTCGATCGTCTCGTCCAACGGAGCGATTCGCGCGAGGTAGTTGCACTGCGCGCGGTAGAGCGCGTGGGGCCAGGTGCCCGGGTCCAGCCGCCACGCCTCCTCAAAAAGCGGCGCTGCACCTTTCCAGTCACGCGAACGGTACAGCATCTCCCCCTTCCGGAACGCGACCCTGGCGCTCTGGTGGTCCTTCTCGGTCACGTAAGGCACGCCCTGTTTACGGGCGTCCAAGAGCCGGTTGGCCTCTGAGAGCCCAGCGGGCACGCGGATGGACTCGTAAGCGGCGTTGACCTGGCCAAAGCAGGACTCGGCCAGGGTGCGGGCGACGGGGCCTTCGTTGTAGAACAGGTCAGGGTGAAAACGGCGGGACACCTCGCGATAGCCCAACGCGACATCGGACTCCTGGAGCACGAGGCGGCTGCCCAACTCCAACACGTCCACCGGGTGTTTCCCCTGCATTCCGGTCAGCGCCTCACGGAGCCGGGCGACCGCCGGGTTGTTCTCGGCGCGCGTCTGGGGCCCGGCGTTCGGGGCTTCCACCGGTCCTCCGTCCACCACCACGAGGCCGAGCTCAGTCAGGAGCGAGAGCGAGCGCCCCGCCTCAGCCAGACGGGACGGATCGCTGGCGTTTTCGCGCAGGAGGGCCTCGATCTGCCGCCCCGCCCCGACCTGCCGCAGCACCCGTAACGACGCGGGATCAAGGCCCCAGCGGCTCTCAGGCGCGTCATCCGGGAGGCGCGGGCGCGCGGTGGCGCTCCCGCGGGCGAACCAGTCCACCGCCGGACGCTCACGCACGGCGTCGGCAACGATGCGGGGAATGGAGGTAGGAAGGGGAAACGACCCGGGCGGCGAGACCCAGTTGGTGTCAAACCGCACGGCGCCACGGACGCCACGCCCCATGAGCCAAACCCCCAGACCCGCGGCGGCTCCGGTGAAGATCCGGTCGACGGGGAGACCCATCGCGACGGCGGCTCGAGCGCCGGCCGCCAGCTCGTCGTGCGCGGAGAGCGCGGCGTCCACCTTGGTGAAAAGCCCGCTGACACCTTCTACGGCGACGACACGGCCGCGCGCCAGTCCGACCCGGGCCCCTTCCGGTCGCAGCTCCATGAGCCCGCCCGCCCCCAGGCGATGTGCCAGAAAAAGGACCTTGAGGGGAGGGAACCGGCTAGCGGGCCCGTTGACGCGCGCGAGGAACTCGCTGCCGCTCCAGCCGTCAACCGCACGTTCCGGCGCCTTCGTGGGGGCATCGCTCAACAGGCGAGCGATTTGTCCAGGGTCTAACGGTCGTGTCACGTGCCCCCGGAGCGGAACACCTGCCGCGCGCGCGTCCGGCGTGCCTACGAGGATGACGGGCACCGCGCGGCTGGAGCTCGCGATCTGGCGCGCGAGGTCGTAGCCGTCGACCTCCGGCATGTCGGCGTCCACCACCGCGGCGTCAATGTCGCCGGCGGCGAGCAGGGTGAGTGCGGCGCGGGCGCTCGGCGCGGGCACACCCTCATGTCCGAGGCCTCGCACCGCATCGACCAGGAGCGCGCGGGCGAGGGGCTCATCGTCCACGACGAGTATTCGGGCCATTCAGTCCTCGTGGTGGTGGCCGGCTGGGGGACCAACCGGAGGTGCCGAAGAGGCATCTGCTTAACCCGCCTGCGTGCGTTCCGAGCGGTGAGACCGGCACCCCCTCCGCCGATGTCCGCCCTGCTCAGATCCGTCGTTCAATCACCGTGTCGGTCAGGAGGCGATCGTCCGACCTCGGGTAATCGAGTGTATAGTGGAGCCCTCGACTCTCTTTTCGGCGAAGCGCGCTCTCGATCACCAGCTCGGCGACCGTCGCGAGGTTCCTCAGCTCGACCAGCGGTGCCGTTAGGGTGAAATCCCAGTAATACTCATTGATCTCGCGTTGTACGAACTCGATCCGCGCCCTCGCCCGCTGGAGTCGGCGGGTGCTCCGGACGATCCCCACGTAGTTCCACATGAACCTGCGGATCTCGTCCCAGACCTGGTTGATCACCACCTGCTCGTCGCTGTCTCTCGCGGCGCCCGGGTCCCAGTCGGGCACGGGCTCCGGCTCCGGCAGGTTCGCGAGGCCAGGACCAAATCTCTCGACAGCACAGTGTGCGTAAACGGCTGCTTCTAGCAAGGAATTCGACGCGAGGCGATTGGCGCCGTGGAGGCCGGTGCAGGCCACCTCGCCGATAGCGTACAGGTTCTGGATCGAGCTCTCTCCCGCCAGGTCGGTCATGACCCCGCCGCAGAAGTAGTGTGCGGCGGGCACCACGGGGATCGGCTCGGTGGCGATGTCGATGCCCAGCTCGGCACAACGGCGGTAGATGTTGGGGAACTTGTGCTGGAGCGCGGCTCTGTCGAGGTGGCGCATGTCCAAGAAGACGCAGTCATCGCCCCGTTTTTTCAGCTCAGCGTCGATCGCACGGGCGACGATATCGCGCGGGGCCAGCTCGGCGCGCTCGTCGTATTCGGGCATGAATCGGCCGCCATCCCGACGAATGAGCTTGCCTCCCTCACCGCGGAGCGCCTCGCTGATCAGGAAACTCTTGGCGTGCGGATGGTAGAGGCACGTCGGATGAAACTGTACAAATTCCATGTTGGCCATACGCGCGCCTGCCCGCGCCGCCATCGCCATCCCGTCCCCCGACGCGATGTCCGGGTTGGTGGTGTAGAGGTAGACCTTCCCGGCCCCGCCCGTACACAAAGCCACGATCTTAGCCGAGACCGCCGAGACCTGACCGCTCGGGCGATCCAACAGGTAGGCGCCGAGCACACGGTTGGTCGCCGGCGGCAGGAGGCCTCGGCGGCGGGTGAGGTTGGCCTCGGTGATGAGGTCAACAGCGAGCTGCTGCTCGACGACCTGGATGTTGGGCTCCTGCGCGACCGCCGCGATGAGCGCGCGAACGAGCTCGCCGCCGGTGAGGTCCTCTGCGTGGAGTATACGGCGTTTGCTGTGTCCTCCTTCGCGGTGAAGATCGTATTCGTGCGGGTGGTCGTCGCGGCGGGAGAACTTTACGCCACGCTCGATGAGCTCACGGATGCGCTCGGGTGCGCCACGGACGGTCTGTTCGACCGCTTCACGCCGGCAGAGGCCCGCCCCGGCGACCAGGGTGTCGACCACGTGCGCGTCGGGATGGTCCTCATCGCTCCACACGGCCGCTACGCCGCCCTGGGCCCAAGCGGTGTTGCTCTCCGCCTGATCGGTCTTGCAGACGAGGAGCACCTTGCCAAAAACGGCGGCTTTGAGCGCCGTGAGCATGCCGGCCAGGCCACTGCCGAGCACGAGCACATCTACCTGTCGCGGAAGCATCGTTCCCCCTTATCCCGGCCGAGCCGCCGCGCGTCCCGCAGGGAGGAGCGCCACGAGCAGCACGGGCAGCTCCACCCACGCGTGAACCGCTGCCGGGATGCTGTAGATGTTCCGCGCCTCTGAGAAGTTGAGGAAGAACAGGACGAACGTGGCCCCTCCGCTGAGGAAGAGGAGCCGGTTGAAATCGGGCTCCGCCCATCGTGTCAGGAGTCTGGGGGCCTCGGCGACCCGCGGCGCGTCCAGGCGCGGAAGTACCGTGAGCACGACGAGGTAGTGCAGGCATTGACAGAACACCAACGCCGAGAAGAGGTCCTGTGCCCAAGGCCGCTCGTGGACCCAGGGTGGCAGATAGGCCGCATACTGTTGCCTGAGCTCGCCGCCGGTGAGCCAGTCGAGCTCAGGCCAAGCCGCGCCGGCCAGCGCGAGGAGCTGGCGGGGGAGGCCGGTGGCGATCACGAGGGGAGCGACAACGAAGAGCAGCCCGAGTCGCGTACGGCTCCACGGTCCTCCTCCTGGGGCCGCCCGGAGGAAGCCCACGGGCGTCCAGTTGTGCAGGCACGCCAGGAGCAGGATGGTCAGATAGGGATCCACGACCAGGCCGCCCCCAAGTACCAGGCCGGCGCACAGGCCCGCGGCGATCAGGCGCCGCCGTCCGAGCGCCAGGACGGTGAGCGCGAGCGCCGCGACGACCCCGAGCTCCAGCTGTATGCCCGCCGGGCCGTAGAGGATGCCCGCCACCCTGAGGCCGCGAATCAGCGCGACCCCGCCGAGGAGGCTCAGGAGCGCGGCCCCCACCGTGCCGAGGAAGAGGCCCGCAAACTGGCGCTCCACGTACCGGAGCTCGCTCAGCACGTGCGCGGGGCCGAAGAGCGCGAGCGTCGTGGCGTAGGTCAGGAGCGGCGCCGAGACGGCCGCGAACAGGGCGAGCGGCGGCACCACCAGGCTGAGGAGCTCGGGCCAGCGCCGCTGGGCGTCGGCGATCAAGGAGGCGCCAGCTCGGCGGCGAGCCGCTGGAGAGCCCGGTTCTTCGGCGCCTCGGCGGCGGCGGCCACCGCGAGGGCGCGGGCCTCGTCGACCCGCCCGACCGCGGCTAGCGCACGTGCGACGCCGATCAGCACCCGGTGATCTCCGGGAAACCGAACCAGCGCAGCTCGCGCTTCGGCCTCGACCCGCTCCGGGGCACATCGGACGCGGATCGGCAGGCCGTCCTCGACGACCACGGGCTCAGCGGGCGCCAGCCGGCTGGCCTGATCGAGCGCGACGCAGGCCTCGGAGAGCGCCCCGGTAGCCAGCATCGCCTTGGCAAGGCCGAGTTGCGCTCGCCAGGAATCCTCTACAAAGCTACGTTTAGCCTCTGTCTCCACGTCTAGAGGCGGGAACCGTACCTGATCGAGGAGCCGCGCCACCAAACGCTCCGCGAGCCAGCCCTGCTCCGATTCTACACGTGCGCTGCTCACGAAGTCGCCGCGAACCAGCAGGAGGCCGTCGGTGTTGCGGCCCTCGCCCTCGTCCTGCCAGGTCACCCGAAAGGGGGTCACCCGGTGTCCGTCGCGTTCGAGCTCGGGCAGACGCGCGATCTGGGCATCCGGGTAGAAACCCCGATAAATAGACAGTTCTTCCGCAAGCAGTGCGTCGAGGTCCTGGCCTCTGCTGGGCGAGGTGCCGCCGACCACGACCATCGGGGTGGACGCCGAACGAGCACCGAGCCCGCCGGTGGCCGCATAGCCCGGCGCCCAGGCCGCTGGCCGCGACCAGATGAGGCCGTCGTCCTTCTCTTCGACGAGCACAAGGAGGCCCGGTCCGGCCAGGGAGAGGGTGGCCGCTACGGCGAGCGAGACGCCAAGGGCAACGCCGCTGACACGCCGATTCCGGCGACGCTCGGGGCTGTCGGGCCCACCCACCTCAGGCCGCAAGAAGGGCATCACCAACACGCCTGCGATGAGGCCGCCCAGGTGTCCCCAGTTGTCGGTGCGCTCGGACGCGAGGCCGTTCAGGAAGACCCATATCGTAAACACAAGGATTACGGCGCCGAAAACGACGCGCGCCCTCCCGGGGAGCAGTCCGTCGTAGCGCCATCCCGTGACCACCGCGGCTGCCAGCAGGCCAAAATCTCCGCCTGACGCGCCGATCGACAGCGCCTCGGGGTTGCCGAAGGTGGCCAGCGCGCCGCCCGCCGCGACCGCGCTCCAGAACACGGCTCCGAGCGCCCACGGCCCGATCACGCGTTCGAGAAAATAGCCGGTGTACGCGATCATCAGAACGTTCATCACCAGGTGCTCGATGCTCCCGTGCAACAGGCCGTAGCTGAAGATGCGCCAGCCCTCCCCGGACTCCAGGATCGCCGAGGAGCTGCGGCCGAAGCGGAGCACGAGGGCCTCATAGAGCTCGGTTCCTACGAGCCAGAGGTAGATCTGCAAGTTGATCGCGACGAGCAACGCCGTCATCCACACGACGGGCGGGTGGGTCCACCGCCTGCGCAGGGCCACGAGCGGACTCTCCGCCGCACGCTGGTACCGCTCCAGAGCGGACGCCGGAATGAAAGTTTCCGCCCCTTCCGGACGTACAGGCGTGTGAGGCCCGACAAAACCGTCATGTACGAGCTCTTCGAACTCGGTGAACGAGACCGTACGTACCGCGCGGTCCAGTTGGACTTCGACCCCCAACGTGCCTACCTGCAACACAGACCGTTTATCCTGAGGACCTCATGAACCACGACGCGCTGGTCGAAGCCTGCCGGAACCTCGCCCTGTTCCCGCTCCCGGGCGTGGTGATGCTGCCGGGATTGATGATGCCGCTGCATGTGTTCGAGCCGCGGTATCGTCGGTTGGTGCTGGACTGTCTCGCGGAGAGCCGCCCGCTCGCCGTCCCGCAGATCATGCCGGGTCACGAGGTGCGTGCGCCCGACAGCCCGCCGCTGTTGAGCTACGCGGGGGTAGGGTTCATCGCGGGACATCGGGAACGACCCGATGGTCGATTCGACATCCTGCTCCAGCCGCTCGGTCGGGTGCGGCTGGGCGCCGAGATCGCGGGGGACGCGCCATATCGGAGCTGTGACGCTGAGCTCCTGCAGGACACTGAGGTGGACCCCGATCAGCTCCGTCGGGTCGGCGAGCGAATCCGGGCGCGGCTCCTGCTCCTGTTGGAGCGCTCGGGGGAGCGCGGTGAGGGCCTGGCCAGGATGGTGCGTGAGGCGCGGCCGGGCAGCCTCGCGGACGGCGCCGCGGGGCTGGTGCTCGACGACGCGGAGGTGCGCCAGCAGTTTCTGGCCGAGAACGATGCTTTACGCCGGGCGGCTATGGTCGAGGAGGCACTTTGCCTTCGTTCCCTGGATCCCAGCGCGGCGGCTGAGGCCTGAGGCCCCCCGCCCCTGGCCTCGGGTGCGCGCCCGCCGCGGTATCGCTCGACCGGCGGCGCCCTACTGCGCTACCCTGTCGACGCGGAGGCGCGATGTGGCTCTGGGCCTTCTGGGTTGGCTGCGCGGAGCCGAAGTTCCCCGAGCTCGTCTCCGCGCGGGAGGCGTGGGAGCGGGGCGAAGTTGCGCGGCTCCGCGGAGACTATTCGTCGGCGGCGGCCGCTTATGCCGAAGCGCGCACCTTCGATCCGACCAGCGTGCCCCTCGCGCTCAGCCACGCCCAGGTGCTCGCCGCCGCGGGCGAGCTCGATCAGGCGGAGGCGCTGCTCACGCGGGTGGTGCAGGGACACCCGGATTCGGGTGAGGCATGGTACAACCGTGCTTGTTACCGCGTTCGCCTAGGAAGGCACGCAGATGCGGTGCCCGACCTCGCGCGCGCCCTGGAGCTCGGCGCGCGCTCACCTCTCCAGGCCGCCGCCGACCCCGATCTGGCGCCGGTCGCGCAGATGGAGGGGTTTGCCGCCTTGATCCCGCCGGTGCCCCTGCTGGTCTGGGTCACGGGCCCACCCGGGGCAGTGTTCATCGGGGGGATGGTGGAGATCGGGCTCCGGATCTTGTCCCTCCCGGACGACGAGCTCAAGGGCGGCTTGCACCTGCGTGTCGGCGCCGGGGATCCGGGCTGCCTGACGCTGGTCCGTGTCGTCGAGGATCAGGCGGAGGGTCCCGGCATCCGGGTGCGCGATCTCACGCTCCAGCTGCGCGCGACCGCTCCGTGCAACGCGAGTTTCCCGAGCTTGATCGTGGATGCCGACGGGGTCAGCGCCTCCACGCCGCCGGTGGTGGTGACGGTAGAGGCGCCGGCTGGGGTTGCCGGGGTCCCGGCGCCGCTGCCGGAGGAGCTGCCGATGCCCGGCGGGCTCCCGGGGGGCGAGCGGTTCCGCTTGGGTAGCCTCGGAGGGGGGGTGAGCGCGATGGGCCCGCCGTCGGCGCGGTTCAGCGCAGGTCCGGTGGGCGGCGCTGCACGGCGGCCGGATGTCTCGCTGGAGCTACGGCAGCAAGGCCAGCCGCGCGGCGCGGGAGGGTGGTGGCGTGGTCCGGGACCGCTCCAGGTGGACGCGGAAGGCTTTTCGGCGTTGAGCAAGACAATGGTGGCGCGCGACCTGGGCGACTGAGCGCGCCGCCGGCCTCGGGGAGCACGAGGTGTCGGGGGCGGGGCGCGGGCCCTGGCTCGGACGGCGTGATAGCCGCCGCTCGGGAGGGATGGATGGATCCCGTCATCTGCATGCCACTTCGTACACCGATTGGCCGTTTCGGAGGCGGGTTATCCGCGATTCGTCCGGACGACCTCGCGGCCCTGACCCTGGCGGCGGTCGTCGAGCGCGCCGGCCTCGATCCGGCGCTGATCGACGAGGTGATCCTCGGAAACGCCAACCAGTCGGGCGAGGACAACCGAAACGTGGCGCGGATGGCCTCGCTGCTCGCAGGATTTCCGCAGTCTGTGCCCGGATTTACGGTCAATCGTCTGTGCGCATCGGGCCTCGAGGCCGTCAACCAGGCGGCGCGGATGGTCCGTCTGGGGGACGCGACGGTGGTCCTCGCGGGCGGCGTGGAGTCGATGTCGCGTGCGCCCTACGTGATGCCACGTGGGGTCAACTTCCCCAAGATGGGCAACCTCACCGTCTACGACAGCTCTCTCGGCTGGCGCTTTCCCAATGCCAGGATGGAGGCGCTTTTCCCGCTGGAGCCGATGGGGGAGACCGCTGAGAACCTCGTGGATCGTCACGCTATCAGCCGCCAGGCCCAGGACGAGTTTGCCGCCCGTTCGCATCGGCTGGCGATCGAGGCTGATTTTTCCTCAGAGCTCATCGCCGTCCCACGGCCCAAGATGGACCCGCTGACCGCGGACGAGGGTCCGCGCGCCGATACGACGGTGGCCGCCTTGGCCCGCCTCCGTCCGGCATTTCGCGCCGGCGGGAGTGTCACAGCGGGCAACTCCTCGACACTCAACGACGGGGCTGCGGCGATGCTGGTGGTCCATCCCGACCGCGCCCGGGAGCTTGGGCTCACGCCTGTGGCGACGATTCGTGGCGTCGCTTCCGCCGGGGTGGACCCTCGGGTCATGGGCATCGGGCCGGTGCCCGCGATCCAGAAGCTGCTTTCGCGCGCCGGATTGACGGTGGCCAGTATCGATCAGTTCGAGCTCAACGAGGCGTTCGCCGCACAGAGCCTCGCGGTGGTACAGGCGTTGAACCTTGACCTTGACCGCGTGAACCCGCGTGGTGGGGCGATCGCGTTGGGGCACCCGTTGGGTTGCTCGGGCGCCCGGATCCTCACGACGCTGGTGCACCACCTGCAACGGGTCGGCGGCCGTTACGGAGTGGCCTCCCTGTGTGTGGGTGTTGGCCAGGGCGTCGCGACGCTCGTCGAGCGGGTGGAGTCATGAGCGCCTTGGTCACCCGGGAAGACTGGGGTCGTATCTCGGTTCTTTGCCTGAACCATCCGCCGGCGAACGGCTACAGCTACGCCATGCACCGGCAGCTCGATCAGCACGTGCTCGACCTACGGATGGACGTCGACATCGACGTGGTCGTGCTCCGCGGCGCGGGTGACCGTTTCTTCTGCGCGGGTGCTGACATCACGTACCTGCAGGGCCTCTCGCCCGAGGAAAAGTACGCCTTCTGCCTGCACGCCAACGAGACGCTCCTCAGGATCGAGAACACGCCGAAGCTCTTCATCGCCGCGTTGAACGGGCATTGTGTGGGTGGGGGCCTCGAAATGGCGATGGCCTGCGACCTGCGTATCGGCCGCGCGTCGGGCGAGAAAGCGCGCCTCGTCGGCCTCCCCGAAGTCCACCTCGGCGTCCTCCCCGGAACCGGAGGCACCCAGCGGTTGACCCGGCTCGTCGGGCGGGCTGCCGCGCTGTCGATGATGCTCCATGGCGAGAACTTCTCGGTGGAGGAGGCCCTGGGGTTGGGCCTCGTACACCGGGTGTTGCCCGACCAGGACTGGTGGCGCCAGGTATCTGCGTTCGCCGAGTCCTTCTGCCGCCCGCACCGCTCGGCCGACGCGGTGGGTATGATCAAGCGGGCGGTGCTCGGAGGCGCCGACCTGCCTCTGGAGTCCGGACTCGCGCTCGAACGGGAGCTTCAACAAAGACTCTTTCAGGGTCCCGACGCGCGTGAGGGACTGCTCGCGTTCGCAGACAAACGGCGGCCCAACTTCGCGCCTTATCGAAAGATCGAGCCGCTTCCTGTTCATACGGTCTCCGGGGTCGCGTCGGAGCACACCGAGGAGGCGCCGCGGACGGCGACTGAGCCGGCCGCCAACACCTGGGTGCCCGACGCCCCGATCGGCGACGAGGTCCTCAACCTCTTGTCGCGTGAGGTGGTTGAGAAGTGGCGTGTGGTGCCGGTGCGGCTGCGCGGCGGCGCATTGCTGGTCGCTACCGCCGATCCCCGCAACGTCGTCGCTCAGGAGGCCCTGCGCGACGTCACCGGTCTGGACATCACGCTCGTGCCCGCGTCCGAGCTCGACGTCGCGGTCGCGATCCACCGTTACTACCGGGCGTGAGCGCGGCTCGGGCTCGAAATGGAGTTCTGATGATATTTCCTCGTGTAAGTGTGATCGGCTCGGGTACCATGGGCCACGGCATTGCCCACGTCGCGGCCGGGGCGGGCTCCTCGGTGTTGCTCTACGACATCGACGCGGAGCGGGTGGCCGCCGCGATCCAGAAGATCACCGCCAACCTCAACAAAGGTGTTGAGAAGGGCAAGGTGTCCGCCGCGGACCGCGACGCGACGCTCGGCCGTATCCGGGGGGTGACGGTGCTGTCCGAAGCCGCCGAGGCGGACCTCGTGATCGAGGCGATCCCCGAGCGGATTGAGCTGAAGACCGACCTGTTCGTGGCGTTGGATGCACGTGCCAGCGCGGGGACGGTGTTTGCGACCAACACCAGCTCTTTGTCCGTGGCGGCGATTGGGGCGACCTTGCGCGACCCCTCGCGCCTGGTGGGGCTCCATTTCTTCAACCCAGTTCACCTCATGCCGCTCCTGGAGGTGGTGGTCCACGCCGGCACGTCGCCCGAAGTTGCGGAGAAAGCCAGACAGTTCGGTGCCGAGATAGGGAAGGAGTGCATCACGGTGCGCGACTCCCCCGGATTTGCGAGCTCCCGACTCGGGATCGCGCTCGGAATGGAGGCGATCCGTATGCTCGAAGAGGGCGTTGCAAGCGCCGAAGATATCGACAAGGCGATGGTGCTCGGCTACCGTCACCCCGTCGGGCCGCTGCGGCTCACCGACATGGTGGGCCTCGACGTTCGCCTGGCGATCGGTGAGTATCTCTTCGAAAAGCTGGGGAATCCGTCGTTCAACCCGCCGGAGCTCTTGCGACGCATGGTCGCGGAGGGTCGGCTGGGCGCCAAGGTGGGTAAGGGCTTTTATCGCTGGTGAGCGTCCCGCGGTCTCGGATCGCCTAGAACGCCGCCGTCAGCCTCTCGCCGGGCACCATCACGGGAGCCCGGGCCTCCAGCATCACCGGCACCTTCCACTCCGGAACAAGCACGTCGGCTTGGGCCTGTGCTGGCACGCTCTCTACGGCGCCACCGACTGCGCGCACGGAGACGTCCACGCGGCTACCATCGGCGCGGGTGAGCACGACAGCCTCTCCGGGTTGAACTCGCGCCAGCACCACCGGGGGCACCCAAGCCGTCGCGGAGGCGGTGCTTCCGGCCGAGACCTGCCCGATCACGGTCCCCGCCGGCACCCATTGACCGACCACCCCCAACGAGCCCGCCACCATCGGCACCGCATCACGCAGCGGTATGATAGCGCCGGTCACCACACCCGCGATCGGCGCGCGTAGGGTGTTGGCTTCCTGTTGCCCTCGAAGGAGGGCAAGCTCCGCCTCCAACGCGGCGATACCGGCGGCGATCGCATCGAGGTCCTGCCCGGCCCGCGCTTGAGCGCCTACGACGGCCCTCTCCAACGCCCCGATCTCGGCCAGTCGTGCCTCCAGCGACGCGCGCAGGCTGTCGCGCTCGGCGACCGCCTGATCCACCAGCGCCGCCGCCTCCCCGGCTCCGGCGGCGCTCATGCGCTCGACGAGGCGCTCCTGGCCGACGAGGAGCGCCCGTTCCCGAGCATACGCGACACGGGCGGCCGCAAGCTCTGCCCGCGCGCGCTCTGCGTCCCGCGCGAGCCGTGAGGTACGCTCCGAGTCTTCCGCCCCGAGGGCGCTTCCCGCGCTGGCGAGCTGCGCTTCGAGGCCGGCGATCTGCTGGTCCAGCCCGGGGATCGAGAGGGTCAGGATCGGGGTGCCCACGGCGACCCGATCTCCGGGCGCCACCCGTACGGAGGTGATCGTCCCGCCCTCAGGCGCGACGAGCAGCGCGCTGCCCCCGCTCGCGAGCACGACGGCGTTCCCTTGGAACTCGGCGCGGAGGAGCAGAAGCGCGGAGAGAAACGCCGCGCAGAGCCACACCGCGACGTTGATCGCCGTGCCGCGCCAGGACCTGAGGCGCCGCGAGAGTGGAACCGAGCTTCTCACCATTCTTCTGCCCGTTCCTCCATCGTGACGTTGATCTGTGTGGTACCACCGAGGTCCTGGATGGCCCGGATCAGCCCATCCTTATCATCTGGATTGTAGAGTCGAATCTCAAAACTGTACTCGGCCTCGCCGCCGGCCTCACGCCGCGCAAGCAGTGAGTGGGTTCGGCAGAAGCCCGCGATCGCGGCGTCGATGGCCTGGAGCGCCGCCTGGGTGCGGATGCGGAGCACACCCGCGTCGGTGTGGCGAGCACCAAATCCCGTAAAATGAAGCATCGCCGCAACAAATCCGATCGAGATCGTGCCGAGCATAGCGACGTAGGGATGACCGCCTCCGACGGCGACGCCGACTGCGAGCGCGAGGAAAATGAAAGTTGTGTCACGTGCGTCACGCACTACGGTACGGAAACGGATGATCGCCAGCGCGCCAACCAGGCCGAAGGCGCGCGCGATGCTGTCGCCAACCACCTGCATGACCATGCCCACAATCATCGCGAGCATGACGATGCTGTGGACCATGTTTCGGGAGTAGGCGACGCCCCGGTGGGTCCAGACGTAGAGCCACGCGACGAGCTGCGCAAGCGTATAAGACAGCAACAAGGCGGTGAGCTGGGTGAGCAACAAGCTGGAGATGTCGTAGGGCATTCAGGCCACCTCGCCGGTACCGGGCATCGCTTGCCGTGGACGGCCAGCCATCATCGCAAAGCCGTTGCTCAGAAGCACGTCGACCGAGTGACGATATTTGGACATCGACTTCCGCTCCAGCTCGAACTGCCTGACCATGTCGGCGATCCACCCCGGATACGAGCCGCTGTACTTGAGCTCCAGGATGACGATCCCCGCCACGTCGGGCAGAGGGTACCACGCGGCCGGTTCGGTGAGCGCTGAGGTCGGCGGCGCGCAGCGGACGTTGGAGTCGAAGGTGATACGGACCAAATTTCCGCGGTCTTCCCCGACCCAGGCTTCCCGGCGGTAGCTGACCCAGACGCGCGGGACGGCCTGACGCCGGTCGACCTCTGCGCGAAACGCCTCCAACGCGGGTGTCCACGGAAGGTTCTGTGGGGCGTCTCCGGAGATCACGCGTGCCGCCTCCGCGCGGGGTACCTCCGCGCGGGTTTTCCACATCAGCTCGCCTTCTCGGCGCTTCACCTCAAGAAATACGTTGTCTCCCGGGGAGAACCCGTAGGTGCGCGCACGCAGCTTGAAGCGATCAAATGCACCCAACCGGGTGTCGTCGTAGATCGACCACCGCGCGTCATCCAGGTACAAAGAGTGTACGGAGTACGAGGCTTTGCCGCCCTCCCCGAAATCGTCGGAACGCATACGTTGGCTGACCCAGCGCATGAGGTCCTCGGCCTCGTCGAGCGGGATGCGGTATTTCACTTCGTATCGGGTCGTCCGGCCGCCCACGTCGTCACCTGTTTGTCACATACCGGGACAGCGTAGGGCACCGCCGGTGCCACCGCAACCCGTGACATCGTTTTGACGGGACCGCGCCGAGCTGGGCGCGCCATCCTCGCGCCGCATTCGGTTCGCTGCTTGCGGATCCGCCGCGATGCTTGTACGCAAGGTAGATGATCTACCTCGTGCTCTTTCTGGGTCTGGCGGGATGTGACGAGCTCTTCGGAAACGACAAGGGCGATGGGGGCGGCGACGACAGTGAGACGGAGTCTACCAGCTCCCCGGGCGATGACAGCGGCACCACCAACCCGACCGACGCCGAGTTCTGTGATCAACGCCTCTCGTCCGCGCCCCCCGGAGGTCCCGACTGCCAGACGGGGACCCTCGTGTGTGGTGACAGCGTCACCGGCACGACCGAAGGCGGGCTCTCGCAGCTCGGTGGGTCGTCCTACCTCGACTGGTTCTGCGATCCCACCCCCGACGCCTACGCGGGGCCCGAGCGCGTGTACCTCTTCGTGATGGAGGGCCGTGGTCAGGCCACGGTCACGCTTGAATCTCCCTGTGTGGACCTCGATCTGATGGTGATGCACTACGGCGACGAAGCGAACTGCCCGAGCCCGGGCGCGGGGATTTCGGAGTGTGAGGCGTCCGAGAAGAGCGGGGTCGACACGGTCGTGGTCTCGGCGTTCGAGCGTTATGCCTTCTACGTGGTCGTGGACGGGAAAAACGGCAACACCGGGAACTATCGCCTTTCGGTCTCCTGCGATTGATCCCGGGTGCGCGCGGAGCGCATCGGGGTCTTTTCGGATAGTCGTGCCCCGCGAGCGGGGGCGTGATGGCGGGCGCAGAAGGTCGGGACGGTTCGGCACACTCGGGGGCACACGCGGGGGCTTGGGACCAGAATCGGGCGTCGCCGGTCGTGTTGCGGCTCTTGCCCTACGTGGAGCATCCACCCTGCCGGGTCCTGGTGCCGGGCGCAGGCGCAGGCCATGAAGCCGCCGCGTTGAACGCCCGTGGTTACGTGGTGACCGCCTTGGAGGGGCTCCATCCGGAGCGGGTGTTCCCGGCTGACCCGCGCGACTTTTTGAGCGCCGACTGTGGCGAGCCCTTCGACATGCTCTGCGAGCGTGGGCTCTTCGCGACCCTTCCGCCGTCGCGCCGGGAAGCGTACGTCGCGGCAGCGGCTCGAGCGCTTCGGCCCGGTGGGCGATTGTTTGGATTTTTCCTCGATTTTGATCCGGATGGCGCGGGCGTTCCTCCGCCGCCCTACGGGGTGTCGGCGAACGAGCTTCTCCACCGCTTCGGCGCGGCTTTTGACGTACAACGACTCGAACCGAGCGCATTCCTGGTGCCGGGTCTGGGGGTTCCCCAACTGGAAGCTGTCTTCGTGCGGCGCTGAGTGATGGCTACCCTCTCCTTTGACGCGGTGGAGAAACGGTACGGCGCCGTCCCCGTGCTCCACCGGGTCGACCTGGAGGTGGCAGACGGTGAGTTTGTGGTGCTCGTCGGATCCTCCGGCTGTGGAAAGAGCACCTTGCTCCGGTGTATCGCGGGCTTGGAGACTATCAGCTCAGGTGAGCTCCGGCTCGGCGGCCAGCGGGTCAACGAGGTGGCGCCGCGCGACCGGGACGTGGCGATGGTGTTTCAGTCCTACGCCCTCTACCCCCACATGACGGTCCGCGAGAACATGGCCTTTGCCCTTGAGCTTCGTAAGCACCCGGAGACTGCGGCGCGCGTCGCGGACGCCGCCCGGATGCTGGAGCTTGGCCACCTGCTCGACCGTTACCCCAAGGAGCTCTCGGGGGGGCAGCGCCAGCGGGTGGCGATGGGCCGCGCGATCGTGCGGCGTCCGAAGGTCTTCCTCTTCGACGAGCCCTTGTCCAACCTCGACGCCTCGTTGCGTCAGCAGCTCCGGGTGGAGCTCCGACGACTGCACCGCGAGCTCGCTACCACCACGGTGTACGTCACCCACGACCAGGTGGAGGCGATGACCCTCGCCGACCGCATCGTCGTGCTCGACAAGGGCGTGATCCAGCAGGTAGGCACCCCGGACGAGCTCTTTTTTGAGCCCGCCAACCGTTTCGTCGCGGGTTTCATCGGCAGTCCGTCGATGAACTTCCTGAAGAAGCTGGAGGCGGGCGTCTGGGTGGGGGTACGTCCCAACGATGTCCACATCGGCGGTGGCGGGACCGGGCCCGTCTACCGGGCGGAGGTGGAGGTCGTCGAAAAAATGGGCTTTGAGGCTATGGTTCATCTACGCCTCGGCGATGAGCGCCTGATCGCACGGGTAGAGGGGGCGCCGCCGGCGGGCACCGTCGAGCTGTCCTTCGGCCGCTCCTACCGCTTTGACGCGGAGACCGGGGCGCGGCGCCCGTGATCTCCGGCCTCGTGCTGGCAGCCGCGGCGTTCGCTGGCGAGGTGACGATCTGGCATGCGTACCGTGGTGGAGAACGAGAGGCGCTGGAGAGTCTGGCCGCGACCTGGCAAGAGCGCCATCCGGGAGTAACGGTACTTCCTGTGTTTGTACCGTCCGAGGCGCTCGCGGACAAACTCCAGGCGGCGGTGCCCCATGGGAGCGGTCCGGACCTCTTTGTCTACGCCCAGGACCGCATCGCCGATTGGTCCGATCGTGAGATCATCCTGCCCGTACCCGCCGAAGACGGGGGCTGGCACCCGGTCGCGGTGGAGGCCCTCACCTTCGGAGACCAGCGGTGGGGGTGGCCGCTCTCGACCAAGTGCGCGGCGCTCTTCTACAATCGGGCCCTCGTGCCTGAGCCGCCCGGGACCACCGATGCGCTCGTGGCGCTCGCCCGCAGCCTCACCCGCGAAGGTCGTTACGGTCTGGTGTACGAGGTGGCGAGCGCCTACCACAACGCCGGCTGGCTCCATGGCTTTGGCGGCGGCGTATTTGCGGGCGGCGGCGGGGTAGCGCTCGACCACCCCGCCAACATCGCGGCGTACCGCTTCATCCAGGACCTCGCGCTGTCCGTCGTCCCGAGTGAGCCCACAGGCGCGCTCGTCACCCAGATGTTCAACGAGGGTCGCGCCGCGATGACCCTCAATGGCCCGTGGTTTTTGGCCGAGCTCGATCCCGCACTGTCCTGGGGTGTTGCTCCGCTCCCGGTGGTCTCCGCGACGGGATTGCCCGCTGCGCCCTACGTTTCGGTCGAGGCGGTGTTCCTGGCCCGACGGAGCGGCGAGGCCGAAGCGCTTGGGGCGTGGCTCGCCGCCGACGAGGCGGCGCTGCTGCGGCAAGAGCAGGGCCGTCAGGTCGTAGCAAGTGTTGGGGTTCCTGTCACCGATCCTGCGCTTTCGGCGTTCCGTGGCCAGCTCGACCACGCGGTGCCGCTCCCCACGCGAGCGGAGATGCCCCAGACCTGGGAGCCATTAGCTCGCGCCCTCCGCCGGCTCACCCGGGGTGCGGCCTCCCCTGAAGCCGCGGCATCCGAGGCCCAATCTTGGTACAAGGTGCTCACACGGCCGTCGCCCGAACCGGCGTCGCCCTGGCCCTACCTTGGGGTGGCGGCCCTCGCCCTCGCGGGAGTTGGGTGGCGTTTTGGGCCGAAGCTCTGGGCCCAGCCGCTTCGGCAGTGGGCTTTCGCCTATGTATGGGTAGCCCCTGCGTTCTTGGGGATGACCCTGCTCACCGTCCTCCCGTTCATCCTGGGCGCGGCGATCAGCCTCTACGACGACGAAGGCACCACGTTCGTGGGCGTGAGCCACTTCCTCGACATCCTGCTGGCTCGAGATTTTCCTTTTTGGAGCCCGATGTCCTTCTGGGCGACCCTCCTGGTCACCCTCACGTGGACACTGGCGAATGTCGCGCTGCACGTGGGGCTCGGGGTGACGCTCGCGATGCTCCTCCGGGAGCCCTGGGTGCGCATGCGCGGGGTCTTCCGCGCGTTGCTCATCTTGCCGTGGGCGGTGCCCTCGTACATCACGGCTCTGATCTGGAAGGGCATGTTCCATAAGCAGTTTGGCGCGATCAATGCGCTCCTCGCCCTGTTCGGAGTGGAGCCCGTCTCGTGGTTCGCCTCGTTCAGTACCGCGTTTGCTGCCAATCTCGCGACCAACACCTGGCTCGGCTTCCCGTTCATGATGGTCGTCACCCTGGGCGCGCTCCAGTCGATCCCGCGCGACCTCGAAGAGGCCGCGGCGCTCGACGGCGCAGACGGCTGGCAACGTTTCCGGCACGTGACGCTACCACTCCTCAAGCCCGCGCTGTTACCCGCGGTGATCCTCGGGAGTGTTTGGACCTTCAATATGTTCAACATCATCTTCCTGGTCAGCGGCGGGGAGCCCGATGGCTCGACGGACCTCCTGATCTCCCAAGCTTACCGCTGGGCGTTCACGCGGGGCCATCGTTACGGATACGCAGCCGCGTACGCCGTGATCATCTTCGGTGTCCTGGTGATTTACGGTCGGGTGGCCAACCGCCTCGCCGGGCGGAAGGTGTTGTGATGCAGACTCCGGGTCCCCTGCGGATGATTCTGGTTCATATTGCGCTATTGGCGGTCACTCTCCTCACCCTCTTCCCAGTCCTATGGGTGGTGAAGATGGCGGTAGAGCCCGGCCAGGCGCTCCAGCTCACGGTCAACCCGTTTCCAACAAGCTTCTCCCTTCAGAATTTCCGCGACGTGGTCAGCACCACGGCGGCGGATGGGACCTGGCTGTTTGGCTGGCAGCTCCTGAACTCCCTGGTGATTTCGGGCGCGACAGCGTTGGTGGGCCTCTGTCTCGCGTGTACGGCGGGGTATGCACTTTCTCGTTGGGGATTTCCCGGGCGTGAAGAGGCGATGGGCCTGTTCCTGCTCACCCAGATGTTCCCCGGCGTGATGATGTCGGTCCCGCTCTACATGTTGCTGGAGCGTGCGGGGCTCCTCGACACGATGACAGGTTTGATCCTGGTCTACTCAACGACGTCGGTGCCCTTCGCCACCTGGAATCTCAAGGGCTACTTCGACACCATCCCCAAGGATCTCGAAGAGGCCGCGATGATGGACGGCGCGGGCCGATGGACCACGTTTACGAAGATCATCCTGCCCCTCGCTCGTCCCGCGTTGGCGGTGACGGGCCTGTTTGCGTTCATCAGCGCGTGGAACGAGTTCATTCTAGCAGCGACCATGCTCGGGGATGAGCGGCGTTATACCTTGCCGATCGTGCTCAAGGGCTACGTGGGCGAGTTCAGCGCGGAGTGGGGGCACTTCGCCGCCGCAGCGATCCTGGTGAGCGTCCCGGTGACGGTGCTGTTTTTTATCCTGCAACGTCACCTTGTTGAGGGGCTCACTGCGGGGAGCGTGAAGGGCTGACGCCCGGGCCCCAGCGGGGGCCACCGGTTACGCTCGGTCCCGGAATGTCCCAGCGCCCTCCCAGCCAATCCGCCGCGGCCGGTTTCGCATCGTTGCGGCCGGGCTTCTGCTTCAGCCCCGAGCAGGATCGCCTGTTGGCGCTTGGCTGGCCGCACCTGCGTTTTGTCGAGGACAGGGACGACGCCAACTTCGCGCGGCCGGTCATCGCGGCGGTGACCGACCCCGATCCGAGCCCCGATCTCCGGTGGTCGCGGTCCGGCGCGATCGCGATGGTTCGCACACTCGGTCTACCCGAGGTGATGGAGATCAGCCTGTCGAGTCGCAGCCTGCGGCCCGAGGCGGTACGCGAGTCCCTCAACGATGACCCGATCACGCTCCCTGAGCTGCGGCAGTTCATTCAGCGGCGGATGATGCTCCCGCTCACCGGGGCTTCGGAGCGGCATATCGAGAACTTTGTGCTCCTCGCCGAGGCGCTGGTAGGGAGCGAGACCCTGGCCACGCTCGTGGTCGAGGCGCTGGAGGGCCTGGACGAAGGCGTCCTCGAGGCGACCTGGGCCCTGCCGCCGGTCGTGACCTACACGCTGGGTTTTGTGCTGTTGAGGGTTCCGGTGGTGGCCGAGCGGGCCCTGCGCGAGCGCCTCCAACTGCTGTTCGCGCCGTATCAGAACATGATTTCGGGCCGCCGCGCTGCGTGGGCGGGAGCGTTGTCGCACCTTCGGGCGCTCGATCTGGTCCTCAACGGTGCGGCCGCGGCCGAGCGGAGCACCGACCGCACCTTACGTTGGTATCTCCACGTCTCCGACCAGCCAGAGCTGATCCGGAGCCGGGTCGCATCCGATCTCCTGGGTTTCTGGCCGGACGCACGGCTGGTCTTCCTGGGTGGGGACGAGGTGATGTGTCGTTTCGGCGCGCAGCTCAAACGAATGCACCATCCCCGGGACGTAGGCTTCTTCATCGAGCAGCTCGCGCCGATCCGGTCTGAACGCTCACTGCGACTGATGCTGATCGCCGCCACGGAGGGGCCCCGCCAGCCCGAGGGAGAGGCGTGGTTTCGCCTCCACTATATGTGGGCCGCACCCTTCCTGGACCTCATCGAGGCCGGAGGGGGTATCCCCGCTACCCGGGCGACCACTCTCAAGGCGCGGCTGCAGAGGGGCGGCGCCTGACGCGGGCCTTGTTCGCCGCGACTGGCGCGCTGGTGCTCTCGACGGCCACCATGGCGGTGCTCTACGGTCCGATGACGCTCCACCTCGACGCGTGGTCGGCCACCGGCGCGTTCATGGACGGGCACGTCTGGGCCTTCGATCACATCCACCGGATGCTGTCGGGCGAGGTGCCGTGGTCCAAACAGACAGATCGCCTAGGTTTTCCCAACTGGCCGATCCTCCAGTTCATCGCCTGGGCGCCCGCGGTGCTGGCGCACGCCTTCCGACTGGTGTTGGGGCCCTTGGGAGCCTTCAACCTAACATTTCTACTCTCGCCGGGGATCGCGGCCGCGGTGGCGGCGCTCCTCGTGCTCCGCCTCACCCCCGCGCCGCCCGCAGTGGCGGCTCTCGTGGCACCCATCTACGGATTATCAACCTATACACTGGGTTGTGTGGCTATTGGCCAGGTGTGCAAGGCACAGCACTGGGTGCTCCCGTCGGTGCTCCTCTGCGCGCACGTCGCGACGCGTGGGTCGTGGCGAGCGCGGCTCGGCGGCCTCGTCGCCACCTGGGCGGTCGGAGTGGCCGGGGCCTTCTCGGAGCCGACCTACGCGATGATGGCCCCCGTCGTGCTTGCCGTTCCACTGCTGCTCGACCTGTTCCGCGCCCTCGTTGGGCCCGAGCGGCGGATGAACGAGGTCGGGTTGGTGCTCGGGTCGTGGACTCTTCTCCTGGTGCCGCTGGCTGGGCTCCTGGCCTTGGCGAGCACGTACTATGAGCCGACTCACGCCTTTCATGCCT
Organism: Deltaproteobacteria bacterium; assembly: GCA_947486185.1. Lineage (GTDB taxonomy): Bacteria > Myxococcota_A > UBA796 > UBA796 > SXON01 > CANKTH01. The sequence continues at coordinate 60,512 of CANKTH010000005.1, forward strand.
TCGCGCCGGCGACTCGGGCGCACGGCCTCGAAGAGATGGAGCTCGGGGTCGCTTCGGTCGCCGGCCTGGTACTCCCGCCGCGGTCACTTCCGGATGACCCCTTCGCCACGATGGCCTTGTACTCCTTGGGGTGGGTCAGCCTGGGCGTTGCGGCGTTCGGGCTCTCGCGAGGCCGCGCGCACGCCGTGGGCTACGGCCTGTTGGCGGTGGGCGTGGTTTTTGCGCTCGGCGAGTACCTTTTCTGGGATGATGAGCCCGTACGTGTGGCCGGCAATGTGCTCCGTATGCCCGCCGCGGCGCTCTTCGAGCTGGACTACCCCTTGAGCCGAAGCGGGCTTTACTACCGCTTTGTCGCCGTGGCGCAGCTCGGCCTGGTGCTGCTGGCCGCCCGGGTGCTCGCCCAGGCCAGTTGGTTGTGGGCCGCGTTGGTGCTCGTGCTGGCGATGGCCGAAAACATCGGCGGGACCCTCTCTCTGTGGCCGCGTTCGGGCGAACGTGTCGCCGGGATCGGCTTGATGGCGGAGTTTGCCGCCGACACGAGCCCAGGCGCGGTGCTCGACCTGCCTATCGGCTCGAGCTTCGCGGCGAATCAACGCTATCTCCTGCTCGCCAGCCTTCACAACCGACCCACGTCTGCGTTGCCGCAGGCGGTGGATGTCGTGCACACGCCGATGACGCGGCACACCTCCGAGGAGGTGACCCGCGCGCTGACGGCGTGGGACGCGGCGAGCGCGATCGCGGCGTTGGGCATACGTTATGTCACATGGCATCCCTACCCCTGGGCGGGGGGGCCCACGCGGGCCGAGGTGGAGGCGAAGCTGGGTGAGCCGAGGGTCACTGAGGGTATCGCCTGGTGGAAGCTCGAACATGTTCGGACGCCGGACCTCGCTCCCCCGGGGGCAGGCCGGCCGCCGCCTCCCGAGCTCCGGCCCACGCGGCCCGGCCCGTGACCCGGGCCTTCGGCCTCAGGGCGTGAAACAGCCGGCCATCGCCTCGGCCGCCGCGGCGTGCCCGGCGGGGCTCCAGTGGCCGTCGTAACGAAAATAGGCGTTATCCCCAGCTTCTGCCACCGCTCGTAGGGCGGGGGCGAGGTCGCAGGCCGGAATGCCAAGCTCAGTGAGCAGAACGAGGACCGCCTGGGCTGGGGCGTCGAGGGCGGGCTGATCCAGGCCAAAAGACCGCAGTGTACGCGCCGTCTCGCGCGGGTCGGCCGCGAAGTACGGGGGAGCCACCGCGACCATGAGGCGATCGCCGCGGTGGTCGGTGAGCGCCTTGAACGCCGCAAAAGCTTCCCGGCTCGGCGCCAGGCGGTCGTTCAGCAGGCTCCTACCCGAGTTCGTGAAGATCCGCATTTCCGCCGCGAGCCGCGCGCCGTCGGGATCGTGACCCTGGCGCATCAACGCCTGCTTCTCCACGATTCGGAAGTAGGCGAAGAACGCCGAGTGGGTACCCAACCAGCGCCAGAGCTCGCCGGCCCGTGAGAAGCGCCGTGTGGTCAGCGAGGAGGGAGGGGGGGCACCGTCGGTGACCAGCGGGGTGCGCCCCTTGTCGCTCAGGTTGTCGGAGAGATCGTTGCCAAGGAAAAATGTAAGTAAAACGCCGCCGGAACCCACCTCGTCGTCGAGCAGCTCGTAACGGCGAAGCGCCTGCCAGGTGGAGTAGCCGTCGACCCCGGCGTTCCATACCTCGAGCCCGACGCGGTGCCCAAGGAGCGCGGGGAAGGTGTCTTCTTCCGCGACCTGAAGCGCCATGGTGAAGGAGTCGCCTACCGCGATCCAACGGGGCGCGCTGGGCGGGGTGAGCTCCGGGCCTCGAAGACCTGCCGCGTTGATCCTGACGGTGACAGCGTAGTCGACGCTGGAGACCACTGCGTTGAAGCCGGGCCTGGGCACGATCACCAGGTTGGCGTCGGGGATGTACAGCCCGTCGGGCAGCGTGTCAGGCGTGTTGAAGAAGAGAGGGACACCCGGCTGGGGCGTCCTGAGCCGGGCTCCGAGCTCTACGACGAGGAGCCCGACGAGCAGGCCCACCAGCGAAAGACCCAGACGACGTAACCAGCGCATCCCCTCCAATATCTCGCCCGCCCCGCCGCGGCGCGAGCCGGGAGCGACGCGCCACCCAGGTAGCGCGGGGTCGTCCCACGGGGCACGTTGGCGGGATGACCGTCGCCGCCGTACCGTGTGCTCGATGTTGATCCTGGGCTGGAGTGTCGCCTATGCCCTCGACCTGCCGGCGGCGGTCCTCCGGGCCGGTGAGGTCGATCCTCAGGTGGTCATCGCCGAGTTGCAGCGCCGGGCGGAGGGCGCGGCGGTCGCGGCGTCCTGGTCCGCGCTGCTCCCTACCCCCACATGGTCCACCGACATCCCTCTCTCCGAAGCGCCGCGTACGACGTCCATAAACGTGAGCCTGCCTCTGTTCGCCCCCGTAGACTGGCTCACGATCTCCGAGCGCCACGCGGGTCTTCGTACGGCCGGGCATCGCGCCGAGGCGACGCGTATCGACACCGAGTATGCCGCCGCAGTGCTCTATTACTCCGCGTTGGCTGCTGACGAGGCGGTGGCCGTCGCCAGCGAGAGTCTCGCGCTGGCCGAGGCGAGCTTCGCGGCGGCGCGGGCCCGCCGGGAGGCGGGGCTGGACAACGAGCTGGCGTTGAAAGCCTCAGAGCTTGGCGTGGTGAACGCACGGGCGGATAGCTTCAGCGCCCGCGCCGCAGCGAAGAACGCTATCGCGCGCCTCGAGCGGGCGTTGCAGCAGGAGGTGGACAGCCTGAGTCCGGCCGCTCCCCCGGTGGTGCCGGAGCTGGGTGGCCGTTCGCCGTGGATCGACGCCGCTGAGGCGCGGGCTGAGCAGTACAAACGGGCCTACTATGCAGACCTTGGGGCGATGCTCCCGACCGCCGAGCTTGATGCGCGACCGTCGCTGAGCGTCGCGGGGAGCAATGCCTGGGCGCTGACGGTGCAGGCTTCGTGGACCCTCGACGGCGTGCTTGGTCCGTGGTTGGAGGTTCGGCAGAGCTACTTTACGGCCCGGATCGCGGAGGTGGAGCGTGACGCGGTGGACGATGACGTGACGCTCGGGCTCCGGGTCGCCCAGGAGGACGTGCGTGCCGCGCGTGAGCTCGTCGAGGTGGCGCGCGCGCGTGAGAGCCTGTTGGAGGCCGCTTTTGGCGTAGGTCGCGCGCGACAGGTGGCGGGCCTCGAGAGCACGTTGGAGGTGCTGCGCATCCAGGACGACGTTGCCCGGGCCCGGTTGGACAGGGTCAACGCCGAGCTGTACGAGACGGTGCTGATCCTCGAGCTGCGGCGCCTCTCCGGCCTCAGCCCCGCTTGAACGCCGAAGCCACCCGGGACGGAAGCCTGCCGCGACCCGGCTGCGGGTCCTCGCTCCCCTCAGGAGATCATCAGGTCACACCGGCGTAAATGTCGTCGGCGCGCGCCGCTGACTCAGCGCGCCTCCATCACTACCGTTGCTTTGGCCACCCGGTCGTCGATCCACCGCTCGAACACCTGCTGTTCGCGTTCGCTGCGGATCCTGGCCTCCATCATGTCGCGCCGCGCCGCCAGCTCTGCCGCTTCCGGCTCGTCACGGGTGAGCACGGCGACGATTACCGTGCTGCCGCGGACCTCGAAGGGGGTGGGGAGCACGGAGCCCGCCGGGGCGGTTGCGAGGGCAGCAAGGATCGCCGCGTCTTTACCCAGACCGGGTACCTCGCCGGCGCCGAGCACAAAACTCTCAGTTGCCTCGACGGTGAGGCCCTGATTGGCGAGGAGGACCAGCGGCGGCGCCGCGGCGTCAGTCCAGTTGGCGAGCACACTCTGGGCGTACTCTTTCATGACGCCGCCGACACGATCAGCGCGGATCAGCTTGACGGCGATGTCGGCGGTGGCCTCTTCGAGCGAGCGCACCTTCGCCTCTTCGATAGCATCCACCTTGAGAATCTCGAGACCACGCGCGGTCTCCACCACGGAGCTCACCTTACCGAGGCCCGCCTGGTCCGCCGCCGCTACCTCCGCGGGATCGAGCTGGGCAGCCGGGCGGAGCCCAAGGTTGCCGCCGGTCTCAGCGGTGAGATCTTCGCTGAAACGCCGCGCAAGGTCGGCGAAGTCCGCTCCACCAGCGGCCAACGTACGGATCTCCTCAGCCTTGGCCTTCAGCGCGGCGCTGTCGGTGCCGCCAATGTCGTTCCGCAGCAGGATCATCGAGAGCCGAATCCGACGCGGCATATTGTAGAAGCGCTCGAAGTCGTCGTCATAGGACTTCTTGATCTTGTCGGCGTTTGCCTTGATGAAGCTGTCCCGGTCCCCGTCGGAGACGGCGACGTCGTCGTAGAACAGCGTCGTGGACAGGCGCACGTAGGAGACGGTGACCTCGGTGGACTGGGCGCGGATGAGGTCCTCCACCTCGGCGCGCGTGACCACCACCCCGCGGGAGAGCAGCTCGGCGAAACGTTGGACGAGCAGGTCTCGCCGCATCCGCTCCTCGAACTGGCCTGCGCGGTAACCGAGGCGCTTGACCCGCTCATTATAGAGTTTCTCGCTGAACTTACCGTCATCATCCTCAAAGAACTTGATCTTCCGAATCTGTCGGGCGATTTCTTCGTCGGCGACGGTGATGCCCAGGCGGGCGGCTTCGGCGAGCAGGACCTCCTCCCGGATCAGCTTCTGGCTGACCTGGGAGCCGAGCGTCTCCTCCTGCTCGGGCGAGAGATTGCCCATCGAGCGGGCCATCTCCCGGTACGCGCGGTCACGGTCGCTGCGCGTGATCGCCACGCCATCCACCGTCGCGATGATCTGACTTTGATCCTCCATTCCGCCGGCTCCCCACGCGACGAACGAGAGCACGAGCGCGCCGAGCAGGATCTTGAAGGCCGCGCTGTCGGTGCCGCTACGAAAGGACTGGAGGATGGACATGGCGCTCACGACCGGGTTGGGGAGGGGACACGGCGGGATCAGCGCGCCGGGCCCTCTGGGGCCACGCGCCTAACCATCGCCCGGCCCGGCCGCACGTTCGGCGTAGGCCGGCGATTCGCGATTTTCTGGACCCATCTCTTGTCAGGTCAAGTGCGCCTGTTGTATACCTGGGGTCCACCCCGCTCCTTCCCTGGGGCGCACCACCCCCTGGTGATCCATGTTCTCTTCCGTACTCGGCCTCTTTTCCCAGGACATGGCGATCGACCTGGGCACAGCCAATACGCTGGTCTACGTCAAGGGCCGCGGCGTTGTCTGTAATGAGCCATCGGTGGTCGCCCTGCAGCACGACCGAAAGGGCAATAAGAAGGTCCTTGCTGTCGGTACGCCCGCCAAGGCGATGCTCGGCCGGTGCCCGAGTGACATCCAGGCCGTCCGGCCCCTGAAAGACGGCGTCATCGCCGACTTCGAGGTGACCGAGGCGATGCTCCGCTACTTCATCGAGCGGGTGAACGGGCGTCGTAGCTTCGTTTCGCCGCGAATGGTCGTGTGTATCCCTTATGGCACCACTGAGGTCGAGAAGCGCGCGGTGCGTGAGAGCGCTGAGTCGGCCGGCGCCCGCCAGGTCTACCTGATCGAGGAGCCTATCGCGGCGGCGATCGGCGCAGATCTCCCGATCACCGAGCCCTCGGGCAACATGATCGTCGATATCGGAGGCGGCACCACCGAGGTGGCGGTCATCGCGATGTCCGGCATCGTCTACTCGCGCTCCATCAAGGTTGGCGGCGATCATATGGATGACGCCATCGCCCAGTACATCCGGCGTCGCCACGACCTGTTGATCGGCCCGCGGACCGCGGAGGCGGTCAAGCTCCGGTTGGGCAACGCGGCCTACGACGGCACTACCGCAGAAATGCAGGTAAAGGGTCGTGATCTCGTTCGCGGCTTCCCGCGGGTGGTCACCATCACGTCCGACGAGGTGCGTGAGGCCCTTGAGGAGCCGGTGCACCTGATCGTCGATGCGGTACGGTCGTCCTTGGAGCGTACGCCGCCTGAGCTGGTCTCCGACATTGTGGACCGTGGCATCATCATGACGGGTGGCGGCTCGCTATTACGCAGGATGGACACGGCGATCAGCCAGGCCACCGGTCTGCCGGTCATTGTTGCGGAGGACCCGCTCTCCGCCGTCGTCAAAGGCTCAGGGCGCGCGCTCGAAGAGATGCAGTACCTCGCGCTCACCAACTAGCTCCGGCAGCCTTCTTCGGCTTCAATAAGTGGCCTTAGCGGTTGACATAGCCCGTGTACACGATATGATTCCCTTGACGTGACAAGAGTTGTGCTGAGTTCTTCACTCATCTCTGCCGCCACGTTCCGGGAGGGCGGGCGTCGGGTCAGGTGTTTTGTCGATGATGATGCGGGGGGCCCGATTTCGGGTCGTTCGCCAGCGTGCGCGGTTCAACGGGTGAAGTCTCGCGTGCGTCTCTCCTGCGGTTCACCCCTCCTGGCCTGCCCGCCCTCCACGGCCTCTCTCCCCCCGTCTCCCGGCCAACGCGGCCGATCGGAGGCGCGATGAGCCGCGCGTCCCAGTCCCCTTCTTTTGCCCTCGAACTGCCCGTCGAGGGGCCGCCGCCCCCGGCGACGCCGTGGACACGTCGCCTGGGCGGAGGCGCGCTCCAGCTCACCTGGCGGCTGTTCCGACCGGGGGATCCGGGCGCCTTTGCCCTTGGAGAACGTCCGGCGGAAGCGAGGTTCTACTATACGGCGAACGACGGGTGGCGGGCGCCGATCTACCCGTTCGCCCCGCCCGCAGGGGCCCACGGTCGGCCGGTGGTGCTCGCGCACGGGCTCGGTGGAGGCTGGCGGAGCCTCGATCTGGACCCCTCGCACTCGTTGGCGCGCGTGTTGGCCGCAGCAGGGTACGCGGTGTACATCCTCGAACATCGCGGCGATCCGCGCGCCCTTGCCCCCGCCGGCGCCTTGCCGTTCTCGCTCGATGACGTCGCGCTTCGGGATCTCCCCGCGGCGCTCGACGCCGTTCGGGAACATTCAGGATACGAACGCCCCTTGTTCCTCGGCGTCGGCCTCGGCGGGGCGGCGTTGCTCCTCCACCTCGCGCTCGCGGGCGATCCCGGTCTCGCGGCAGGTGTGCTCGTGGGTTGCCCGATTTCGTGGCCGTCAAGTTCGGCCGTGCGGGCCGCCGGACGGCTCGCGACGCTGCTGCCCCCGGGTTGGCGGATCCCGGGTCGGCGCCTCGCACAGCTCCTCGCGCCGCTCTGCGCGGACGGGGGGGCGCTCGGCGTGGGGGACGTCAGCGGTCCCGTCGCCCGGGGCGTGCTCCTTCACGGCGCGACGGACCTCCACGCCGGAGTGCTGCGGCAGCTCGGGCAGTGGGCCGTTGCGGGGGCGCTCACGGACCAATCCGGCTTGATCGACGTGCGCAGCGCGCTGGAGCGCTGCGCGGTGCCGCCGATGCTGGTCATCGCGGCGGAGCATGATCCACGGTGCACGCCGGAAGCGGGGCGGGAGCTGGCCGCGAGCCTCCGCGGCGAGCCGCTGAGCTTGCCCGCCAGGGGCGCCCTGGAGCTCCTGCTGGGCGAGCGGGCATCGGGCCATCTCCCCCCGGCGATCCTCGAGTTTCTTGATCGCCACGCCGCGGGTTGTGCCGAATCCGGAGCACTGGCCATCGAGCGCTGAGCGCGACGAAGGCCGCGCGGACAGATCCTGGCGGCGGCTGACGTAGCCGGCAGGCGGCGTGGCGCTTAGTCAACAGGCTTGCCACTGGATGCGCCGCGTGACGGTCCGGGGCCAGGGATGACGCCGTGAACAGCCAGGACCCTTCCGATCCCAACCCGCCCGACGGGTCGCCGCAGCAGCCGGCCGCCGACGCCGACATGAGCGACCGCCCCACGACGCCGCCGCGTCCAGACCGCGGGCCCGGCAGCACATCCCAGGATCGTAGTCGCCGCAATGCGAGGCTGGTCCTCGGCCTGGCCCTGATCGGGCTCACCGTGATGGTGGGGGCGAGCGTCGGCGTGGTGGTGCTTGCCCGCGAGGGTATGGGTGCCAAGGTCGAGGATCATGCCTTTCTTGAAGTAGTGATCGAACCGGGATTATCTGACGCTCCTGGCGACGCTGGTCTCGTGATGAACCCCGAAGACTTCCCGCCCCTGATCACTGAGATGGCTGCGGGTATCCGGAACGCCATCACCGACGAGCGCGTGTCGGGGCTGTACCTGGAGATCAACGGGGTCGACCTCGGGATGGGCGGAGTGCAGGAGCTCCGGGACGCGGTCTCGGACTTCGTGGCGGGCGGGAAGCCCTGCTACGCCTACGCCGAAGCCCTCGACAACAAGTCGTACTACCTCGCTTCTGCGTGTGACCAGATCTATCTGCCGCCCGGGGGCGTCTTCATGGTGACCGGGCTCGAGGTCACGACCGAGTACTACGCGGGACTTCTCGATAAAGTCGGCGTTTTACCCGACATGGAGCATGTGGGGGACTTCAAGTCGGCCGTGGAGCCGTTTGAGCGCGACGGTCCCTCCGATGCAGCGTCTCTGGCCACCGAAGCGCTGCTGGACGGCCTCTACGGGCAGCTTGTCGCGGGCATCGCAGAGGGCCGGGAGCTCTCGGTGGAGGCCGTTACGGCGCTGGTCGACAGCCCGCCGATCACTCCGGATGCGGCGTTAGCGGCTGGGCTGATCGACGGACTCAAGTACCGGGACGAGGTGGCAGAGGGTATCTGCGGAGAGGATCGTACGGAGATCGGCGCGTTGATCTCCGATGCTGGCGGTTTCCCGACCGGGCCAGCCATCGCCGTGGTGCACGCCGAAGGCAGCATCGTGAGCGGGGAGTCGGGATCGCCGCTGTTCGGCGGCAGCATGGTCGGGGATCGTAGCTTTGCCGAGTTCTTTGAGGAGATCCGCGAGAACGACGACGTTCTCGGCGTGGTCTTGCGCGTCAATTCCCCGGGTGGCAGCGGGCTCGCCTCCGACATGATGTGGCGTGAGGTTGAGCGTACGCAGGCGGCCGGCAAGCCCGTCGTCGTGTCCATGGGCGATTATGCCGCGAGCGGAGGCTACTATATCGCGGCGGGCGCTGATTGGATCGTCGCGCAGCCGGGCACCCTGACCGGCTCGATCGGCGTGTTCGGCGGCAAGATGAGCCTCGGGGGCACCTACGAGAAGTTGGGGATCAAAACCCACACCTGGCAGCGCGGCAGCATGGCCAACATCTTCTCGTCCACCAGCCCCTTCAACGACGTGGAGCGCGCCAAGTTCCGCGAGTTTCTCGAGGGTTTTTACGGCACATTTCTCGCGCGGGTCGCCGAAGGCCGTAAGCTCGACCGTGAGGCGGTTCACGCGGTGGCCCAGGGCCGCGTCTGGACGGGCGAGCAGGCGCTCGAGCACAAGCTCGTCGACGAGCTCGGCGGCATCGACGCGGCGGTCGCCCGGTTGCGCACGCTCATTTCGGTCGAGGACGGCACGGATCTACGGGTGGTGAGGTTTCCTCGGCAAAAAACGCTGGTTGACCAGATCCTGGAGGATCTGGGTGGTCCCCAGTCGGCGCATCAGATTGTGGTCCCCGAGCTGCAGGCGCCGCTCGCCAGCCTCGAGGTGTTGAGCCGCGTCTTGGAGCGCGGTGGGGTCGCGGCGATGATGCCCTACACCGTCCTGGTGCGGTGATGTGGCTCCTCGGATTGGGCATCGCCTGGTCGGCCCCGATGAACGCGAGGCTCTACGCGCGTTATGTCGAAGAAGTCGAGCGACACCTGGAGACCGTCTCGGCGCGGGTGCTGCTGGCTGGCTGCCCGCAGGGCGAGGAGTTGCTGTCGGTGCTGCGCGACCTCCGGGGGCCGTGGCCGGGGCGCGGAGAGGCAGAAGCTCAGGCCCGGGTCAACCTGGAGCTGGGCGCAGCGCAAATTGCTTCGTGGAACAGTCTTCATCCTTCGGCGTTCACCGAGCTCCGCCGTGCCGCCGACCGGGCGACCGCGTCGATCGAGGCCTGCCTGCCGGGCATCGATCCCTTCGTTTTCGGGGAGCCCGGCCGGGGTGTGGTCACCTGGGCGCCGGATCTCGCGAGCGCCCAAGCCGACGCCGCGCGGGAAGATAGGCGCATCCTGCTCTTTGCGTCGGCGCCGTGGAAGCTTGGCACGGCCATCATGGACACCTTGGTGTGGAACAACGGGATCGCAACGGACGCGATCGCGCGGCACGCGGTCGCGCTCCGGGCGGAGTGGCCGTCGGCGTCGAGCCCGCCGGCGCTGACTGCGCAGCTGCAGGGCTACTTCGTGGGGACCGAGCTGCCGACCGTGCAGATTTTCGACGCGGCGGGGGTGGCCTGTGAGGGCCTCGCGGTCAGTGGCTTCGTCGAGCCCGACCATCTCGTGACGATGCTGCTGATGGCCCGAGGAGAGGGCTGCCACAACAAGCCGCGCTGAGTTTACGAGGGGGCCTGCGCCTCACCCGGGATCGAGGGCGAGCGCGGCGTCGTGCCAGACCTGTACCTGGCAAGCGAGGCGCTGGTCGGGCCGATCGAGCATCGGTAGCTCCACCTCATCTGCCGGGCCGAGCTGCCCCGAGAGCACCCGGACCCGACAGCTATTGCAGGTGGCGAATCCGCCGCACGCCGCCTCGATGGGCAGGTGCGCGGCCTCACACACCTCAAGAAGGTTTGCACCCGGCTCCACGGAGAGTACACGATGAAGGCCAGGAAATAGAAGGGTCGGCACCGACGGCTCCGCTGAGCGCCGCGTCAGGCGGGAGGCAGGGGTTCAGACGTCGAAGCTGGTGCCGCAGCCGCACTTCCGCTTGATGTTGGGATTGTCGATCTGAAAACCCGCTTGCATCAGGGTGTCTTCGTAGGTGATCACGCTGCCGTTGACGTAGCCGCGGTGGAGAGGGTTCACAAAGACCCGCACGTCTTCGAACGCGTAGATCTCGTCGTCCTCCTGGGGGGCTTCTTCCAGCTCGAGAAGGTAGCTGTAGCCGGAACAACCTCCGCCCTGAACGCCAAAACGAAGCCCAAAGCCTGGCATGTCGTTCTCGGTCTGGAGCTTCTTGATAAACGCGATCGCGCTCGGCGCGAGGGTTACGGGCGGCGTCTCGGTGTCCATGCAGGCTCCTTCGTCGGGGCGGCCCCCAGTGATAAGGGGTCGACGCATCGTCGATATGCCGTGACTGTACCCACGCCTCCCGCCACCGGCCACCGCGTTATCGTGGTGGACAACTACGATAGTTTCACCTTTTCGCTTGCGCGCCTCTTTTCCCTCGCCGGCGCCCGGGTGGAGGTGATCCGGGAGGACCGCCTACCGCCCCTGGTTCCGGGGGGGCAGGACCTCATCGTACTGTCGCCGGGACCGGGACGCCCTGAAGAACACCCCGTCAACCTTGAGCTCCTCGCCCGATTGCCCAGCCCGATCTTCGGTGTGTGCCTGGGTTTGCAGGCCTTCGCTCTCTCCGTGGGAGCGCGGGTTCTGCGCGGGCGGCCCGTCCATGGCCGGCGCTCAGCTGTCCACCACGGCGGGAAGGGGTGTTTTGAGGGACTACCCTCCCCTTTTCCGGCCACCCGGTACAACTCCCTGCTGGTGGAGCGCGCCACCCTCCCCGACGACGTGGAGGTCACCGCTGACACCCGCCGCGGTGAGGTGATGGGCCTTCGCCACCGACGCCTCCCGATCGAGGCCGTACAGTTTCACCCAGAGTCGGTGCGCACCCGGTTCGGGCTGCAGCTGGTCCAGAACGTGCTCGCCAGCATTACTCCGTCGGGGGAGGCTGATCTTCGGTCGCGGGGTTGATGTCCTCCGTGTCCAGGCGCAAGGGCGCGGGGACGACCAGCACCGGCACTGGGCTCCGGCGCACCACCGCCTCGGCGATGCTGCCGAGGACGAGGCGACGGATTCCCGTCCGGCCATGGGTCCCGATGACCACCATGTCGGTGCCGAGGCGGGTGAGCGCCTCCAGGATTTCGGTCACGGTGTGGCCTTCACGCACGAGCGTAGCGACCGGAAGGCCGGTACGACCAAAGTCATCCGCCAGCGCGGTCAGCCGGCCCTCCACCTCGCTTCGAAATCGTTCGGCCTCCGGGTCGGAGGGGCGAACGCCAACCGGGAGCTCCAGCACCGCCATCAACACCGTGCTGGCCTGGAAGCCCGCCGCGACCTCGGCCGCCCGCGCGAGCAGCCAGCCGGCATCTTCGGTAGGAGCGATAGGGACGAGCAGGTTCTGGTAGGGCATGACACTCTCGTAAGCGCAGCGCGCAACATAGGTTTGGCCCAGCGGCTAACGGGCGGGCGGCCGTGTCGCCAGTTCGCCGGCACGGCCGACGAGGGCCGCACCTGCGGTCAGGGCGGTCCCAGGATTCGCCGGAGGAAGGGGTTGGAGAAGCGCCCGGTTGGGTCCCAGGTGCGAACGCGGTCCCCGAACTCCGCCGCGCGGGGGTAGAGGCGGCGCACGGTGTCGGGGTCGATGTGGAGCTCCTTCCCCCAGTGTGGGCGGCCTCCCAGCGCGCGGAGGCGCTCGGTGCAGCCCGCAAAATACCGCTTGTAGTCGGGGCTCTCGCCGATGTAGGTGCCGAGGTGACACGACGCTCGACCGAAGGAGGGGCTCATCCACGCGTCGTCGGCGGGCCCGAAGCGCGCTTCAACGGGGAAGTTCACCCGGATACCCTCCCGCTCGATCATGCCTCGCAGTTCACGGAGCGCCGGGACGGTGTCAACCAGCGGGATGCTGTGCTCCACTTCGTGATGGATCGGTGGCATCGCCGCCGTCAGCGCCTCGAAGCTCGGGGCGACGCGCGACTGGGGTCGAAAGTAGACGGCTTGTACCAGGCGATTGAGGAGCGGAGCCATCGCCGGGAGAAAACGAGACACGGCCAGCAGGGCGGTGAACACCACCCCGTTGATCAGCTTCTCGTCTACGTTCCGCGACAGCGCGGGCACGGTCGGCGCCGCGTCGGTCCGGGTGTAGTGGAAGACCAACGCTTCGTCGGTGTGCGGCATCCACCACAGCTTCACGTACTCAAAATCCTCGACTAAACTCGGAAGTCTCTCTATCGCCTCTTCCCAGCGCAGCGGCAAAAGCACCTCCTGGAGCCGGAAGGCGGGCACCGTCTTGAGGGTCAGCTCGGTGAGCACGCCAAAGGCCCCGAGCCCGACGCGTGCCGCGGGCAGGTCTGGATCATCCTGGCCAAGCTCCCGAAGTCGCCCAGCGTGGTCCACGAGCTTCAGCCCGTGTACCAGGCTCGCGAGGTTGCCGTGCCGCAGGCTCGAGCCATGGGTGCCGGTGGAGACCGCGCCGGCGACGGTCTGGGCGGTGACGGTGCCTAGGATCGGCAGAGCGCGGCCGGCCGCGTCGAGCGCGGCATTGAGTTCGAAAAGTCGGGCTCCTGCTCCCACTTTGACGAGCCCGTCCGGCAGGAGTTCGATCTGGTTCAGCTGATCGAGCCCCACCAGCAGACCCTCGCTCACCGCGGCGTCGCTCCAGGAGTGCGCGGACCCGACCACGCGTAGCGGCTCGCCCGCGGGGGCCGCCGCGAGAAGGGCGCACAGCTCGGCCTCGTCTCCGGGGCGCGCCCAACGCCGAGGGGCGAAAGAGAGGGTTCGGGCCCAGTTCCGAGCGGGTGGGTTCATTTGTGCACTTAACCGCCCGCCGCGTGGCCCGCGGCCCGTCGCTCTGATTGGGGTTCCGCGGCGGCAATACGCGCTCGGATGAGCTACGGCGCGGGGCGATGATCTACCGAGGATTTGAGCTCGACCCCTTCCAGTCCGCCGCCATCGAGGCCCTCGGCCGTGGCGCATCGGTGCTGGTGTCCGCCCCGACCGGTAACGGCAAAACCGTAGTTGCCGATTGGATCGTTGAGCGTGCGTTAGCCCGCGGGCGGAGCGTGATCTACACCGCGCCAATCAAGGCGCTCTCCAACCAGAAGTTCCGGGACTGGTGCCGGCTTCACGGGGAAGAGAACGTCGGGCTCCTCACCGGCGATCTGGTGATTCGCCGCGAGGCGCCCTGTCGGGTCATGACCACCGAGATCCTGCGAAACATGTTGCTGGTGGGTGAGCCGCTGCCCGATCTCGACGCGGTCGTGCTCGACGAGATCCACTTCCTCGACGACCGCGAGCGGGGCACCACTTGGGAAGAGGTGCTGATCTACCTGCCCCCGACGGTTCAGGTGTTGGGATTGTCGGCGACGCTCCAAAATATTCGTTCCTTTGCCTCCTGGTTGGGCGAAGTCCGGGGCGCGCCGGTCGAGGTGGTGGAGGCCCGCGAGCGGGTGATTCCGCTCCGATTCCACGTCTTCCATCACCGATTTGGGTTGTTGGATACTGCGCCTTTTCATCAGGCATGGAAGCAGGCCGGCAAGCCGGTGGACGAGAAGCCGCGGCGCGGGCGCCCGACGCCGGGCAAACGAGGCGGCCGAGAGGAGCGAAGCCGGAAAGATGAGCGGCAGGATGAGCAGACCTCTCACCTCGACCTCGTGCGTGCGCTCGATGAAGGAGAGCTTCTTCCCTGCCTTTATTTTGCGTTCTCGCGCAAGATCACCGAGAGCTACGCACGCGAGCTCTCGCGGCGGCTGCGGCGAGGCCAGAGCTTCCTGTCGGACGACGAGGCCGCGCAGATGGAGCTGCGGCTCAACCGTTTTCGGCAGGGTGAATCGGGCGGGGCCTTGGACGAGGCGCTCACCGAGATCTACCAACGCGGCATCGCCTTCCACCACGCCGGCCTCTCGGTGCCGCTCAAGGCGCTGGTCGAGGAGCTGTACGAGCTTCGTCTGATCAAGGTGCTCTATTGCACCTCGACCTTCGCGCTCGGTATCAACATGCCCGCGAGGACCGCCGCGTTCGACGCGCTGATGAAGTATGACGGCCAGACGACCCGACCGCTGACCGCGCGCGAGTTCATGCAGAAGGCGGGCAGGGCGGGCCGGCGCGGGCTCGACACCGAGGGCCACGTCGTGATCCGCGCCGACCTGCGGGAGTGGGCCCGCCAGAAAGACGCGCTGGAGCACTACCTTTCGGGCAAGACCGACCCGGTCAGCTCGAGTTTCTCCCTGTCTTTTCACTCCATCGTCAACCTCCTCCACCGGCACCCCGCCGATCGGATCCGCTCGATGGTCGAGCGCTCCTTCTTGTCCTGGACCCGGCGGCAGGAGGTGCGGAAACTCGAAGAGCGGGCCAGCGCGCTGGAAGAGCACGAGGGCAAGGCCCTCCACAAGCTCCAGAAGATGGCGGCGGCGGTCAACAAGAAGACCTGGGACGAGGTGGAGGCGCGGATCCGGTTTCTGCAGGACATCGGCTATCTGGCCGAAGATCGCACCTTCAACGCCGGTGCGACCATCCTGAAGAACGTCCAGATCGAGGAGATATTTGTCACGGAGCTCATCCTGTCGGGCCTGCTGGAGGGAGTGGCGCCGCCGACGCTTTTCGGGCTGTTATGCGCCGTGAACAAGGAGTTTCCCCGCGACGCGCGGCTACGTGAGCGCCTCCGAGGTGCGGAGACCGAGCTGGCGCGCGCCGCAAATCGGGTGCGGCACGGGCCGGTGGTGACCCGCGCGGAGGCAATCGTTGGAATTACGGTCACCTGGTGCCCGGAGATGATCCCATACGGCCGGCTATGGGCGGAGGGAAAGCCCTTTTTGGAGATCGCCGAGGCGATTCAGAGCACCGCCGACGTAGGCGGGGACCTGATCGGTGCCTTCCGTCGGGCGAAGGACCTCATCGGGCAATTGCGGCTGGTCTACGCGGGAGATCATGACCGGGTGGCGATGTTGACCGAGCTGGGCCGCGCCGTCAGCCGCGACGAGGTGCTGGTCGTCGACTGAGCCCGGCTCGGGCGCTCAGCGCGGGCGGCCCCCGCCGCGCATCGGCGGCGGGCCTTTCTGCGGGACCGGGCCACGCGGACGCTGGGGGGCAACGCCGGCCTTCCGGGCCATCTCCATCAGCACTTCTTGAGGAATTTCCTCTGGAAACAGGTTGTACCAGGGCTCTCCCCAGATCTTCATGTCCGCCCGCCGTTTGTTGGAGAGCGCCTCCTGCATCGCGATCAGGTTGGCGTCCTTTGGGCTGGTCTTGAGCCCGGACGCGAGCACCTGCAAGGCCTCGTCCCGCTTCCGGGCTTCGAGCAGCACCCAGGCGTAGATCCCCCAGAACATCGGCTGGCCGCTCACGCTGGGCGCCGCTTTTTTGAAGGCGTCGATCGCCGCGTCCACCTGACCTTCGCGATGATGGACAAGCCCCAGCACCATGTTCGACTGCCAGTCCCGGCTCCAAGCGAGCGCCAGGCTGGTCTTGGCCTCCGTGAGCTTCTCCTTGTAGGGCGTCAGCTTTTTCTGGAGCTTGAGTCTCACGGCCTCGGCGTAGCTGAGCTGGCCGATCTGGCCGTGGACCTGCTCGGGGATCGCGAACCACCAGCGTCGATAGATCAGCGCGCTGAGGAGGATCTTCTTGGCCTCCTCGATCATCTGCTCCTGGGCCTGTTCGGTGGTGACGGGGGCCTGCAGGCGGGCGGCGGCCTTCTCCATCACCGCTCGCACCTCTCCGGAGACCTTTCGGAACAGCAGGAAACCCACGACGCCCGCCGCTAACAGACCAGGAATAAAGCCGGCGATCCACCCAGCCATCCACGCGCCGAGCCCGTAGAAGATCAGGCCGGCGCCGAGCGAGATGAGGACGATGTACATCGGCGCTCCCGTGAGGCGGCGCGGTTAATCCGAAACGGCGGTGCCGGCAGGCGGGCCCCGCCGATCCGGCCAGCCCGGTGCCTGCCGTCTCATGCTCACCGAGGGTGGCCTCCGCGCGCCGAATGTGACATCCTGCGCGCGGGAGGGCCGGGATGCTGCTGGTGACCATCGTGGCCGCGAGAGCGGCCGACTGCACCGCGCTCGGGGGCCTGGTGCTCAACGAGTTTAGCTATGAGACGGGCGCCGAGTGGGTAGAGCTCTACAACCCGGGGACGGCCGAAATCCAGCTTGGTGGCGTGGTCATCGAGTGGGGCACGAGCTCGTGGTCCGAGTCCAGCACGCTGCCCGAGGGCGCCGTCGTCGGCCCGGCGGACTATTACGTCGTTGGGGTCACGTCCGGCGTCGATCTGGCATTGGCAAGCTTTGATCTCGGGAATGCTACATCCTACGCGGACGGAATCCGGCTGACCTGCGACGGCACCCCGGTCGACGTGGTGATCTACGGCAGCAGCAACGCAGACAATGCGTTCACCGACGAGTCGGGGCTCCCGGCGACCTCGGTGGGCCCGACGCTGAGCGCCGGCCAGAGCGCCACGCGTGTCCCAGACGGTTGGGACACCAACGCGTCGGGCGCCGATTTTGTCGCTTGTGACGTGCCCAGCCCCGGCGGCCCCACCGCCTGCGTCGCCTCGGAGGACACCGATCCGCCGACTCCGCTCACCTGCGCGGCCCCTCGCGAGATCGTGATCAACGAGTTCAACTACAACGCGCCCGAAGACTGGGTGGAGCTCTACAACAACAGCGCGCAGACCTGGGTGCTGGACGGCTGGACCCTGGAGTTCGGATCGTCGGAGTACGACGACGAGATCGCGCTCGAGGGTGAGATCGCGCCGGGGGTTTTCTTGGTGGTCGGCGAGCTCGGAAGCTCCAACGTGCTGAGCGCTATGGATCTGGGCAACGCGGGGAGCAGCGCCGACGGCCTCCGGCTGCGCTGCGGGGACGTGGTCCTCGACACAGTGATCTACGGCGAGCCGAACAGCGATGGTTGGCTCGACGACACCCTCCTCGAGGCCTCGTCGCTCGCGCCCACCAACAGCGGAGGCAGCGTGATCCGCCACCCCGACGGGGCGGACTCCGACTACTCGGCCGACGATTTTTTTGCGTGTGATGAGGTCACGCCGGGCGAGCCGAACGCCTGTGCGCCGCCCGAGTGTGACGGCGCCGACGGCGTGCGCCTCAACGAGTTCACCTACGACACCGATGACGAGTGGGTCGAGCTCTACAACGGGGGAGCGACGCTCGCGCACCTCTCGGGTTGGACCTTGGAGGACGCCGGGAGTGACGGGGCCTGGGGCGGCGAGTGGGTCCTGCCCGAAGGGGTCACGATCGCGCCTGGCGAGTTTCTGGTGCTCGGCCGCGATGGCGCGCTCCTGGCGGGTTCCCCGGTGCCGGTCGATGTGACCTGGGAAGACGGAGACTTTGACCCTGGGAACGCGGGCAGCAGTCCTGACGGGATTCGCCTCGCCTGCCGGGACGAGACCGTCGATTCCCTGGTCTACGGCGACACGTCCGATCTCGCGGGCGAGTCCTGGACGGAGGACGACGGTGCGGACGTGGAGGCGCTCGCCGGGAAGCTGGGCTCCGACGAGGCGTATGAGCGTAACGACGACGGGGTGGACACCCAGCGTTCGGGTGCGGACTGGCTGGTGTGTGACGATCCGAGCCCGGGCGAGCCCAATCGGTGTGAGCCGCCCCCGCCGGTCGAGTGTCATCCCGATTTGAACCTCGTGATCAACGAGGTGCTCTTCGACAACGAGAGCTCCGACGACGATGAGTGGGTCGAGATCCACAACGCGGGGAGCGACACCGCGCTGCTCGAAGGCTGGGTGCTGGAGGTGACCTCCTCGACCTCATGGAACGACAAGCTCATCTTTGAGCGGACGATCGAGATCCCGGCCGGGGGTTACCTCGTGATCGGGAACGGCTCGACCGCGGACGTCGTGGCGAGCCTCTCGCTGGGAAATGCCAGCAGTAACGCCGATGGTGTGCGGCTGCTCTCGTGCGGCGACGACCCGGAGGTCGTGGACACCGTGGTGTACGGCTCGGAGCCTGGCGAAGGGTTCGACGAGCTCGGTTGGGAGAGCCCGCCGACGCCGGTGCCCGACGATCCGGACCAGTCGCTCTCGCGTATCCCCGACGGGAACGACGAGACGAACGGGCAATCCGACTGGCAGATCGACGGCAGCCCGACGCCCGGTGAGGCGAACGACGTTGGCGACGATGGCGACGACGACACCGGCGAAGACAGCGGCAGCGACGACGACAAGCTCCCTCCCTGCACGGGCTGTTCGTGCGACTGTGAGCGGCCCGAGGTCAGCGCCGGCGACTACGGCCGAACGGCGATGCCGCTCCTCGGGCTCGGGGGCCTCGCCGCCCTGCTTCGACGGCGCCGGGGCGTCCGGAGCGCCCGAGACGCCTCGCGCGACGTCTCTCCCGCGGATCGGTAGTCCAACCGACCCCCATCGGGCGGGATCCCCCGGCCGATGGTGGTAGAGTGGAGGAAGCGGCGAGGTCGGCGTGGCCACGAAAAAAACCAAGATCCTCCTGATGAAGTACCACGAGGCGGCAGACCAGCAGCCTCTGAGCCAGAAGGCCGCCGAGAAGCTGGGTATTTTTCCATCGCTCCCGCTGCTGCAGCTCGCGTCGTGGCTCCGGATGCACGGCTTCGACGTCAAGCTGATCGACCTGCACGCGGAGAACATCTTCCCCAAGGACGCCGAAGACCGGGTGAGGGAGTTCGCGCCGGACATAATCGGGCTCACGGCCAAGACGCTCGGCTGGCCCGCGACCATCGAGATCGCGCAGATGTGTCGGGTCGCCTCCCCGCGCGCCTTGATTGTGGTGGGCGGTCCGCAGTTGGCGATCTACCCGCGTGAGTCGCTGACCTGGGAATGTTTCGACATGGCGGTCGTAGGCGACGGCGAGGAGACCTTCCTCGAGGTGTGTGAGCGGGTGGAGAGCGGTTCGCCGCTCAACGACATCGCCGGCACCTATGTTCGGGCGGCAGGGGGCGAGGTGATCGCCAACCCGGGTCGCGCCGTGGCCAAGGACCTCGACAAATATCCAATGCCCGCCTGGGATATGGTGGACATTCCTCGCTACCACTGTCTGACGGTCCTCCAGCCCTTCGCCACCATGGTGACCACTCGCGGGTGCCCGTGGCACTGCGGGTACTGCTCGCAGGTCTACTCGGACAAGCTGCGTTTTCGCTCGCCCGAGCTCGTGGTCGACGAGATGGAGCACCTGGTCAAGAACTATGGGGTGAAGGAGATCGTCATGTTCGACGAGACCTTCACGATCGGCAAAAAGCGGATGCGGAAGCTCTCTGAGGAGATCCTCCGTCGCAACGTCAAGGTGCGCTTCAACATCCGCGCGCGGGTAGACACGGTGGACCGCGAAGTGTTGGTCATGTTGAAAAAGGCGGGTCTACGCTCGATCCACATGGGGGTGGAGGCCGGAACCGACCGCCTGCTCAAGATCATGAACAAACAGATCACGCGCGAGCAGACCACCGAGGCGTTCCGGATTGCGCGGGAAGTAGGTATCGAGACGCGCGGCTATTTCATGATCGGCTACTACGACGCCTCGCCCGCCGACGTCGAGGACACCATCAAGTTCGCCGCCTCGATCGGGTTGGATTGGGCCAGCTTCTCGGTGGCCACCGCGTTGCCCGCCACCGACCTCTACCGCATCGCGCAGGAGCGCGGTTACGTGGACGGCGATTTCTGGCGGCGCTACACGATCAACGGGGGCGGCCCGATCCCGCAGCTTGAAACCGAGACCTTCACCGCTGAGCAGCTGCGCCGCTACCGCACCAAGGCCTACCTCAACTTCTACATGCGCCCGGACCTCATCCGCCGCAAGTTCTCCAAGTCGGAGGGCCGCGCCGAGCTGTTGGAGATGGCCTCGGGCGCCACCGTGCTCACCGAGATCGTGAAGTCTACGCTCAAGAACAGCATTCCCAGTGTGGGAATCGGGAAGTGGGCCACCGTCTGAGGCGGGTCGACCCCTCAGTCCTTCCCGATCTCGATGCGACCGCCGAGCTCTACGAGGCCAACGAGCAGGGGACCATCGCCGGCCGGCAGCACCATCATCCGGCCCCGGAGCTCTGCATGAACCCTGCCCAGCGGGTCATCCTCCGGCCAGAAGGAGGGGATAGCGACGCCGGCGCCGACCGAGAAGCCGCTCCGATGTGACACCGCTTCGTGCGTGGCGAGAAACACCTGTCCGGGAGCCTCTTTCAGTGAATCGAGCCCCGTGACGTGCTGGTGCGCGAAGCCCCCGAGGACATAGGGCCCGGTGCGAGCGGGCCAGCGGACGTCCACGTAGATGCCCGCGGCGTGGCTGTTGGGCGCGGTGATCACCGCCTCGCTCGCGCCCGCGGCCAACGAGAGCACCGGCTCGGCGCCGACGTGGACCCCGATCTCACCCCCGACGCCCCCTCCGACCGGCGCGGGTTCCGCGACCCCCAGTTGGGCTAGCGCCGCGCCCTGCAACCACAAGCGGGGCGCCGCGAGCGCGAGGCCGCAGAACAGGATCATGGCTGGATGACGACCATCGTGGTGAGGATGGGCAACCGAGCGTCCCCGGTCAGGGAGGTCCCATCGGACCCGACGGTGAGCGTCCCCGCCAACAACCAACTGTAGTCGGTGGGGAGCGACATCGCGTAGACCTCCACCGAGGTTCCCGCCGCGAGGCCCCAGAGGTTGTCGAGGCGTACCGCCACTCCGGCTTCGGAATCGGCCTCAAATGGCCCGAAGTACCAGTTTCCGAGCACCGTTCCTGGCAGCTCGATCGGCATCCCCATCCCGTCGGGGACCCGCGCTGCCGTGAAGGTGTCGCCCAGCTCGGTCAACGGCGCCGGCTCCAGGATGTCGGCGCCAACGGTCAGGTAGACGCCTGCGGCCACTTCGGTCTCGGTGGCGGTGGCCGGGAGGGGCGAGGACTTGTCGGGCTCCAGCATCACGGCGTCGAGGTCACGTTCCTCCTCGTCGGCGAGCGTCAGCAGCACCATTTGGGTCATCAGCCCGGAGTCGCTGTCGGGGACGACGTAGAAAGCCGCTTCCCATGGAGATAAGGGCGCAATGTTATAGTTGCCCGAGGCGTCGGTGTCCGTGAAGGCGCACTGGATACGGCAGACGTTGACGCGGGCCCCCGAGACCGGCGTCCCGTCGACCGTCGTGACGGTGCCGCTCACGCTCGCGGTGGCGGGCGGTGTGGTGGTCGTGGTCTCCGTCGCCGTGTCGTCGGTAGGCGGCGTGGTCTCCGACTCGGTGGACGGCGTGGTTCCGCCGGTTGTGGAGCTGTCTCCCCCCTTGTCGCTGCACGCCCCCAAAACGATCATCAGTCCGAAAAGCCGCATCCTCACCTCCGGCCGCACAGTACCTCAAAATTGACGACGCACCAAGCGCCGCAGGCTCGTGCGCGGGCGACACGTTAGAGGCCGCCGCCATGCGACCTTGCCTCCCTCCCCGGTGCCGCCGATGATCCGCTGGTGGCCCTACGCTCTCGCGGTTGTCGCGTCTTTTCCTGGGATATACCAGATTTTCTTGGGTAACCATGACGGGTACGCCCTGACGGCGGGGCTCGCCGGCCTGGGCATCCTCGCTGCCGCGTTTTTGTTGTCGTGGGCCTGTGAGGTGGCTGAGCAGGACATCCCCCAGGCGTTGGCGGTGAGTGTGCTGGCGCTCGTGGCGGTGCTCCCCGAGTACGCGGTGGACGCCACCTTCGCCTGGAAAGCGGCTTCGGATCCGGATCAGGCGGCGTACGCGATCGCCAACATGACGGGCGGCAACCGACTGCTCCTTGGCATCGGCTGGCCGATCCTCATCCTGTTGTCGCGCATACACCTGCGACGGAATGAGATCGTGCTCTCCCGCGACACCGGCGCGGACATCGCGGTGCTGCTGCTCGCGACGGCCTACGCGATGGTTCCTATCGCGCGTGGTTCGCTCAATCTCTGGGATACGGCGGTTTATCTCACCTTGTACGTGTCTTACCTCGTGGCGGCCTCCCGCGGCGAGGAGCATGAGGGGGAGCCGGTGGGGCCGGCCGCGTTGTTGGCGGCGCAGCCAGCGCGCATTCGTCGGGCGGCAGTGCTCGGTATGCTGCTGTTCGCCGCTTCGGTGATCTTTGTTTGCGCCGAACCTTTTGCGCATGCCCTGGTTGAAAGCGGGAAGATCATGGGTGTTGACGAGTTCGTGCTCGTCCAATGGGTGGCGCCGCTCGCAAGTGAGTCGCCTGAGTTCGTGGTCGCCGCGCTCATGGTGTGGCGGGGTGCCAGCGATTCTGGCCTTCGAACGCTCGTTTCAAGCAATGTGAATCAGTGGACGCTTTTGGTAGGCACGCTCTCCGTGGTTTTTTCAGTTGCGCTGGGTCAACCGGGATCGCTGCCGATGGACGGCCGACAAACGACAGAAATGCTGCTCACCGCGGCGCAGTGCCTTTTTGGCATCGCCGTGATTTCGGACTTGTCCTTGTCGGTGTGGCAGGGCGTGGTGCTCCTCGTACTCTTCTTGATCTCCTCTATCTTTACCGAGGCCCATTTCGCCGTCGGGGTGATCTACCTCGTCCTGTTCGTGGGCATCATGGTGGTCGACCGCCGGAGCCGCCAGGGTATCGGCCGCTCCTTCGCGACCTATTTCCGTCTTCTGCTCAACCGTAAGTCGTCGGAATCCGACGCCGCAGGCGGATCCGGACACTGAAGCTCCCGGTCGCAGAAGCCCTGTGGCGCTCGCGGGCGGAACGTGGAGTTGGCTCTGCCTTCTCAGAAGTAGAGCGCTCGTAGCTCGTCGCACGTCAGGCCGCGCAGCTCGGCCAGGGCGTCGTCACAGGCCTCCTCGGAGGCGTTGATCTGCCGCACCTCGAGGTCGACCCGCAGCTCCGACCAGTCGTCCTGGCAGCTCGTGACAAACTGCCTCTGCCGGGTCGCGCCGAAAAAGTCCCAGCTCGCGTCCCATTCCTCGATGCACCCCCCAAGGCGCTGCCCGACAGACTGGCAGAGCTGTGCGCAAGGATCGTCCGAGCAGCCACCGAGACAAAGGGCGAGCAGTACCAGGATGGGCGAGATGGTGGCCGAGGACAGAATTGAACTGTCGACACGCGGATTTTCAGTCCGCTGCTCTACCAACTGAGCTACTCGGCCGGTCATCTCCAGCCTCCCGCTGATGTCGCCTACCGGCGGCACGACGAAGACCGTCTCCGGAGGCGTTCTCCGAAGCCCCACCAAGCTATCGGATCCGCGTCTGGGCGTCAAGGCGCCGCGCCTGCCGGCCGGAGCCGCGCTCTACCGCGCTTGCGCCGCCTGACGAGACTGAGTATGAGCTTAGACTCAATCTCAACAGGAGTTTTCATGCCCAGCCTCGCGTCCACCCGCACCCACGACAATCTCAAGGCCGCGTTCGCCGGCGAGTCCCAGGCCAACCGTCGGTACCTCTACTTCGCCAAGCAGGCGGACATCGAGGGGTACCCCGATGTGGCGGGCCTCTTCCGGGACACGGCCGAGGGCGAGACGGGCCACGCGCACGGTCACCTCGACTACCTGAAGCAGGTCGGTGACCCGGCCACCGGCCTCCCGATCGGCGACACTGAGGCCAACCTGAAGGCCGCCGCAGCCGGGGAGACCTACGAGTACACCGAGATGTACCCGGGCATGGCGAAAACCGCCCGCGAGGAAGGTTTTGCCGAGATCGCGAGCTGGTTCGAGACCCTCGCGAAGGCCGAGAAGTCCCACGCGGGCCGCTTCCAGAAGGGCCTCGACAGCTTGTAGGCCGCACGTTCACGCGCGCCGCGCTAGATGACCGCGGCGGGGGCGTGAGCGATGCCCCGTTACGGTATCGTAGCGGGGCGCTTTTTTTGCCCGACGGCCGGAGTGCGTGCGATGTCGACCCACAAGATCCCCGGCCCGCGGGAGCCCGAGTACTGGAGCCGTGAGGCGTTGGTCGCGGAAGAGAAGCGTGTCTTCGAGATCTGCAACGGTTGCCGGCTCTGTTTCAAGCTCTGCCCCTCGTTCCCGGAGCTGTTCAACGGTGTCGATGCGCTCGACCGATCCGCGCCTGTCGAGCTGCGGTCGGAGCTGCGGTCCGAGGAGGAAGCCGTCGCGGCGCTGATGGGTCAGACGCGTGAAGATATCCGCGGCCAAGCCGAGGCATTGGAGCGGCTGCCCCTCGACGTCCACCAACGCGTGGTCGACCTGTGCTACCAGTGTAAACTCTGCGATCCGATCTGCCCCTACGTCCCGCCCCATGAGTTCGCGGTGGACTTTCCGCGGTTGATGTTGCGCCACAAGGCGATCGACGCAAAGGAGCACGGTGTCAAGCTCCAGGATCGGGTGTTGGGCGATCCCGATCTGGTTGGCCGGGTCGGCACGCTGGTGCCCGCCATCGCCAATTTCGGGACGGAGCTCAAGGTCAATCGGGTGATGATGGAGGCGACGGTGGGTATCCACCGTGACCGTCAGCTACCCAAGTTTGCGGACGAGACTTTTTTGTCGTGGTTCAACAAGCGGCATCCGAATCCGCCCGATCCCGCGAAGGTGGAGGGCTTGAAGGTTGTTCTGTTCTACACGTGCTCGGTCCAATGGAACGAGCCCCAGGTGGGCCGGGCCGCGGTCGAGGTGTTGGAGCATTCCGGCATCACCGTCTTCGCGCCGGAGTTTCGTTGCTGCGGGATGCCGGCGTTAGACGGTGGAGATGTGCCGCGCGCCACCTCGTGGGCCGAACACAACGTCAAGATCCTCGAGCCCTATGTGGCGGCGGGCTGCGACGTTGTATCCCCCGGGCCGACCTGCTCTTACATGATCAAGAAGGAGTGGAATGACTACCTCGGTAGTCCCGCCGCGGAGGTCGTGTCGAAACGCGCTTACGACCTGATGGAGTACCTGTTCAAGCTGCGAAAGGAGCAGAAGTTGAAAGAGGACTACACCACCGAGGTCGGCGAGATCGGCTACCACCTCCCGTGCCACCTCAAGGTGCAGAAAATCGGCTTTAGAAGCAGGGATATGCTGAAGAAGCTGCCGGGGGCCAAGGTGAAGCTGGTCGATCGGTGCTCCTGTATGGACGGCACCTGGGGCATGAAGAAGGAGTATTATGCCCTATCCAAGGAAGGGGCGGCGCCGCTCCTCGAAGAGATGGGCACCGAGCCAGTGCTGGCGTCGGACTGCCTCATCGCCAAGCTCCAGATCGAAGAGGGAACGAAAAAAGCTGTGGTTCATCCCATCGAGCTGATGTGGAAAGCTTACGGAGGCAAGTCATGAGGCCGGTCGAGCGCGCGGACATCCTCTCCACCCCGGATTTTGTTGCGGGGAGGCGTCGTTTTGAAGCTGAGGTGCTGAGAGGGAAGGCCGTACGTCGGCTGGAGCTCGGGCCCCTCATCAGCATCTTTTTCGAGAACCGGCTCAGCGTGTGGTGGCAGGTGCAGGAGATGTGCCGGGTGGAGCGGATCGTGAGCGAAGAGGCTATCGCACACGAACTTCTCACCTACAATGAGCTTCTACCGGGCCCAACGACCTTGTCGGCTACGCTGATGGTGGAAGTGGACGAACCGGCGTCGCGGGCGGCCTGGCTACAACGTCTGGTCGGCCTTCATCAGCACGTATTCCTCGAGATCGGCGGGCAGCCGCGGGTTCCGGTCACTTTCGACGCCGCACAATTCGAGCCGACGCGGATCTCTGCGGTGCAGTTTGTGCGGGCTGAGCTGGGGCAGGTCGGTCGGCTCGCCTTCCAGGATTTCCAGAACTCGGTGGCGCTGGTCTGCGATCACCCGGAATACCTCGTGAGAACGGCATTTTTGCCGTCCGTTCGCGGAGCGCTCGTCGAGGACATGTTGGGCGGTGGGGCGCTCCCTACGCGGCCTTGAACCCGGAGGCGACTCCGTGGCGGCGAGGCCGCGACACGGGGCGGTTGGCTCGGGCGTGACCGCTCATTGGGCTGGCGGCTCGGGCCCCGCGGTGTGAAGTAGCGTTGTCGGCTCCCGTAGCTCAGTGGATAGAGCAACAGCCTTCTAAGCTGTGGGCCGCAGGTTCGAATCCTGCCGGGGGCGCCACTTCCGGGCGGAGCAAGAACGTGCCGTCGGGCGTGCGTCCCGCTCGTCGCGCATCGACGGGATGTGCGCGGCCTGAAGGGCGCGCTCGGAGAGGTGCTGGACGACGGCGGCCCCGGCGTCGTCGCGGCTGAGCGGGCGGGTCGGTGCCGGGCCACAGCACGCTCGCCTCGCCTCGCTCCGCGTACCTCACGACCAGGGCCTGCCGCAGGGGCCCCAGCTGGGTGGGTTGGTCATGGTTAGTAGCAGCCGGAGGGTGGGAGGTCGCGCCTGGCGATAAAGGAACCGTTGGTGTGGAGCGTCGGGGGCACGGGCACCGCCCTGCGTTCCTGTACGCGCCACGACGACGACGGAGTCTTCGATGCCACCAAGTGGGTGACCCTGCTGTACATGCCGGTCGTGCCCCTGCACCGAGCGCGGTATCGATTGATCGAACGGCGCTCCTCGTTCCCGGGCGGGCGTGCGCTCGTCCTCCACCGGGTAAACGACCTCGAGCTCGGGCTCGCCGGCGTGATGCGCACCTACGTCCTGGCCTGGGTCGTGGCGCCTCTCGGGCTCGTTCTCCCCACGGGGGTGCTCGGCCTTCCCGGCATTGTGGCTGGCCGTCCTGAGTTCGCCGCGGCCGGTGCGGTGCTGTCGTCGCTGTGGATGATCCCCTTCGGCCTTGGTCTTCTCCTCTGGACCCGGGGTCAGCCGTGGCCTCAAAAACCGCCCCGGGCGAGCGGGACCGCGTTTGTGCTTGAGCTCCGAAGGACCGCGCTGGGGACGGGGGCGGCAGTCGCGGGAACGTTCGTGATCCTGGGCGGGTCGTGCGGAGGCCTCCGCGTCGGCGTCGATTGGCTCAGCGGGATCAGCGCTCGCCAGGCGTTGATAGGCGGGGCAGAGAACGCGGCATTCTTCCTGGTGCTGTGCGCGATAGTCGGGCCAGCGCTGTGGATCGCGCGGGCGTGGCGCGCGGCCCAGGGGTGACGCCCAACATTCTTGCGCCGGGAGCACTTGCGTTTCGCTCGCGCTGTGTACGAAGATCCGGCAGGAGTGCTTGACCAGCCGGAGTGGACTTCGTGTCACTTCGGTGCGACGCCAGCTCTTTGGTGGCGTTGGTGGGCTCGTCAATGTACTCCGGTGGAGGCGCGGACCGGCGAGAGGACCGGGCCTTGATCGACGGCTGTTACGCCGAGGTGTTGCTTCCCGCCGCCGATGGCGCGATCCAGATGTTTGGATTGGGGTTGGGCGTGCTGGTGTGGTTGGTGTACAAACCGGTGGTCTAAGCCGAGATCCGACCGGGCCGCAGCTGAGTCCGCCCAGCCGTCCCGGGCCGCGGCGGTGCCCGCCCACCGTTCCGCGCCGGCGGCCGGTACCGGCGTGCGCGTTGTTGCACCCCCGATCGTCGCTTTCCCCCGGGCCGCGCGACAACGGGGGCGACCCACGGTAGTATGATGGCGCTAGCATCCGGGAGCCCGATGGACAGCCGCCGACTCTTCCTTCAGACCGCCGTTTTTGGCCTTGTTGCCACCCGCGTGGGCGCCGCCCGGGCGGCCGATCGCTCCGTCGCGCCCGTCACTGCGCTCAACGGCGACGCGGCGCCCTGGTGGTTGTTCGCCCCGCTCGCCCCCGGTAGCGAACTTGGTCTCAACTGGCGTATCGCCCGCGTTTTTCCGGCGCAGGATGGCGCGGTGACGGTCAACCTTCTGCGTGAGGATGGCCGGGTGGCCCGGGTCGATGTGTGTTTACGCGAGTCGGTGGCCCGGGGGCCTGCGGCTACGGAATTCCTTGATTTCATCGTGATGGACGGCGGCGACGGCCAGGACGCGCTGGATGAGGATCTCGGGCGCGCCGTCCGGCGGCTCGCGGCTTTTGTGGCAGAGAACGAGCGGTTGGGCGCCGAGAGGCTCGCGGTGCTCGAGCCCCACCAGGATCGGGTCTGGCGGCACCCGGAAGCGCTCGCCGTCGCCTCGCGTCAGCTCACCCCGGGGCGGAGCCCCGGATGAGCGACGAACCACTGATTCCCAACGGCCTCAGCACTGAGCTTGGCGCGCGGAGCATTCGTTTCGAGGTCGGTGAGGACATCTACCCGCTCGACGTGATTCAGGGTGCTGCCTACCTTTTTGTCGATCGTGCCTATCTGTTCCTCGACCGACCCCGAGACGGACGCGTGACCGTCGTGCTCAAGACCCGGGGCCCAACCGATCCAGAGGCGCTCGAGGCGTTGGCCGGAGAGTTCGCCAACGAGCTCCTGAATCAGGCGCTCCGGAAGAACATCGGTGAGAGCAACGCGCGAATCCGTGAGTTTGTGATGGCCCGCGCTTTTTTTGCGGCGGATGGCCCGTCCACCATCGACCGGCTCCTTGCGCAACTCGACGAGGAGGAGCTTGCCGAGGCGCCGCTGGACATCGCGGTGCCCTGGCAGGAGCCGCGGAATGGCTGATTTGGAGCTTCGTTTTCATCGCAGCCTCTATCCGACGGCTTCGGTGCGGAGCGCGGCAGCGCGTTTTGCGCACCTCGGAGCACTGAACGTCGAGGAGGCCGAGGCGGATGTGCTCGTTCGGTTGACCGGGCTGCCTGAGCGGCACCACGAACGTGTGGCGGATGAGCTGCGGAATCACGCGCTTTTCCAGGTGGTGGTGGACGCGAGGGCATCATGCTGACCACCGCCATCACCGTCGACCCCCGGGCCTACGACCGCGAGCGGGTGGGCTTCTTCCGTTATGGGCGCGTCGCGGACAAGGTGTTGATCACCAACGAGGCCTCTGAGCACCTGATCCTCACCGAGCCACAGTTTCAGGCCTTCTACCGCGGGAAGATCAATGAGGGCGACCCCCTCTATCCTGAGCTTCAACGCCGGGGTTTCGTGCGCGAGGGGGTGGACCTCGACGGCCTCGCGGGGCGGATTCGCCGGAAGAAAGCGTTCCTGAAGCACGCACCGCACCTCCACGTCTTCATTGTCACCTTGCGTTGCAATCAGGCCTGTAAGTACTGTCATGCCTCGCGCGCCGACATGGACGCGGTCGACACAGACATGTCGGTCGAGAATGCCAAGAAGGCGGTGGATTTCATCTTCAGTACTCCCGCGCCCGTCCTCAACATCGAGTTTCAAGGAGGCGAGCCGACCGCGAACTTCCCGGTCATCCAGTTCGTCGTCGATTATGCCCGAGAGAAGAACCGTTACGAGGAACGTGAGCTGATCTTCTCCATGGTCACCAACATGACGTTGATGACCGAAGAACGAATGAACTGGCTCATCGACCGCGGGGTGATGGTCTGCACCTCGCTCGACGGCCCAGCGGACGTGCATGATCAGAATCGGCCATTCACCGGGAGCAAAACGGCAGTCTTCGATCACGTGGTCTCGTGGATGGACCGTTTCAACGCCGCCTACGTGGCGCGCGGGCTCGATCCCGACTTCTTCCACGTCGACGCGCTGATGACCACCACTCGCGCCTCGTTGACGCGGGGGCGAGACATCGTCGATTTGTACCTTTCACGTGGGCTTCGCAGCATCCACCTACGACCCTTGAATCCCTTCGGCTTCGCGGTGAACACCTGGAAGCAGATCGGCTACACGATGGAGGAGTTCCTTCAGTTCTATAGGGACACTGCTGCGTATATCTTGGAGAAGAATCGGGGCGGCACCTTCCTCCAGGAACGGATGGCCTCGGTCTTCCTGACGCGGATGTTGACTCCGGACGATCCCAACTACACGGACTGTCGCTCGCCGGTCGGCTCGGGTATGGCCACGCTGGCGTACAACTACGACGGCGGTATCTACACGTGTGATGAAGGCAGGATGGCCGCCCATATGGGGAACGAGACCTTCAGGCTCGGCCATGTCGCCCAGAGCACCTGGGACGAGGTGCGCGCCCACCCGACCATTCGTGCCCTCGCCGTCGCGTCGATCAACGACGCATTGCCGGCTTGTGTCGGCTGTGCCTACAAACCAAGTTGTGGCATTCAGCCGCTTCATAACTACATGTTCGACGGTGACCTGTTCGGGCAGCGTCCAAGATCACGCAAGTGTCAGGAATTCCACGGTGTTCAGACCTGGCTCTACGAGAGGCTGGCGGCTGACGCCGATGGCAGCGACGAACGTATCTTCCGCCGGTGGACCATTCAGCGGTCTCGCCCCGGCACTGTCCCCTATCCGCCAGTTGGCGCCGAGGCCTCACCATGAGTCTTCCCAAGGATCCCTCTCGGGCTTTTCCCGGTTTCAAACATGATGCTGGCGCGGCGGACGGTGCGTGGCCCGATGATCTGGTGCTGCCTGAGCTCTCGCGGAGCCCAAGCCATATGCTGCTCCCGGACGAGCTTCGTGTAGCGCGCCAACAGAGCGACGAGGTGGCCCAGAGCCTCTTGTTGCTCCAGGCGACCTCGGCGGATCTCGGGCTCAATCCCACCGATCTCGCGCGCGGTTCGGCTCCCGGGCACGAGGGGCTGTTGGCCCAACACTGTAGTCACGGGAGTCACGGGAGCCACGGGAGTCACGGGAGCCATGGCAGTCACGGGAGCCATGGCAGCCACGGGAGCCATGGCAGCCACGGGAGCCACGGGAGTCACGGGAGCCACGGGAGTCACGGCAGCCATGGCAGCCATGGCCAGTGGTGAGTGAAAGCCTGCTGAAACGGCCAGCTAAGCGGTGATCGCGCGCGAGCTGGGTGTCGTCGAGCCCGCGCTCCGGCCAGACCGGTGGCGCCATGCGCTCATCCTGGTGGTGACCCGGCGTTGTAACCTACGTTGTGCCTATTGCCCGACGCTCAAGGACGGGCTGCCTGACCTCAGCCCCGATGATGCGAGGCGCGCAATCGATAGGTTTGTCGAGCTTTTT
The DNA here is from genome assembly GCA_947486185.1 of Deltaproteobacteria bacterium. GTDB lineage: Bacteria > Myxococcota_A > UBA796 > UBA796 > SXON01 > CANKTH01. Next base: position 92,009 of record CANKTH010000005.1, read on the forward strand.
GGAGGAGGTGAGTGCAAGCTGTTCGGTGGTGAGCCCTTGCTGGTGCCCGACGTGGTCGAAGCCGTCCTCGCTTATGCGCCGCCGTCGGTCCGGGTGTCCTTGTCCACCAACGCATTGCCGCTGGACGCCGCCTGGCTGCGGCGCCTCCAGGAACGCCCGGACGTGAGCCTGACAGTCAGCCTGGACGGTGACGCCGCCACCCATGACGGCCTCAGGCGGGGCACGCCGTCGTATCAGAAGGTACTTGAGCTCCTGCCCGAACTCCTGAAGCTCCCGAGGTTCGTGGTGACCCAGACCATCGCGCCGGCGATGGCGATCCGGGCGGCGGCCAACTTCAAACATCTCCTGGGTCTCGGAATCCGTAGGTTCAACCTGCTCCCGGGCTACTACCTCCCTTGGACACCCGACCAACTCTCCGCTCTGAACCTCGCGATGCACGACATCGCGAACGAGTTTGAGCAGGCCTGGTCGCGGGGCCAGTACCTCTACTTGCGCAACCTGTTCGTGCGGGCGCCGACACCGTTTTTCAACACGGGCTTCGTCGTGGATGTGGATCGGCGAATCCATCCTTCAAACCTCATCCTTGCGGGGCGCTACGACGACCTCCGCGACCTGACGGCGCTCGGTGACCTCGACGATCCGCCGGATCGCGCGGCGCTGGACCAAGGGGCGAGCCGCGCCGCGGCCCTGCTGTTCGAGCGACTGCCGCCGGAGGTGCGCCAGGGTACCGAGGCCGCAGATCGTGCGCTCACCGGCTTGTGCGACCGCCTGTACCCGGCCTATTTCCGTTGGCGGGAGGCTCGACGTTGACTGAGGCGACCCCCTGGATCGGCCCCGAGGGCCAGAGGATGCGGCGGCTCGAGCTGCACGTCACCTACCACTGCCCGGAGCGGTGCGTCTTCTGCTCCGAGGACGGGCGGATGCGTGAGTTCAACAAGTTCCCCGTAACGTTTGAGCGCGTGGCGACCGTGCTGCGCCGGGAGGCTTCCCGCGGGGTGGAGGCGGTCCACTTCACGGGAGGCGAGCCGACGATCCACCCCCGGTTCATCGACATCCTCAGGCTGGCGAAGAAGCTGGGTATGCGTACGTCGATTGGCACGATCGGCACGCGCCTTGCCGACCCCGAATGGGCGGCAGCTGCCCTACCTCATCTGGATGAGGCCCTGTTTTCACTCCATGGCCCGGACGCCTCCGTGCACGACGCCCTCGCGGGGAGACGCGGTTCATTTGTCCAAGTGAACACAGCGATGGAGAACGCCAGTCGACTGACGGCGGACCGCTCTGGTCGCCCCTTTGGGCTCTTCGTGAACACCGTGCTCACGCCCCTCAATCTCGAACACCTCGTGCAGATCACCCAGCTCGCAAGAACATCTGGTGCAAGCCTGCAAATTCTCTCGAACCTCACTCCTGAGGGCGCGGGGGAGGTCCGGTATGACGCGCTCGCGGTGCCGCTCAGCCGTCTGGGGGAGCAGGTGCCACGTCTCGTGGAGGCCGCCGGGGCGATGGTGCTTCGCTTTTTCGGCGTGCCGATGTGTATCCTCGGACCCTACGCCATGTTCAGCAACGACCTCCACTGGAACCCACGGGTGACGGTGGAGTGGGCGGCGCTTCCCGGAAAGGTTTCCTTTGAAGGTGTTTATTCATGGACACCTGCCCGCCGGCGTGAGCAGGCTGCTCCGTGCGCGGCGTGTAAGTGGCGCGGTGTGTGCGCCGGTGTGTTTTCAACCTATCTTTCGCGCTTTGGCGCGAATGAGCTCCAGCCGGAGGCGTCATGAGCGAGCTCCCTATCGCGCCGGTCGTTGAGCGTGATCGTCGGAAAAACGTTGAGATCAACGTCGGGAAGATCTGCAACAACAAGTGCGTGTTCTGCCTCGACGGCATGCCCGCTACCGAGCTTCGCCGCTACATGCCCTGGCCAGATATGCAGGCGGAGATTCGGCGCTGGTATGAAGCGGGTAATCGTTCGCTTGGGTTCTTGGGAGGCGAACCGACCACCTACCCATGGATCGTAGACGCGGTACGCCTGGGGAAAGAGCTGGGCTACAGCCGGATCACCATCGCCACCAACGGAACCAAGTTGTTCCGACACGACTTTGCAGAGCGGCTCCTGGACGCGGGACTTACACGCGTGACGATGTCGTGTCACGGGCACACCGCGGCGCTGGAGGACAAGATCACGGGCGTACCAGGAAACTTCGACAAGAAGGCCTCGGCATTGCGGTTTCTGGTGGAGAAGCGGGACCGTGGGCTGCTTCGTGATAACGTGTCTGTCAACATCGTGGTGAACGGCTGGAACTACAAATACCTGCCCTCCATGTTGAAGTATTTCTACAGTCTCGGCCTCGACGACGTGCGTGCGAATTTCGTGCGGGCCGAAGGTTTTGCGTGGGAGGACCAGAGCGTAGTGCCTCGTTACACCGAGGTCGTGCCCTATGTCGTCAAGGCAGTGCTCCTCAATGAGTTCCGATATAAGAGGACCTTTACGCTGGGCAGCTTCCCGCTCTGTACGCTTCCCTTGGCGCTGGTGGGCTCCCGCTCGATGGCGCAGCGTTACCTCGGGGAGTTCCGCGATCTGGACACGGACTGTTCAATCCGCACGGCGACCTCGGAAGGTTTTGCCGATGGCGTCGCTCAGGTGGAGGGCGGACGCGCGCGGTTCAACTGGCAGGAGCGAAAACGATCGGACCTGAAACGTCAGGTGGCCACGTGCGACCACTGTTCCTACAACCACGTGTGCGAAGGCGTATGGAAGGAGTATCTGCAGATTCACGGAGAGTCCGAGCTCCGCGCTATTCCTGGTTGAACGTGTGGTCCGGGATGCCCAGGCGGTTCATTTGACCCGGGAGGAACAGGCGTGAGCGGCCTCGACCTCCGGGTGGGGTGGCGGTGCGAGCAGAACTGCCGGTTTTGCGATCAGTCCACGTTACGGGCGTCGTTTTCCGACTCGGGCGCGCTCTGGACCCCGCTCCCGGCGCTGCTGGAGGCCGTTCGGGACCGGCCCCGTACCGGGGTGTTGTGGTTGGCCGGCGGCGAGGTGTTGTTGCGCCCCGACCTGCTTGTCCTGGTCAGCGGCATGAAGGAGGCGGGGTTTCGTCGAATCGGGGTGCAGACCGGCGGCCGGATCCTCGGCGCATCGGGAGCGGCCGCAGCGCTGAGACGGGCGGGACTGACCGACGTTGCCCTGGCGCTTCACGGCGACGAAGGGATACACGACTGGCTCACCCGCAGTCCGGGCGCGTGGAAGGCGGCGCGTACTGCGGCGAGGGCTGCTCGTACATCAGGTTTGAACCTACGTATCCATACGGTGCTCACGCGCAGCCTGCTGCCCGGGCTATCCTCGTTTGTCGAGGGCCTGCCCGCGTTCGGGCCGTCGCTGGTCCGCTTGGCGCTCGTTCGTGAAGAAGGCGCGGCGATCACCGAGGCGCGGGCGCTTGTGCCGCGCCTCGGGTTGCTCTCGGAGCCGCTCGCCGCGGCGATCGATCGGCTCCAACAGTTGGGTATCGAGCCCGAGACGCGGGGCGTGCCGTTGTGTGTGCTCGGTGGACGGCGTTGGGCCGCGGCAGATGATGAGGCCCCGATGCGTATTGCGCATCTTCCTGACGAGCGGACGGACCCCAGCGCCGCCGCGCCTGCGTGCTCCGTGTGCAGCGCCGCTTCGCGTTGTCCCAAGGTGCCGGCGAGCTATCTCCGACGCTTCGGGTCGGGCGAGCTGGTGCCCGAGGGCGCCCCGCCGTTGACACGCGAGAGCCGGCGGGTACCGCTGCCGAGCCCGCCGCTGTCCGACGCGGAGGTTCGTGCGGTGCCCGATGCCTCCCCTCCCGAGCTTGCCGCTAAAGCGGCGTTGATCGAGGCGCCGCGCTCCCCGCCTCCCGACCGGCTCGGCCGATCGAGCGCGCCCGGCCTGGCTTGGGTTCGGGCGGCCCGCGGCGAGGATCCGGTCCCTCCGGGCTGGGCTTCCCCGCTCGGCGACACGCTCTGGATCGAGGTGGGCGCCCCCTGTAGCCTCGCCTGCGCGGGCTGCGGGGCGCCCGGCCGGAATTCAGAGAGTACGCGGACTATCCGACAGCGACTGGTGAGGCTTGCCGGAGAGGGGCCGGGGCGGCTGGTCTTCGCGGGGGCGTCTCCTTGGGACCACCCGGCGCTGCCGGATATGGTCCGTGAGGCGTTGCGCCTTGGGTTTCTAGAGGTAGAGGTGTGGGGGCCGCTCCACCCTTTAGGACAACTGGATCGGGGGACGGCCCGTAAGTTGGAGGGGCTCACCGCCCTGCGTTGGCCGCTCCTCGATGCCTCTTTGGTGGGCCGGCCCGGGTACTCCGAGGAGCACGAGCGCGCTGTGAGCTTCGTTCGTGCCTGGCTTCCGAGCGTAGCGCTCGGGGCCTACCACCCCGGCGAGGAGCGCCCACCGCCAGGCGCACCCGCAACGACGGCGTGCACCCCGTGGCTCCCCGACGTAGCCCTCGGATAGGGGGCACTGACGCAGCTCGTGGGGGCGGGCATGTCGGTGTCGGGATCGGAGCCGTGGGTGGTCCGGCGCCGGTTTTCGGGTTAGACCGCGGCGGGAGGTCGGTTGGAGGGTAGCCCGCAGGAGCGGTTTGTCGCGGCATGGGCGCTGGCGGCAGAGCAGTTTGCGTCGGGAGAACAACCTGCGTTGGAGCCGACGATTCAGCTCGGACTCCAGGTGGCGGAGTTGCGGCTCAGGGTGCGCGACGGTCGTTTCTACGCCGCGGGGGCCGTGGTGGCCGAGAGCGGGCTGCTGCCGTTGCTGTGTGAAGAAGACGGGATTGACACGGTGAAGTTGAGCGACCTCGGGCGTGACTCAGTCGCGGGCCTGGTCGAGGCCTTCGCCGTACGCATCGTGCTCGGCCTCCATGCCGAGGATGATCTGGTCAGCTTGCTTCGAGGCCTTCCGGGGGTGGATCTCGGGCTCGTGCCACGGATGCCCCCCGAGCGCCCGCGGATGGACGTCGAGAAGACCCGGCTGCCGGACGTCACCGGCCTCGTCCCGATCCGGCCTGAGCCGCTCTCCCGGGCGGAGGCGGAAGAGCTGGTGAAGGACTCCCGCGAGGCACCGGCGGCCCTCGCCGGTCGGATGGTCGACTGGGCGCTTCAGGGCGGGCGGGTCGAGACGGCGCACGCCGAGCAAGCGGAGCGTATCGCGGTCGGGGCGGCGGCTGCGGCGGCGAGCGGGGGCGACTGGCGTTCCATGGTGAGGATCTATCGGGCCTTGCACCGGGCCCAGCAGGGCGCTCGCCCGCTGAGCTTCCTGGGTCCCGGCCGCCTCCTCCGCCTGATGGAGCGGGTTGGTCAGGATAATATAGAGGTTCCACGGGACTTCTTGGAGGTATTGCGCGTTCTCCCTGGCGATCCTCTGGCGCGACTGGTGGAGGTCCTCTCGCGCAGCGAGAGCGCTCCGACGGCACGTCGCCCGATCCTCTTCCTGCTCGAGGCGATCGCGACGGATCGGCTCACGGACCTGCTCGACGCCCTTGACGCCGCC